>CAXNFS010000064.1:0-12886 GCA_964201235.1 Gemmataceae bacterium | reverse complement strand
GCCAAAGATCCCATTAAAACTTTCCAAATAATTGGCTTAGTTACTATTGACACAAAATCAAAGGACTTTATACATGCGCACTCACAAGGCAGCATTTATTGCCCTAGCGGGAGTTTTCCCGGGGTTTTGTTGTTCTTGAAATGCTTGGCAGGGGGAATAGCCATGCTAAAGTACCGGCTTCGGTTTAAATTAAAGGATTTACCTTTAATAATGTTGAAGGAGATGGGGGAAATATGAAAAAGTTAATCCGTGGAGCGGCAGCCTTAATCGCTGGCTGGCTTGCTACAAGCACACCAATTCTATTTGCACAGGACCTCGCATCCGGGGAACCCAATCTTCCTTTACCTCTTTACCATGCAAGACCGGACGCAGGTGGTTTCTTTATGTCCGGCTCCTACGCCATGTATAGGCAAACCAACCCCATCAAAAGCCAAACAGTGGCTTATCGTGGCTTCTATGCCATAGATGGTACAAACCTTGGGCCCCAAGCCATCGTAGGAACAGGCACCGGCTCTACCATTGTTGCATCAGATGTCCCAAATGGAACATTCATTGGCAGCATGGCAGACGCACTAAATACTCAAAGTGTATCTGGACCAAGCACATACATGCCTGGTTTTAAAGTTGAAGGCGGGTGGAAATTCGCAGACGAATCTTCCATCACATTGAGTTACCTGTGGTTGGCAAAAGCAAACTATTCTGCAACCGCTAGTTTAATTCCACCGAATTTAAATATTGGACCCACAGGTTCTGAAAGCTATATTTCATCTCCAGTATACGGCTACCCATCACAATACGCCGGGCCATTAAATGATATTATTGCCTTTGTTGACCCTGCACTTGCATCACAGGTAACTGCCCAGGGAGGCACAATACCAACTATCACTGTCCCAACGGTTATCGATCCAAACTCACCTGCAGGAGCGCCATCATCCGTGGCACTGGGAGCATTTGCAACGCCATTTGCAGCGTATGGTATTTGGAATGCAGCAGACTTGATGACAATTGAATTCACCCAAAGATTTCAACAAGTAGAATTAATGTACCGTAAACCGGTTTATGAAACTGACGATTATAGGTTAAGTGCAGGGGTCGGACCAAGATTCGCTTGGATTTGGGAACGGTTCAAATGGGTCGCAACAGATCTTAACGCCATAGGAAATGGCAGCCAGAATGATGCCGCCGCCTATACAAATATCGTTTCGAACAGGCTGTATGGTATTAATGCAGGGTTAATGCAGGAATGGTATCTTGGCCATGGATTTGCAGCACAAGTGGATATTCAGGCCGCGCTGTTTGCTAACATTGTAAAAGAAAGAGCCAAGTATGAATTTAGCTATGTTAAAAATGCCACGCCGATTAGCAAACGATCCAAAACTGTTTACACCATTGTTCCAGAAGTTCAACCATCGGTTGGTATGGCCTGGTACCCAGTTGAAGGAATTGAATTCCGGGTCAACTACGATGTTATGATGTTCTTCAATACTATTGCATCACCAAATCCAGTGAATTTTAGCTGGGGTGGTTTAGACCCGACTTACTCAAGCACCTTCAGAATTTTTGACGGCTTTAATGCTGGTCTTGCACTAGTCTTCTAAGCTAAATTAAATTTGATTTTTAAAGGCCGACAGGGAAACCTGCCGGCCTTATTGTTTGCCATTCTGAAAACTACCTTTATAATTGCCCCTGATGGTGAAAAGCTTTAAACTAGCAACCGTCAGAGATTCAAATTGCAGCAATAATAAAGGAGTTCCAAATGAAACAAGAGCCACAACCTGCTCAAGATATAACCCAAATCCTACCGTGGTTGGTAATCTTTCGCTCTTTTTCACTAGCATTTGATACATCAAAACTTCTTCTAGCAGCATTGGGTATTCTTACCACGGCAACCGGTTGGTGGGTCCTTTCGTTCATTTTCACCCTTGGTTATGATGCTAAGCCCCCTCAATGGTCGGCCACGCTTTATGCTAAATCAGCAAATCCTTGGTCAACATTTAAAAAAGACCGAGAAACTTGGAACCTGATGCACCAAGCAGCAGGTGTAGGTGGCTTGTATCAATCCTTTGAGCTCGAAGATCTTGTAGAAACCGAAGAAGAACTTACGACTTTAAAAGAAGTAAATCTTGGTCAAAATGAGTTGGGAGCTGGCCTAAAAACCTCTTTTCTTATTAACCAAGGTAAAATAAGCAGAGATCGCATGGAATATGTCAATTCTCTTATTGGCACAAGTAAGCCTAGAGGCCTTTTGACAACCTGGCCTTGGTTTGAAGAACGCGGACCAAACCCTTATCTTCTTGCAACGGGCCAAAGTGGCATTCCTTGGAGTGTTGGGAGATTTTGGGACTGGGTAATCATCCAAGAAGTTCCTGTTTTAATTGAACCACTTGTAAAAGTAATTCGTCCCGCACTATTGTTGATCCATCCTGAAGCAACTTTTTCCCAAAGGCTTTACTTCTTGTTTTCACTAACTTGGGTAATTGCTGTTTGGTCGTTCTTTGGTGGCGCAATTTCAAGAATTGTTGTTGTTCAAATTGCTCGCAATGAAAACATCGGGGCTTTAGGTGCCTTAAAGTACGCCCGAGAAAATATGGCTAACTTTATCTCTGCGCCACTTTTTTGCCCTATGATTGCAATCTTTCTTTTTCTCGTCATTATGGTTTTCTCACTCTTAGGGATGATTCCAGTTCTCGGCGATATCTTTATTAGCGGATTGTTCTGGGGCGTTTTCATGGGCCTTGGCCTTATCATGGCGCTCGTCCTAGTTGGCCTTTTAGGCTGGCCACTTATGGTAGTAACCGTTAGTTCCGAAGGGCTTGATAGCTGGGAAAGTTTTAGCAGAGGAATCCAGTATCTTTACACCAGAGCTTGGAACTATATCGCCTACAATCTGCTTGCAGTAAGTTACGGCATCATTGTTGTATTTTTCATTGGGTTTATGGCTTCCTTTGGCGTTTACCTTGCCAAATGGTCTGTCGCTAGCACGCCTTTTATTCAATCTGTAAATCGTTCCCCTGAATACCTTTTTATTTACGCCCCTACCTCGTTTGGGTGGCGCGAATTACTTCTACAAGGCGCCAAGGTCGATGGCGAAAATATTGTGGTCGATGGAAAAGTGGATCAAACCGCCTACCGCAAGTATCTCGGTTTTGATTCCGAAACACGCAGCAAGAAAGAATCTCTTGTCTGGTGGAATATCATCGGTGCAGGCCTTGTTGCTATCTGGCTGGGTGGATTTTTCTTGCTTGTAGTAGGGTTTGGCTACAGCTATTTCTGGTGCTCCGCAACCTTCATCTTTTTACTCCTTAGAAAAGATCTTGATAACAACGAAATCAATGAACTTCATATTGATGATGAAGAAGATGAGCAGTTTACTTCGGTGCTACAAAAACCTGCTCCCACCGCACCAACTACAGCACCCGAGGCACCAGCAGCAAAATCAAGATCTTTGCCCGTGGTAGAAGCACCACCACAAAAAACCGATAACTCCGATGACAAAATCTAGTTATCAACCTTGGCGACCCAGCTTTATTGCTGGGTTAAACATTTATAGGTAAGGATACCAAACACCATGACTAGGCCGATCATTTTACATAGTGGGTCTTGGTCCGATGTTGCATTGGATGAACTTGCAGGCTTGGCTGCAGAATGGGGCTATCAAGGGTTTGAATTATGCTCTTGGGGCAAACATTTTGATGTTTGGCAGTCCCAATCCGATGATTCAAAACTACAAGATAACCTCGACCTGCTCTCTCGTTTCGAAATGTCTATCCCTGTTTTAAGCATGCATCGCATCAGCCAAGCACTTTGCGACCCTGCTGATTCGGTACTCCAACGCATTTTACCTGAAGAAATCTGGGCCGATGGTGACCCAGATGGTATTCGGGAAAGAACCAGCGAAGCACTAAGCCTTGCTGCAATTGCCGCCCAAAAAATGGGCATCTCCATCATTTCCGGATTTAGCGGATCTCCTATTTGGAATCGCATCACCGGCTACCCCCAACCAAACCAAGCCGAAATCGAAGAAGCTTTTCAACTCTTCGCTGAAAAACTCCACCCCATACTTGATAACTTTCAAGGCGCTGGGGTAAAATACGCCTATGAAGTTCATGCCGGCCAAATGGCCTTTGATCTTCCCAGTGCAGAAAGGGCCCTTTCTTCCCTCGACAACCGCGAAGAGTTTGGATTTACATTCGACCCAGCACAACTTTACTGGATGGGAATTGATCCTTGCGAATTTTTACTCCGCTTCCCAGATCGCATTTTCAATGTCCACCTGAAAGATATTGCAGTTCGCCTAAGCGGTAGAAATGGGCTTTTAAATGGCTGCCTGCCGATTGGTGACCCTAGGCGTGGCTGGGAATTTCGCTGCCCAGGCCATGGGCATATCGATTGGGAAAGTATTTTCCGTACTTTAAATATAATTCAGTATGATGGCCCGTTGTCGATTGAAATAGCCGATGCCGGCATGGACAGACTCAAGGCTGCGGAAGAAGCAGCGGGCTTCATCAAGCGCTTAAATTTCGAGCCACCACCAGAAAACAGGCCCTCCTGATTTCCGACCCTACTAGGGAGCAAGTATGATTCTTGTAATCGACAACTATGATTCCTTTACCTACAACTTAGTGCAAAGGCTCGGAGAAATTGATGCTTCTTTGGATATACGGGTATTCCGCAATGATCAAATTGATATTGAGTCGATAAAAAAACTAGCCCCTGTAAAAATAATCATCTCCCCCGGACCCTGCACACCCAAAGAAGCGGGTATTTCCAACGAAGTTTTAAAAACTTTTGCCAGCCAACTTCCTATTCTTGGCGTTTGCCTAGGCCACCAGTGCATTGGCCATGTTTTTGGCGGTGAAGTGATCAGAAATAGCCGGATCATGCATGGCAAAATTTCCCCTATTCATCATGATAACAAAGGGGTTTTCAAAGGCCTGTCGAACCCATTCGATGCAACCAGATACCACAGCCTTGTTATTAAGAAAGAAACTTTCACCAATCCAGATTTCGAAGTTTCTGCCTGGACTGCAGAGGGTGAAATCATGGGCGTACGCCATAAATCTTGGGAACTTCATGGCGTGCAATTCCACCCTGAAAGCTTTCTTTCAATTGAAGGCCCTAAGCTTCTCCAGAATTTTCTAAATATTAATGCTGCCAACTGAGTTGCATAAACAGCAGCTTAATGATGAAAAAAGTCTTTTTGAAATAGTAACAGATTAGTCCCACGATCGGGATCCCAACGAATGCCCACGATGTCATACTCCTTGGCAATACCAAGGTGCAAAATCGGGCGGTGCTGATTATGACATTCAAATCGAACCGAATCATACTTCTGCTCGCGCACCCACTCATGAACCGCTTCCATTAATTGAGAAGCTATTCCCATGCGTCGATATTCCGGAACAACCCCATAAAACCAAGTAAAGAATATTGAAGGTTTTAGTTCAAAACCTACAAAAAAACCTACAGGTTCATCACCAACCCGGGCTATCAATTGCAGAACATTATGACGACCTTGATACCTTCTGCGAAACCCACCAATTTCTCGCACCGGACGAAATATCTGATTGTACAACTTCACTATCACAGGAAGAGAATCTGGCCCAACAATATCAATCACGGCATCAGACATACTTTATAAACTCCTAGATACAACCTTAAGGTTTATAAAGTGAAGCAATTAAATCTTCCCATGAAGGAACACTCCAAGTGCTGAGGTCAATCTCGTCTATTTCACCGTCTTGTTCTGGATGATGCGAGCCATAAGATTCTGGCCCAGATAGTACTTCATCATCAGAAATTACAGTTCGAGAATCAGGACCTTGGGCAAAAGCAACTGGAGCTGCCCTTTCATTTCGTACAGGCGCAGGTTGCATTTTTGCAGGGGCTATTTCACCTTCAGGATCACGGCTTGGGATTGGATTATTTCTATTCTGATTGGAATTACGATTATCATCACGACCTCGACTATCAGTTCGACCTCGACCACCCCGGCCTCGACCACGGTTTCCTCTATCCTGATCGCCACCTCTACCGCCTCGACCTCGATCCGAACCCGTTGATTCCTCTCCTTGAGTTTCAGATTCTTCCCTTATTGAATTTTCATTCGAATCTACAATCTCTGCGTCCACAATCGGGCTATGCACCTGTGCTTTATTTGATTGCGCTTGTTCTTGAACCCGATGCGATCCAAAAGTAACTTCAAGAATCTCTTCAACTTCAACAAAAGTTTCTTTAGGTTGGGGGCGGGGTTCTACCTTCGGTACAGGAAATGTTTTTACAGGGGGGGTTTTAGATAGTTCTAATTGGCGCTGCACAGGTTTTGGTTTGCTAAAGGTCAAAAAATCTTCATCGAGGGAGGTGTCTTGTGCCGGCTCAACATTATGCGGATTCACAGCGATTTTAGCACCAACATCTGAAACCGGGTTTTCAGGGGGAAGGCCAAGTTCATCTGCAAGAGTTTTCCATCGATCGCTGCCAGAATTTTCGCTCATTGCCAATAACCCCTAAGTAAATTTTGTTCTACAAATGTTAATTCTAACTGTTTTAAGGCTAGCAGACAACTTATAGAAGGAAATAACAGGGTTATATTTAAGAAAAAGAGGTGGATTCAACTACCAAACTGGTAATCCCAAGAGGTAGGTTTGCCTTCATGATAAGGCATCACGCCATGAAATAGCTTCTTCTTCGAATCAAAAACAAAAGGGATGAAATATTTATCACCTTCCCACAAATTCTTGTTCAAAACATCACCAATTGCAACCCACTCGAGGGTCCCCTCGGGGTTATCGGTCATAACCTCACCCGACCAATCATTGACAATAAATATGAAACCGAACCAGGGTTCGCCTTTTTTGCCAAAACCAGGCCAGCTTATCGTGCCACGAAGGGAAATATCGAGACATTCGATTCCTGCTTCTTCCCAAATTTCGCGCTTGCATCCTGATAAAACATCTTCGTAGGGTTCAAGTTTACCCCCGATACCATTATATTTCCCGTAGTGATGATCCTCCGGATTTTTATTACGGTGAATCATCAAAACCTTGTTTTTATCTTTCGATAAAACATAAGCAAGAGTGCCAAGAATAGGTTGGTAAGGCATAATGTTAAACTTCGTTATAAAAGATTAAGCAGCAATTCTTCGCAAATCGGGCCCTTCATGAACCTTGGTTTCTGCAAAGCGCTGGCCCGCTGAATCGTAAAACAGAATCCGTTCTTCATCACCTGCCCAAAGGGCATAACATCGAACCATTCTTGGGCCTTTGATTTCAAAGAACAATCCACACATCTTGCCCGACCGAGTTATTTTGTTGATTTTTAATGGTGATGAACTTGGGTCAAGATTTTCCCTAAGGCATAGCTTTTCGTGTATATGCTGCTTGATATTATCAAGATTAGGCAGCGTTATTACGGATTCCATTCCAACCTCCGTAAAATTGTAATCACTTCGAACTATAATTTTATCGTCTTGAAATTTCCTCCTACTGCAATGAGTATTGGCATAACCGATAAGCAATAATTTTTACCAGCCGTGCAATTGGCGCAAACACTCATAAACGGCAATCCCAACCGAGGTTGCCAAGTTTAAACTTCGAATCGAATTAGAACCCGGCATAGGAATCAGAATCTGATTAGTTGGATACTTATCTAGAATCCAGTTTGGCAAACCTTGCGATTCGGGCCCAAAGAGAAGCCCATCTCCTGGTTGGAAATGAACTTGAGTAAAGGGCTTTGTGGCTCTGCTGGAAAAGCAAAACAGCCTGCCTGGGGGCACGATTTTTTCATACTCCTCAAGAGTATTGTGGGTATGAATCGATACAGCATCCCAATAATCGAGACCTGCCCGCTGAAGGGATTTATCATCAATCCGGAACCCCAACCGACCAATAAGGTGTAAAGGTACCCCCACTGCCCCGCATAATCGTGCTATGTTGCCCGTGTTGGGCGGAATTTCCGGTTCAAATAGTGCAACCTTTATCATTTTTTTGCCTCTTTAAGCTAAAGTTTTAATGGAGATGGAGCGACAAGGCCACTCTTTCTATATTTTTGTTTCCATTACAAGGTCTTACTTCAAGGTCGAAATTTGTTCTTTGCAACAAAAAAACCAGTTGAGCCAACCTCACCAAGAAATTGGTTTTGGGACGCTGTAGCCACTGGTATGCTATTTTTTGGTTTTGCTCTGGGCATTGCAATGCTGGGGCAAGATCCTTCTTTCCCTACGCAGTATGAACTTCCGGGCACGACTTCAAAAAATCCGTTGGGACCTTTGGGAACCTGGATTTCATCCTCCTTCTTCAAGTTCCTAGGACTTTCTTCATTTTTTATTTTAGGCACTTGGTTTACTTTGGTTTTTGGCCTTCTACTTAGAAATCACCCTTTAACTTGGATACTCCGCCTTGCAGGTTGGCTAACCTTAATTCCTGCAGCTTCAGTCATTGCAACCATTAATCAAGATTTTCTTCCTATGGTTTCACCCGCAGGATCCGGGGGTAGTCTAGGCGCACTGCTATTTTTAGAATCACGAAATATCATTCCTGAATGGTTAGTTCTACCCATTGCTATCGTTGTTGCATTAGCAGCATCATTTCTGGCTTTACCCGCTGTCTGGAATACCTTGGGTATAGGTCTAAGGTTTTGCTTAACCAATCTGCTTAAGTTGCTAGTTTTTATAACTCGACTTTTAGGTTCAATTCTCAAGATTTTCAAGAATTTACTCCCAATTAAAACTGATAATCATACCGATCCCATCAAGATTGAAAGCAAAGAATTTGTAATAGAAAAACCAGTTACCAAAGCTCGAGCAAAGAGTCAGGAAAAGGTGGATGATGGTATCCCCATATTCCATCATGAAAAATTTAACACCAAACAAGAGAACAAAGCTGCAGCGGCATTGCTAGTAGACACCACTTCAGAAAAATATGAACTTCCCCCGATGAGCTTACTTGAAGATCCTAAGCCCCTTGCTGTAAATACACAGGAGCAGGATTTACGAGATAGAGCCGTGTTGCTTGAAAAAACCTTTTTAGATTTTGGACTTAACATCAAAGTTGTGGGAATTAATACTGGGCCTGTTATAACCCAATTTGAACTGGCACTTGAAACCGGATTGCGTGTTAACAAAGTCACCAGATTGAATGATGATATTTCTTTAAACTTAAAAGTTCCCAGCGTTAGAATCGTGGCGCCCATACCAGGGAAAAACACCGTTGGCGTAGAAATCCCCAACGAAATTAGAGCCGAAGTACGCCTTAAAGAAGTCTTGCAATCCACCGGTCCAAGACTTAAGAGTTTAAAGATACCTCTATTCTTAGGTAAAGATTCTGAAGGCAGGCCCTTGGTTTACGACCTTGCAGACATGCCTCACCTTCTCATCGCTGGTAGCACAGGCACCGGTAAATCTGTTTGTATGAACACCATCATCTTAAGCATGCTGATGACTCGTACACCCGATGAAATCAAAATGATCATGATCGATCCGAAAGTTGTTGAACTTAGCAACTTTACAAAAATCCCCCACATGATGCATCCCGTGGTTCACGACATGAAGAAGGCGGAAGCAATCCTTTCATGGGCTGTTGAAAAAATGGAAGAAAGATACGAACTGCTAAGGCGCGCCAAAGTTCGAAATATCGCAAGCTACAACGAACTGGGCGGGGATGAAGTCATGCGCAGAGTTGAACCCGCAGAGGGCGAGGATCGCAGCAAAATCCCTGCCAAAATGCCTTACATCGTAATATTTATTGACGAAATGGCCGACCTGATGATGACGATGAAAAAGGAAGTCGAAACCCATATCATCAGGCTTGCTCAAAAATCCAGAGCTGCGGGTATCCATCTAATCGTTGCTACTCAAAAACCCACTGTAGATGTTATAACTGGCCTTATTAAATCCAACATGCCTGCAAGAATTTGTTTTAAGGTTGTCAACAAATCCGACTCTAGAGTTGTACTTGATGAAATGGGCGCGGACAAACTTCTTGGCAAAGGCGATATGCTATTTCTTCCCCCAGGCACCAGCATTCTTGTTCGAGCACAGGGCACTTTTGCAAGCGATCGAGAAATCAGCAATATCGTCGAAAATCTTGAGGGCGATCCTTGCTATGCACAAGAACTTATGCAACTTGAAACTAAAGAGGATGATTCAGCTTCCAAAGATCTTGCTGAAAAGCTCAGGTCTCGTGATGATTTATACGAAGCTGCTGTCGAAGTTGTAATTCGTGAAGGCAGGGGCAGCGTTTCATTGCTCCAACGATCTCTGGGGGTAGGGTACGGCAGGGCTGCAAGGCTTATCGATTTCATGGCTGAAGATGGAATCGTTGGCACCTACAACGGTAGTTCAGCAAGAGAAGTGGTGATGTCGCCTGAGCAATGGGAATCGATGCGGGCATTGCGACAGCCTGCAAACTCAAGATAATAAAAGGGAAGTACACCTAAGTACCTCCCTCTTTTCTTAAACTAATAGCTATTTAAACAAATAGCTTAGCTCTTGGAAATCGCAGCGCCAAAGCGATCTGAAACAGCTTTCCAATTTACCAAATTCCACCAAGCGGCTAAGTAATCAGCCCTTTTGTTTTGGTATTTCAAATAATAAGCATGTTCCCAAACATCAATACCAAGAATCGGGGTATTTCCAGTCATTAAAGGGCTATCCTGATTTGCAGTGCTAATAACTTGAAGTTTCTTGGTTGCATCAACAACCAGCCATGACCAACCGCTACCAAAGCGAGTTAAACCTGCTTGATTGACTTTTTCTTTAAGCTTATCAAAGCTTTCAAAAGATTGATCGATAGCCTTGGCAATCGCACCGGATGGGTTTCCACCTGCTTTTGGCCCCATCACATCCCAATATAAAATGTGATTGGCATTGCCACCTGCGTTGTTGGTTACACCCTGCCTAATGGCTTCGGGAACCTTGGAAATATTGCTAACCAGTTGATTAATATCCATCTTCATCAAATCTTTATTTCCTGCAAGCAGTTTGTTAAGATTTGATACATAAGTGCGATGATGTTTGTCGTAATGAATTTCGACAGTCTTGGCATCGATAAAAGGTTCAAGAGCATCATATGCATAGGGTAGTTTTGGAAGAACAAAGCCTGCATCATCTTGCGCAATTACAGTTCCGGTAAAGGTTGCTGCAGCGACAATTGCGCTTGATTTTCCAATAAAACTCCTGCGGTCTAAATTCTTGTTCAAGGGATTTCCTTTCATTTAAAACCAAACGGGGAAAATAACATGATGATTAACAAATATGAGCATAGCACCCATCAAACCCCAAGACAAAGACAATTTGCAAAGCTGACTTATCAAAGTCATTTACAGACATATTTGTCGCATTTTACCTAATCCGGTTTTCTTATTAAATCGTCGTGATTTTTACTTGTAATAAAATATTTGTTCGTTAGTTTAGCCTTTAGTTGAATCGGGTTTAGTCGCATATCAACTGTATTAGTAAGATTTTTTCTAATGGGAGTTCTATAAAAGTGGCAACTGAAATTCTTCATTCTGATCGAAACACAACACCAGCACAAAGATCAATCAATTCCATTCGAACTTTAGCCATGGATGCTGTGCAAAAAGCGAATTCAGGCCATCCCGGAACTCCAGTTTCATTAGCGCCACTAGCTTACACTATTTGGCAGAAATTCTTAAACTTTGATCCTGCTAACCCTATCTGGCCCAACCGCGATCGCTTTGTGCTTTCAGCTGGTCATGCTTCAATGCTTATTTATTCTATGATCCACCTTGCAGGAGTTAAAACTGTTGGAGAAAATTACTCCATCATTAATGAACCCGCTGTATCACTGGATGCCATCAAAAACTTCCGTCAACTCGATAGCAAAACCCCTGGTCATCCAGAATACCATTGGACTAGTGGCGTTGAAACTACCACCGGACCTTTAGGCCAAGGCCTCGCAACCTCCGTTGGTATGGCTATGGCAGAGCGATGGTTGGCTGCCTATTACAATCGACCAGGATTCGAACTTTTCAAATATAATGTCTACTCCATTTGCGGCGATGGTTGCATGATGGAAGGTATTTCTAACGAAGCTGCCTCTCTTGCAGGCCACCTAAAGCTTTCCAATCTTTGCTGGATTTACGACAACAATCGTATCACCATTGAAGGCCATACTAGCCTTGCTTTCTCTGAAGATGTTGCAACTCGGTTTATCGGCCTTGGCTGGAATGTGACCCGCATTGCTGATGCCAACGATCTCGATATGATCGAACGCGGAATCAACGCCTTCCATCATACTTCTGATAGACCAACCTTGGTTATTATCGACAGTTTAATTGCTTGGGGGGTACCCGGCAAGGAAGATCATCATTCAGCACACGGTGAACCTTTGGGCGAAGCCGCCATCAAGGGTGCTAAGATTAATTATGGAATCGATCCCGATAAAACTTTTGAAGTGCAAGAAGGCGTTTACCAACATTTTCAAGACCTTCTTGGCAAACGAGGCGCTGATGCTAGCGCAGCTTGGAACAAGTTATTCCAAGAATATAAGAAGGTGCATCCAGAACTCGCCAACCAACTTGAATTGATGGAAAAGAGAGAACTTCCACAAGGTTGGGATAAAGATATCCCCACTTACCCTGCAGATGCCAAAGGCAAAGCTGGCCGTATTGCTTCTGCTGAAGTCCTCAATGCAATTGCTCCTAATGTACCATGGCTTATCGGTGGTTCTGCAGATCTTGCACCTAGCACCAAAACTAGACTTACCTTCAAGAAAGACGGCAAGGAAGCTGCTGGCGATTTCGAAGCCAATAACTACCTCGGACGAAACTTCCACTTCGGTATTCGCGAACATGCAATGGGCGCTATTCTTAACGGTATGAACCTTAGTAAGGTGCGCACCTACGGTTCAGGATTCCTCATTTTCAG
>CAXNFS010000063.1:0-12953 GCA_964201235.1 Gemmataceae bacterium | reverse complement strand
TAGGAAAGGCGCGAAGCAAGTGCGAAGTTGGTTAATCTTCCTGGTTGTTCGACGATGCAAAGAAAATCTGGGGCAGTCATTAAGGCTGAGATTTGATTCCTTAGGGCGGTTGCTAAAAATACCCCCGCATCGATTTCTTTGCTGAAGTTAGCTGTAATTGTAACCATTTCTATATCAGTAAGTTCTCTACGGAAAAGACACATGCCCACTCGTTTAAAAGTTTTTTGCATTGTTGCAATAACTTCCTCACGGCTTAGTTTCGAAAGTTTTAAAGTGGTATTTGGCCGTAGAAATGTTTCAGCCATCTGAGGTGAAAGGTCAGCACTTAGCCAGCGGTTTCCTAAAAGTGGAAGTTCGGGTTCTTCGATATCCACCCATTGAACCGCTAACCCTGGGCCTTTACAATTTTTGGCCAAGGTATTCTTTGGCACCTGAACCCCTAAGCCAAAAGGAATCAGTCTGAAACCATCAGAGACTTCTGCAACATCGTTGTTGTCGCTGGTTCGAAGGTATATTTCAGTTTCGATAATAGCTGGTTTACCTGGCGGGGCTTCAAGAACTTTGACAAGATCAATCATCTGTGGATAAGCCCCGGTGTGCCCTGCATAAATTCCAAAAACTATAGGCTTATCGGTTTGATAGGCGTAAACAGAAATGCGAAGTTTGTGAATTCCCGGAATGCGGGTTCCCGGCGCACCTTGAAGTTTGCCCTCTTTGTTTTTCAATCGTAATGGGCCAGATGTTGTATCGGTGTTAAAGGAAACCATGGTGCCATCTTCGAGTTCGAGAATATGGCCTGCGGATTGCTCGCTAGCGCCTGCCCACAGACGATATTTTGTTTCGCCTGATTTCGGATAGGGCCTCATTACCCGGTCAAGAGTATCTTCTGTTATTTTGACAAAACCTGCTGCACTTGCAGAAGAGAAAGGTAGCGCTGCACTTATTTTATCGTAACCATCTACTCTCCCATCTATGGGAAGATTTCGAACTACTGCTGGTCTAAAGCCAAATAAATCATGAATGGTGTTTGCGTATTCGTTTCGATTGAAGCGCCTGAATTTACTTCGCCCTTCTTTTTGTTCAACATTTGAAAGCCAGTCAGCGAGTTCAACATTTGTCCATGAAGCAAGAGTTTGTTTTTCTGCAGTTGTAAGAGGTTTTTCACCTTTGGGTGGCATCGTTCCTGATTCGATTTGCTCTAAAACCCGAAACCAGAGTTTTGCATCTGCACTAAATTGTTCAAGTGTGCGAACACCGGAAAGGTTTACTTTCCCCTTCTGTTTTTCTTCTCCATGGCATTTGGTGCAATGCGCAGAAAGCACAGGCATAACCCGGGATTTAAATGCAGTTGCAGCATCATCAGCATGTGTAAATGCTGGAGGGATAAAATGGAATCCTAGTACAATGACAAAGCAAAAAGTTTTCATGTTCATGATCTGTTTAGGGTAGTGAGCATTGTTGTTATAAAAACCATCTAGCGGGATTAAAGCTTTAAACTAAGCCTGTGATTGTTCCTGTTCCAGACCCAAAACTGTTTGTTTCCATGCCAAATCGTTGAAGCATGCTGACAAAAAGTTTACCAAGTGGTGTGTTGTTTTTAGTGTCGCCTGCGATGTGCTGGCCATGCTTGAATCCCCCGCCCGCCAAAAGGATTGGAAGATTGGTGGTTCCATGACCGCTGGCATCTCCTAAATTGCTTCCTATAAGGACTTGTGTATTATCTAAAAGAGTTCCCGATCCTTCTTTGGTGTCACGCAAAGAAGCAAGGAAGTCGTGAAACACTTGTATTTCCAATCGCTCTACAATTTTGAGTTGCTCAATCTTTGCGGGATTACGGCCGTGATGAGAAAGTCCATGATGCCCTTCTGTTACACCTGGGATAGGAGGTTTTTCGTCCATGCCACGAATAAATAAAGAAACAACCCGAGTTGAATCACTCTTAAGTGCCAAGCGGATTAAATTGAGCATAACTTTGGCCCGGCCTATGCTATCACTGCGATCCGCAAATGGGCTAGGGTATTGTTCTGATGGTTGTGGCTCATCCATTTTTGGTTTTGGTCGATTCACCCAAGCTTCATCTGCTTTAAGCTGCTTTTCCATGTCTCGAACAGCTTCGGTGTAGTCCGCAATTTGTTGCTGATCATTTGAGCTAAGTGATTTTTTAAGTTCGATAAACCTATCCCCCATGCGATCGAGGACACTTTGTCCATGTTTGAGCCTGTCTAACTCTTTTTGAACTTCATTTTTGTTACCTGCCAAGAACATTCGGGCGAAAATATCAGAAGGCTTGCTTAGAGCGGGGACGCCTGCACCACTGGGTGTATGTGTAAGAGGGCTTGCTTCTAAAGTGGAAAGAGAAAGTAGGGGAAAGCGCGTTGCGCCTGCAACATGCTTGGCTGCAACATAATCCAGCGAAACAGTATTGCGAAACCCACCTTTGGTCGGGTGCTTAGCACTGGTAAGAAAGCAGGATTCTGAAGCATGGTCGCCACCGATTTCAGGGTGGGAGATACCTGAAAACACAGTAAAATGCTGGCGCAGATCCTCGAATGATTTAAGGTACTCACTAGCTTCATAATCTTTTCCTGATTTCTCTGGAAAGAATGATGGGCCATAGAGTCCGAAACTGGTGCAAATATTTACCATTCTTTTAGGAGGCGCAGTTTCATTTGCAAGTGCCAGACTTTCCAGCCACGGAAGAGCAAGTACCACGGAACTGGATTCGAGAAATCGACGCCTGTTAATTACTTTGTTTTGCATTATTTAACTCACTTCTGTTAGTTCAGCCGTTAGGGTTTTATCAAACTTTGTTAACTGCCAATCGGCCAGCTTTGACCACGCCGCCTTGAATGACTGCAACAAATTTGCTTTTGTTTTCTAGAATCGAAATGTCTTTAAGTACATCCCCATCCACAATAAGAATGTCTGCAAGTTTGCCTACTTCAACGGTACCAATTTCATTTGCGAGGCCCATGATTTCTGCCCCGGTTCGGGTTGCACATTGCAACACGGTGTGTGTGTCGAGGCCCACATACTTCACAAAGAATGTTAATTCCCTGGCGTAATCTCCGTGTGGATTCCATGCAAACCCATAATCCCCGCCCATGCCTAATCTTCCACCAGCCTTGAGAATCATTTTTGCACTTTCTGCACCAGCTTCCAAAGTTTCTTTATGACCATCAATTACACTTTTTGGCATTCCATATTTTGGCCCATGCTCGATACTTGCGTATTCGAAGTAGAGGGCTGGGACGCAAGGCACATCGCGCTTAAGCAGAAGATCCAGCGCTTCATTATCCATGAAGGTCCCGTGTTCAATTGCATCATACCCAGCACGAAGCGCGTTTTTGATTCCTGCATTTGCTCTGCAATGGCCGGTGACTTTTAGCCCATGGTTGTGGGCGGTTGCAACTACTGCGTTCATTTCCTCGAAGGTCATGCAAAGCGTGTGATGATCGTTGAGATCAGGTGAAGCTGCATCGCCTGTGGGATAGGTTTTTACCCATTCAACACCGTCTTTTACAAGTTTGCGAACCGCTGCCCGAGCTTCATCTGCACCGTTGATCAAAAGAACCAAGCCATCCATGCCAATCTTGCGAAAGTCTGGATTCCAGTCCATGAGTCCGCCTACACCACAAATTTCTCTGCCACTTGCAACAAGTCTTGGTCCACTGGAAATTCCGCATTCAATAGCTTTTTTTAACCATACATCGATATTGAAAAGGCTACCTCCGCTGCGTGCCGCAGTGTAACCACATTCTAAGGCTAACTTTGCATTGGCAGCAGCAAGAAGTGTTACATACTCAACTGGATACTTGATATCTAAATCTTCAAGTGCAGCTACATCAAAATAAGTTGGGTGAAAATGTGCTTCAACAAGTCCTGGAAGAATGGTGCCGCCTAGGGCATCAATTTTTTCAGCATCTGGTTCAAATGTTGGTGCGCTTTTCTCTGGGCCTGCATAAACTATTTTTCCATCCTTGATCACTACCGCAGCGTTTAGAATAGGTGGTGAATCGGTTCCAACGAAAAGGGTACCGTTGGAAATTACCGTGGTGCCAGTGGCAAGTTTCATTGAATAAATCTCAATCTAGCAGGTATGATTCTAATGGTATTATCTATCTACCATTTGATACTAACCTTTGACCTTGTAGTGTGAAAGGTTAAAAATTTGATCTTGATTGATTACCCAAAAAACAATTTGTTTTCATCTATATTAGCTTTTGAGGCGCCACAGTACCTATAAACTTTGGTGCAAGTTTATTAGGAATCCGTCTTTCCTTTTCCTTTTTGCATGCCAGAGTCGGGGCCGCCTTTATTACCACCTTTTTTAAGAAGCATTGGCTTTTGATTCGGATCATATTTTGGGTTTGGTGTGGGCAATTGGGCTTGAATTTCAGCAAGGTATTCATTTAGAGCCTTGTGAAGACTGTTTGTTTCCTCGGGCATTTTTGTCGCAAGATTATTGCTTTCCCTAAGGTCCTTTGAGAGATCGAAAAGCATAAGCTTATTGTCCTCGTAGAATTTGATGAGTTTCATGTCGCCCTTGATAATTGCAGAATGAGGTGTATCACCCTGATAATGCGGGAAATGGAAAACCAATGAATCCCTAAGTCTAGTGACCTTGCCCTGCCCATCATTGGATAACAAAGAGGCAATGCTACCACCCTCGATTTCTTTAGGTAGTTTGCTAGCAATGATGCCTGCCCATTCGCAAAAGGTTGGATATAGATCGTATCCAATAACTCGTGTGTGGCACCAGGAGTTTGCTTTTACACCAGGCCCCTTGATGATAAGTGGCACACGAATCCCACCCTCATATACATCGCCCTTGCCACCAGATAATGCTCCACGGCCACCTCCGCTTCCATTATCAGACATGTAAATTATGAATGTATTTTCGGAGAGCCCAAGGTCATGCACGGATTTCAAAACCATGCCAACCCCAGTGTCGAGATCTTCAGTAATGGCAGCTCGTTCGGCACTTCTTCTGTTGCCAAGTTTCTCATATTTGGCAAGCGTTGCCTTGAGTGCATTTTCTTCGCCATGCAAGGCATTCCAAGAAAGTTGAATGAAGAAAGGCTTTTTGGCTTGTTTGCTTTTCTCCATGAAGTTAGTTGCTTTCTTTGCCATGCCAAAAATGTCAACAGGATTAGGATCGAGGAACTTTAAAGCCTGCTCGTTGCCTGTGTCTCCGTCGTGTTCGTCATAACCATGCTGGCCTGGGCCACCACCGCGAATATGCCATTTTCCAAAATGTGCAGTTGCGTAGCCCGCACCACGCAGCATTTCGCCAATGGTTTTTTCGTTTGCAGAAATATCCTTGATGATTCTTGGTTCGATAAGTTTTTGGCCTTCCACTGCAGGCGCAGCTTTTGTCCAGTGCAACTGCGCTGGGCTTTTTCCTGTTTGTAAGCTGATTCTGGTTGGGGAGCAAACTGGTGCAGGAGCATAGGCCGCACTAAACCTAATGCTTTGGCTTGCAAATTTTTCGAGATGCGGAGTGTAAAAGATATCGCTCTTTGACCCTGCTACAGTCGGGTGCATTGCTACAGATAAGCCATTCCATCCTTGATCATCAGCTAGCATGAAAATGATGTTGGGGCGATCTGCAGAAAAAGCGAAGCTTGGTAGCAGCAAAAAAAGGATGGAAATTAATATTCGCATGGTTATTCTTTGTAAAAGCAGCACAGTCATTACTTACTACAGTTAACACTATATACTAATATTTATGTCGAAAGGTTTTGATATCAGCAGAGTTTTTAAACTTAAGGATGTAGAACTATGATTCATGTGATTGCAGTAATTGATTTAAATCCCGGTACCAGAGATGCTTTTGTTGTGGAAATGAAAAAGATTGTTCCATTAGTAAAAGCTGAAAACGGTTGCCTAGAATATGGACCCGCAGTTGATCTTGCTAGCGGCGCAGCAGATCAACTCACCTTGGGTGAAAACACTGTTGTTGTTGTTGAAAAGTGGGCAGATCTTGAAGCGCTCAATGTTCATCGCAATGCTCAGCATATGATCGATTTTCGCCCTAAAGTAAAAGATTATGTCAAATCCATCAAGTTGCAGATTCTTAAACCTTGCTAGTGAGGTGGCATGGGGCGATTTGCCAAAGATTGCCCCAGACTACTTCAGATCTTTATTCTTGATGCAATAAATTTTTGATGAAGTTCGGATAAGTAGCCTGTCGCCAACTATTGCGGGTGAGGCCATGCCCATATCTTCTGGTGTAAGAGTATTGGTGTGAAGAATTTGAAAATCTTTCCCTGCTTTAAGAACAAAAGTGGTGCCATCTTCGTTCAAGAAGAAGATTTTGTCATCATAGGCCCAAGGTGAAGAAGTAAAGGAACCACCGTTTGGGATGCGTTGGGCTGGGTAGATTTCTTTGCCATCCACTGGGTTGAAACATGCAACCAAACCCCGATCGTAAAGCACATATAAAAAGTTTTTGTAGATGATGGAAGTGGGGTTGTAAGGGCCTGCATTGGGTTGGCTCCATGCTATAAACTCATTGGATGTTTCACCTTGTTTAAGTGAGATGTTCCCTTCAGCACCGGGTTTAATCGCATAAATGGGTTTTGATCGATCCAGTACATAACCAGAACTTATATAAAGCAAACCGTTGTGTTCGTAAGGTGTTGCAATGGTGATACTCGACATTTTTTCGAGAGACCAAAGGAGCTTACCGTCCAAGCTATAGGAACGAACCTTTCCGGTACCCGCAGTCACAATTTCAGTGCGGAAGCTGTTTTGCCATATGTAAGGCGTAGCCCAATTGCTTTTTTCGTCTCGTGAAACTCTATACAGTTCTTTTCCGGTTTTAGAATCCAACGCAAGAAGATAGGAACCACTTTCATTATCGTTGACAATGTAAAGATTGTTTTTGTGAAGCACCGGGGAAGCAGCAGTGCCCCAACCAAAGCGTGTCTTTTCTGGTTTGAGCTTTTGGCTCCAAATTGGTGTACCTTTAAGATCGTAGCAAAAAACGCCCAAGTTGCCGAAGTAGCAATAAAGTCTTTCGCCATCAGTTGCAGGTGTTTCGGAAGCGTAGCTGCTTTTAATGTGGATGGGTGTTTCGGGGATGCCTTCGTGGGCCAATCGTTCCCAGATGATTTTGCCTGTGTATAAATCGAGGCAATAAACTTTGTATTGGTGAACAGTCGTCGGCGGTTTTGGGCGTTCACCCCCAAAGTATAGACCTTTCTTGGCTTCTTCAGTAGTACCCGAATTGATGACCGAAGTTAGGAAAATTTGATTACCCCAAACGATGGGTGAGGACCAACCTCTACCAGGGATATCCGATTTCCAGGCAATGTTTTCAGTAGCAGACCATTTGCTGGGCAGATTGATTTCTGAACTGATTCCTCTGGATTGGGCACCCCGAAACTGAGGCCAGTTGGTTTGGGCATTTAGGTTTCCACAACAAAGCAAAATGCCCACAGTTGAAATGCATAAAATCATCTGAACTCGAAGTTTATTGATAACTTTCATGTTCCTCACCTTTTTATTTGGTTCATTTGAATAAAGAGCTTACTTCTTTTTTCACTACTTTACCCATGGCGTTTTTAGGTAACGCCGCTACTGCTACAAGATGTTTTGGGATCTTGTAAACTGATAATCTAGCGCGGCACCACTCGCGGAATTCTTCTAGTTGCAAGGTGGAGCCCTCTCTTAAAATTACTGCCACCGCTACAGCCTCGCCCCAGGTTTCATCTTCGATTCCAACAACTGCACACTCGCTGATGTGGGGGTGTTGTAGAAGTGTGGATTCGATTTCCAAAGCTGAAAGTTTGTATCCTCCGCTTTTAATAATGTCTGTTGAGAGCCTTCCCATGATTCGGTAATAACCGTGTTCAATAACAGCCATATCTCCTGTACGAAACCAAATTTCTTCATCGAAAGATTCTGAGGTTATTTGGGGTCTATTCCAATACTCTTTAAAAACCCCAGGGCCCGAGATCTGTATTTCACCCGGTTCGTTTTCAACTTCGATAAATTTCCCCGAGTCAGACTTCAAGCGGATGTTAACTCCCGGCAAAGGTTTACCCACAGAACCCGGCCTGCGCTCACCATCATATGGGTTGGAAAGTGCCATGCCAATTTCGGTCATCCCATAGCGTTCTAAAAGTTTTTGCCCTGTTAGGTTAAACCAGGTGTTATGTACGGTTGCAGGAAGTGCAGCAGATCCAGAAACCATCAGCCGCATATTTTTAAATCCTGCAATGATGGGATCTCTGCGATCTTTTTCCATACTTTCAAGCATTTGAATTAGCTTTACATAAATGGTGGGGACTGCCATGAATACGGTGTAAGCATCTTGCCTAACTCTATTTGTAATAGCATGGATGTCGAAACGGGCGAATGGTTCGACCAAGGCTCCGGACCACATCGCGCAGCAAAGTACATTGATGATTCCATGAATGTGATGGAGTGGCAGAAACAAGGGGATTCTGTCAGAAGCTTGCCATTTCCATGCCTCTACTAGGCTTTCGATCTGAGCTTCAATATTTGCATGCGTTGTAAGAACCCCCTTGGGTTTATTGGTCGTGCCGCTGGTATACAAAATCATTGCAGGGCGTGTACTTTTTATGGTCGGAAGAACTATTTCTTTTTGTGCGTGATGTGATTCGATGACCAACAAACGCACATTTAATTTGTTGCATAAATCACTGATCTCATGTTTCAACTCTTGAGTAGTAATAACTATGTTTGTGTTTGAATCGCTAAGAGAGTATTCCCATTCAGGCGGGGTGGCAGAAAGGCAGAGTGGCAACATAATACCCCCAGCTCGCCAAATAGCCCATTGAACACATACAAAATCTGAATCGGCAGGGACGAACATCGCGACGGTGGCACTATTTAAGTCACTTGCGTTTTCCAGTAGTTGTGCAGCTAATTGCTCGGATCGATCCAGCAGATGTTGGTAGGTTTGTTCGCTGGATTCGTTTTTAAAAGCTATGGAATTGCGATGCCCCATTGCGCGTTTTATAATCGGTAGTTCGCTCATGTTCATCCAAAAATAGTTCGTATGAAAATAAAAATAACTGAAGGGCCAAGCAGGCACCCAAGCCCGGTATAGAAAGTTGCAGTCATCGCGCCATAAGGCACAAGTTTTGGATCCGTCGCTGCCAATCCCGCCATCACTCCGCTGTTAGTTCCCATTATTCCACCAAAGATCATCGCTGCCCGGGGGTTATCTAATCCAATGTATTTGGCCAGGAATGGTGTAAGTATCATCACCAAGATTGCTTTGACCAAACCTGAGGCAACACTTAATGCAATTACTTCGGAAGTTGCCCCGATGGCACTGCCTGTCACTGGGCCTACAATGTAGGTTGCAGAGCCCGCACCAATCGTTGTAATACTGATTGCATCGCGGTAACCAAAAGAATATGCAACAGTTCCGCCAACTAAGAATGATAATGTAATTCCAGTAAACAAAGAAAGTATTCCAACTAAACCGCTTTTGCCGAACTCTTCAGCTTTTACCCCAAATGCAGTTGCAACGATTGCTAAATCTCGAAGCATTGCGCCACCCATTAATCCGATGCCAGAAAGGGCGGTAATATCTGCGATACCTTGTTTTCCGTTCGTAATAATGCCCCCGATGCATGCCATGACTAACCCAATAAATATTGCGATTGCAGAGCCATGCAGACGGCCTCTTGTAAGTCGATCTGATAGAAAGTAAGAAATCCAGACCGTAGATCCCATGATGGCAAATGCCACTAACAAAGAATTCTTAATTAATACGATTTCCAATGATTGAAACATACTTGGCATGAATCAACCCTTTGCAGGTGCATTAGAGTTTCCCGCTTTTACAAAAAAACCAACAAGTGCAAAGCTTGCCCCTACGGTTAAAGTGCCTGCAAGTAGTGCAACCGCCCCGCCTTGTAACGCTGCTAGTACATTCTGGCTTGCAGCCATTGCTACAACGATTGGAATATAGATGGACCCCCAGAATGCAATTCCCGCTTCGGTGGTGGGCTTCATGCGCCCGCTGCGTTGTAGATAATCGCAGCTTAGTATCAATAAAAGCATGGAGATGCCGACTCCACCAATATCCGCGTCAACTCCTGCAAGGTTGCCTAGCATTCTGCCCATGGTCAATCCCAAGAGTAGGCATATTGAAAGTAATGCTGTCCCATAAATAATCATGAATGCTCCAGATGTTTTTGCAGATGCAATGATACCACTTTTGTTCGTTGCGGGAAGCCATTTAGTGTTTTAGTAGGAAATGAATGACATGCCAAAAGCTGAGAGATAAGGTGGATAAGTGTCTTGCAAATAAAATAGGTGATTGTGTGGACCTTTATTTTAGTTTAAGCGTCTAATAAGTGTATCTTTGTGAGAAAGCTTTAGCACTTCTAACTACTTGGAGCATTTTATGATTCGCACTTTTGTATCAATTTTTGCTCTCGGCGTAGCGTTTTTGTTTGTCACCTCAGATTGTTCTGCGCAAAATCAAACTAAGGCCAAGAACAATCAGATGGTTGCGGGGACGATTAAATTTATAGACATAGGCAAAGGCATTTTGGTCATTAATCAAAAAGTTGGTAACGAGAAAGTCGACCGCGAGTTGAGCATCAGCGAAGATGTTGAATTTGATGTTGCGGGAAAGTTGTCTTCGGGTGTTGCTGGAATGGAGCTTCTTAAAGTTGGCGCCAGTGTAAAAATTAAATGCGATAAAGATGTTAAAGTTCTCAAAGTTACTTCGAAGTAACGTTTCAATTAATAAACTCAAGCGAAGCTGAATTCTATCAGCTTCGCTTTTTTGTTTTGTAGAAAGCAAATGCGATCGAACATGAGCTTTTTAAAGGAACTTGTATTTCTGCAAGTTCAAGGGATCTATGATGAACCGGAGCAACGGGCCCTTCTAGTCGGCCGGCGTTTCGCATCGGGGCCGGTCCGGTTGAACTCTGCGTCAAAGACCACCGTGTTGTACGCCGCCGGGTCCTGATCGCAGACGGCCTGCTATCGCTTCTTTGATGCTGCCGTCACTTTGCGATCTTCGATTTATTTGACATCCTTCCCGAGTTCTTTCATGGCGGCTTTTACGCGCTCGGGTTTCCAGTACCCGCTCGGGTCGAAGATTTGCGTCCCGGGGTACATCGTCATCATTTCGTCTATCTGCTTTGCCGAGAGGGCAGCCTTGCCGACACGCATCATCACCATGCGATCTTTCCTAGGCACCAGGGCCAGGCCCTTGGCGGTCACGTCGGTCATCCCGACATAGAGATTGTCCAGCTCCGTCATCCCTTCGAGCGCGGCCATCCCCTTGTCGGTAATCCTGGTGCCGTCCAGGCCTAGGTCGTGCAGTTTCGTCAGCCCGGCGAGCGATGGCATCCCGTTGTCGGTGACCTTGGTCCTGTTAAGCACCAGGGACTTCAGATTCTTCATGCCCTCCAAGGCGCGTGTGTCCTCGTCGCCGAAATTCGTGCCTAACAGAAATAGATCTTCCATCTTAGACAAGCCGGCCAGATGCACCCACCCGGCAGGGGTGATCGTCTTGCTGTTCGTCCAGAATCGCTTCATCTCTTTCATCTGGCCGATCCGTTTCATGCAGGCATCATCGACGTAGTCCCCGAATAGGGTAAGTTGTTCCAGGCTCTCGACTCCATTGAGAAACTTTAGGAAGCCGGCCGGGGTCATGGCGGACTGGGTGTGGTTGAACGTCTTCAGCCCCTTAATCTGCGCGGCGTAACCGATGACCTCATCCGTCACGGGGTAGTCGCCGAGGCTCAGATAAGTCAGTTTCGTCAGTTTCGGCAGGATGGCGAACGCATCGGCGGGCACATCGGACTTGTAAATCTCAAACCCCCTCAGGTTTGTCAGGGAGGCTAGGGCGGACATCCCTGCCTTCGTGTACTTGCCGTAGTAGATCGTGATCCGCTCCAACTCGGGCAGTTGACTGAGGAGGCGGAGGTTCTCGTCGGTGGCGTTGTTCGCCACATCTCCGTTCTGAGCCAACCCGAGATTGATCTGGGGCCCGCCACCGTTTGCGGGGATGGTCAGGCCTCCGACCAAGACCTTGTTAGCCTTGAGTTTCGCCAGCACGGCTTCGCGATCCGCAGGGGAAAGCTTCGCCTGTTCGTCGGCGCTGGCGGCCGTTGTTACAAACAGTAGCAGGGTGATTATTGCGGTTTGCATTGGGGAAAGGTTAGACATGGTTTACTCGCAGGCTCGGTTGGAGGGATTTCAGGCCGATACTACATTCGCCGGCTGATCGGTGTCGGATGCAAACATCAAATAAACATCTTATAGCAGATATTATATGTAATTTATAGACGCGCTATTAGTTTCAGAACAAATCGCTGGCCTTTTTAAATTCTTGTTGGTACACCTTGCTTCGATATTGACTACTTTCATCCAAATGGATGATAAAGTTTTTAGGGTGCCTTCTTTTCTTTAACGCATTACTGGGCGCTTAAAGTAGCTTATTCGAGTTGACATTACATAATCCACTATCATGCGACTATCCATATCTTCCACCCCGGAACATCTTTCCCGAGTTCTTTCATGGCCAGCCAATTAAAGGCCAGAGTGGGTAGAAGGTTTCCGACTGGTGGCATTTGGCAAGTCGACGATCATCGGGGCAAAAATTACCGCGGCCCGGGCGGAAGATGTTCGAGCAAGTATCTAGTCATCAGCATCCGTAGGTGGACCGGGGTGCCTTTACCTTCTCGTAAGCCGTGGTCGCGGTTAGGGTAGGACATGTAGTCGAATTTTTTCCCCAACTCGATCAGTCGATCCACGAGGCTTTCGGTGATTTGTAAGTGCGTGTTAGTTTCTCCCGTCCCATGTACGATCAAGAGATCTCCGCGCAGACCTTCTGCGTAGTTGATAGCCGCTGCCTTGCGGTAGCCTTCAGGGTTTACCTCTGGAGTTCGCATAAAGATTTCTTGGAACCAGGCGTTATACAATTCCGGGCGAGGCTTCGGCGC
>CAXNFS010000062.1:0-12958 GCA_964201235.1 Gemmataceae bacterium | reverse complement strand
ATGACCCGCATCCATGAGGGGCAGATTGGTGATATTGTTGCAATGCATACCAATTATGTTGTTGGTGGCCTATGGCATCGAAAACGAGAACCTGAATGGTCAGACATGGAATGGCAACTTCGTAATTGGCTTTATTTTACTTGGCTGAGTGGCGATCACATTGTCGAGCAGCATATTCATAGCCTTGATAAATGCATGTGGGCTATGAAGGATGAACCGCCGATTTCTGCGATGGGCCTTGGGGGTAGGCAGGTTCGGGTTTCTACTGATTTTGGTCATATCTTTGATCACCATGCTGTTGTTTATGAGTGGAAAAATGGTGCTAAAGCCTTTAGTTATACTCGTCAGCAGGATGGCTGTTTTAATGAGGTAAATGATTATCTCATGGGTACTCAAGGGACTTGCGATGTTATGAAGCATCAGATCAAGGGGAAGAATCCTTGGACCATGAAAAAGCGCCCACAAGATGACATGTATCAAAATGAACACAATGAACTTTTTGCTAGCATTAGGGCTGGTAAACCCATTAATGATGGGGAATGGATGTGCCAAAGTACCTTAATGGCTATCATGGGTAGAATGGCAACTTATACAGGTAAATTAATTACATGGGATATGGCATGGAATTCAAAGGAAGATCTTACACCTGCAAAATACGAATTGGGAATGATGCCCATGCCAGAAGTTGCAAGGCCTGGGATTACCAAGTTTGTTTGATTTTATCTTTAAGCCTTTGTTTTTTGAATCGATGCGAGGGTTCTCATGATCAATAATTCTGAGACCCCTTCGTTTATTTTTCAAGGTGTCAAAATCATTGATACCTTTGCAGAAGCTTTTCCTATTACTGGTACTCGCGTTATTGTAACTGCGGTTTCCAGAGAATGGGCTTTTATCGCTGCTACTACTTCAACAGGGTATGCTTCTTCTGTTATTGGTTGCGATACTGAAGCAGGGATTGAGCGCGAACTTTCTCCGGATGAAACTCCTGATGGACGGCCCGGCTTTTCTTTGCTCTTCTTCGCTTTTTCCAGAGAGGCTTTGCAAAAAGCGATTGTCGCTAGGGTTGGTCAATCTATTTTAACCTGCCCTACCACGGCTTGCTATAATGGTGTGCCTATTGATCCTTTGCGTGCTATTCAGATTGGTGGCATGTTGCGCTTTTTTGGGGATGGATATCAAACCAGTAAACTTTTGGATGGTAAGAGATATTGGCGAATTCCTGTCATGGATGGCGAATTTGTTTGTGAAGATAAATTCGGCACAGTTAAAGGCGTGGCTGGTGGCAATATTCTTATACTTGCTACCACTCAGGCCCTTGCACTTCAGGCCGCTTCAAGAGGGGTTGCTGCAGCCCGCAAAATTCCCGATGTTCTTCTTCCTTTTCCTGGCGGCGTTGTTCGTAGTGGAAGCAAGGTTGGCAGCAAATATAAAAAACTCAAAGCCAGCACTAATGAAGCTTATTGCCCGACCTTGCGAGCGATTGTAGCTTCTCAATTGGATCCAAATGTTTCCGCAGTTTATGAAATTGTCATCGATGGATTTTCCAGAGAAGCTGTTGAAGCTGCAATGAAAAATGCGCTTCATGCAGCTTGTGGCGAGGGAGTTGAGTGCATCAGTGCTGGTAATTATGGAGGCAAGCTTGGACCTGTTCATATCAGGCTTTCTTCCTTAATAAGCTAGTTATGTGTTTTTAAGCTGATTATTGTCAAAGGTTTTTTTATGATTCGTCTTTCTTATCTGTCAAGTTCTAAGGTTCCGCTTGAAGCGGAATGTATTACCCCTGATTTCTTTCTTGGTAAAACCAACTCAGACATTTCCAAGCTTCCAGTCTTCGACGGTAATCGAAAGTGTGAACTTGGGCAGTTCTTTTCTATTTCTGGGACGATGGATGATGATTCTATATTGATCGAAAATGATTGCTCCAATGTTAAATTAATCGGTAGCAGAATGACTCGTGGAAAAATTGAGGTTCTTGGAAATGTGGGCATGCATCTGGGGGCAGGCATTTCAGGTGGGGCAATTCTGGTTAGGGGGTCTGCTACGGATTGGGTTGGTGCTGAAATGAAGGGTGGCACTATTGAAATCCTTGGCGATGCGGGCCATCTTATTGGAGCTGCTTACAGGGGCGCCTCGGTTGGAATGCGGGGGGGAAATCTTATCGTTCATGGAAGCTGTGGTAATGAAGTTGGTTCCCACATGAGGCGGGGCCTTATTGCGATTGGTAAAAATGTTGGCGACTTTGTAGGCATGGGAATGATCGCAGGCACCATTATTACTGCTGGATCTGTGGGTATAAGGGCTGGTGCTGAGATGAAAAGAGGCACTTTAGTTTTTCTTTCTGAAAAGCCTGCATTGCTTCCCACCTTCCGGTTCTCCTGTAATTATGATCCTGCTTTCCTAACGATTTATTTTAATAAACTCAAGCAATTCAACTTTCCGTTATTGAATATGATTTCTCCTTGGTCTAGGTATTGCGGAGATTTAATTTCTCTTGGTCGGGGTGAAATCCTGTGTAAGGCTAACTAATGTTTGAGCTTTCTTTTTCTTGCTGTCAAGTTTACGGCCTCAATTAAAGACTTCCATTCGATGTTAAACAAAAGCGATAAAGTTTTAGTGACTGGTGGTGCTGGCTTTATTGGAAGTCATTTGGTTTCTGCCCTTTTGCACCGAGGCTTTGCAGTCAGGGTTCTTGAAAAACCTGGCGTAAATATCAATCATCTATCTAAAATTGATCTTGAGATTGTTTGGGCTGATATCACGAAAAGAGAAAGTTTAACGAAGGCGATATCAGGTTGTTCTGTAGTTTTTCATCTTGCTGCAGATCCTAATCTTTGGCGGAAAAGCAGATCACATTATCATCAGGTCAATTTTCAGGGTGCTAAAAATGTCATCGAAGTTGCACTCGATTTAGGTGTGAAAAAAATTGTTCATGCCAGTACCGAGAGTATTCTTACCCGTAAAAATCAAAAAGATGAAATCACTGAAACGCAGCAGGTTGGCTTGAAAGATGCTATTGGAAGTTATTGTAGGTCAAAAATGCGTGCAGAATTGTTCGCATTGGGATTAGGTTCCATGGGCGCACCCGTGATTGTAGTGAACCCTACGCTTCCTATTGGCCCAGGAGATTATGGACTTAGCCCTCCTTCAAAAATGATCCTCGATTTTTGCAAAACTGGAAGGAAGGAGTATATTGCTGGCGATTTGAATTTGGCAGATGTTCGAGATATTGCCCAAGGTTTCATTCTTGCTTGTGAAAGGGGGGAACCAGGAAGGCGATATATTCTTTCAGGGGAAAACAAAACTATTAAGGAAGTATTTCAAATATTATCGCAAATAGTTGGCCTACCTGGTCCAGAGACTCAAATTCCTTACCCTTTCGCTCTCGGATTTGCTTTTTTTTCAGAATTGTGGGCTGACTTTGTTACAGGAAAGGCTCCCCAAGCAAACTTAACCGGGGTGCAATTAACTCGAAGAATTATGCACTTTAAAAGCAATGTTGCCTTAAAAGAAATTGGATGGAAAGTCCGTCCTGTTGAAAATTCCCTGCAGGAAGCGGTTACTTGGTTCAATTCCATTGGATTGATCTAGATTATTGGTAAAGAATCAACTTTTCAAAATTGTTTATTAAAGGTGCTTGCCAGATAGCCATCCATCGTTTTTAATAGTTTAATTAACTGTTTAGCAATGGAAAGGATTCCTGTGCCCGTCTCATTCATAAATAAAAAGCACACGACTTTTAATCCTGTTTCAGGTCAGGTTGGTAATTTGCTAGACCAAGCATTTAATGCGGTTGTTAGTGGCCGCGATTTTTTGACTCAACATCAGCAAAAAGATGGGTACTGGGTTGCTGAATTACAAGGCGACACTATTTTAGAATCTGAGTTTATTTTACTCATGGCTTTCTTGGGTAAAGAAAACGACGAAATATGTCAGAAGTGTTCGGTTTATATTCAATCGCAACTTAATCCAGATGGTGGGTGGAGTAATTTTCCAGGCGGGCCATTTGATCTTAGTGTTTCAACCAAGGCTTACTTTGCTTTGAAGTTAACTGGTGTATCAACCCAATTGCAATGGATGAAACTTGCCCGGGAAAAAATACTTCAAGCAGGTGGTGCTGAAAACTGTAATAGTTTTTCTCGGTTTTATTTTGCGCTTTTAGGCGAATACTCTTATCAAAATTGCCCTGAAGTTCCCCCAGAACTATTACTCTTACCCTCATGGTTTCCTGTCAGCATTTATTCGATGTCTAGTTGGACTAGAACCATTCTTGTCCCCCTGAGCATTTTTTCTGCTATCAAACCATCGATTAAATTACCTAAGGATAAAGGTATCCGTGAACTTTTTGTAGAAGATCCTTGGCAGGCTAAATGGCCTTCCCCACCTTCCAAAGAGGTTTTCTCCTGGCGTAATTTCTTTTTGTTGGCAGACTTTGCTATTAAAAAGATCGCTCCACGATTACCGTTCCTTAGAACTTATGCAGTTAGCAAAGCCGCTCATTGGATGCGTGAACATTTTCAATACTCCGACGGTGTAGGGGCTATTTTTCCGCCCATGATTTATACCGTGGTTGCCCTTAAATGCTTGGGTGTAAAAGAATCTGCACCTGAAATGCAATGGGCCCTGAAGCAATTGCTTGACTTGGTTATCGAGGAAAATGGTTCCATTCGACTTCAACCTTGTGTCTCTCCCGTTTGGGATACCGCCCTTGCTACGATTGCTGTCGCAGATGCTGGCCAACCCCAAGATGATTTGAATTTAAGAAAAGCAGTAGACTGGCTTTTGAAAAAAGAAGTAACAGGTAAAATTGATTGCTCAACCAATCATCCTGATATGAAGCCTGCAGGTTGGTTCTTTGAATATAACAACCAATTTTATCCAGATATTGATGACACCGCAATGGTCATCATAGCAATGGTAAAAACTAATAGTCACAATCGTCCAGAATGTATTGCTGCTATCGAGAGATCGGTTCGCTGGATTTTCTTGATGCAAAATCGGGATGGAGGCTGGGGCGCATTTGATAAAGATATCGATCAGGAATTTTTAACCAAGGTTCCATTTGCTGATCACAATGCGATGCTTGATCCCACTTGCCCTGATATTTCCGCACGAGTGCTAGAGGCGCTGGGTGAACTTGGATACAGGTCAGAAGAAATCCATATTCAAAAAGCTATTGAGTATATTCGATGTTCTCAGGAACCATGGGGAGCCTGGGTTGGTCGCTGGGGCGTGAATTATATTTATGGTACTTGGCAAGTTTTGCTTGGCCTTAAAGCCGTAGGGTTTGATATGAAGGCCCCGATGATTATTAAAGCTGTTCAGTGGCTTAAGGGGTGTCAGCATCAAGATGGTTCCTGGGGTGAAACTTGCGCTACCTACAATGATCCATCGCTTGCTGGTCAGGGCGAGGCTACTCCCTCGCAGACTGCGTGGGCGATTTTAGGATTACTTGCAGCTGGTGAAGAAAACTCGGATGCGGTCCGAAAGGGCATTTCTTATCTTGTAAATACTCAAGATTCTGGAGGTGATTGGGCCGAATACTTTTTTACGGGCACTGGGTTTCCAAAGGTCTTTTATCTTAAGTACCATTATTATCGAGTCTATTTTCCATTGATGGCCCTTTCACGGTATTGCCGTGCTCTTGGGTATGCCTTCAAGCAGAATACTTATTGATCTGGTGTTGGATCAGTTTGTCGGTTTAAATGATTTCAACTTCTTTACATATATGCAGTGAAAGGGATTTCTTATGCGTTTTCCGTTATCGTTAACTTCTACTATGATTGGTTATATTGGCAAAAAGAAAATAACCGGGCAAAAAAAATTCCCATTGGTTCTTATGCTTGAACCTCTCCATGCTTGCAATCTTACTTGTACAGGGTGCGGAAGAATTCGAGAATATTCTCAAACCATTAAGGATAAACTTTCGGTTGAAGAATGTATGGCTTCTGTTGATGAAGCAGCAGCACCGATTGTAAGTATTTGTGGTGGCGAACCTCTTATCTATCCGGAAATTGGCAGGCTGGTAAAAGAAATTCTTGATCGCAGAAAACACATTTATCTTTGCACCAACGGTGTATTTCTAGAAAAGAAACTCGATCAGTTTAAACCCAGTGATCGTTTCTTCTTTAATGTTCACCTTGATGGTATGGAAGTGACCCACGATCTTATGGTGGAACGCGAAGGCGTTTTCAAAGCAGCGGTTGAAGGTATAAAAGCTGCTAAAAAAGCTGGGTTCTTGGTTTGTACTAATACCACCATTTACAAAGAAACCAATCTCGATGAAATAGACAAGCTTTACGCTTTTCTTGCAAAATTAGGGGTTGATGGCTTTTTGATTTCTCCTTCTTATGGATATTCTGCAGTTCATGAAACGAATCCAGATGGTGCTGCCGAAATATTTATGACGCGTGATGAAATTCGTAAGAAATTTGTGGAAGCGCAATCCCTTTTCAAAAAATACAAGATGATGTCTTCCCCGATTTATCTTGAGTTCTTAAGTGGTAAACGCGAAATCCCTTGCACAGCCTGGGGCAACCCTACCCGTAATGTCAAAGGCTGGAAAGGGCCTTGTTATCTTATTACTGATACTCATCATGATACCTTTGATGGTTTAATGAATGACACCGATTGGGATAGTTATGGCCATGGTAAAGACCCTCGTTGCGAGCATTGTCTGGTTCATTCGGGCTTTGAAGCGAGTGCTGCACTCGGGGTTAATGGTAAATTAGGCGATAGCTTGAAGATGTTGATGTGGCAACTTTCTTAGACATTAATCAAACGGATGCATCTGAATTAAAGCTTTTATGGCTCCTTTTCCCTACATGGGCTGAGGAGCTTTCTTTTTTGCATCGTATTCAATCAAAAACCCACAAGCATGTCTCAGGGGTTTCATTTATTGAAGGTGATTATTCGGGCTTTAGCATCTGTAGTTTTGTAGTAGGTGTTGGGACAGAAGCACAGCAATTTTGTTTGCAATTAAGCGAATTGATTTTAGAAAATAAATTAGTTGGGCCTAACTTGGTGTTGTTGGCAGGATTTGCAGGTGGGTGCAAAAAAGAAAGCAAGACTGGTGATGTTTTTTTTGTAAATCGCATTCTTGATGATGATCTAATGACCATAATTTCAGAAACAATTTCAGTCGACCCGCTTTTTTTAAATCAAAATTTGATTCGGTTTGGAGTTGGTGTGACGGTGGATCGAGTTGCAACTCCGGAGGTAAAAAAGATTTTAGGTGAACAAGGGGCAGATTTGGTGGAAATGGAATTTAAGCTTGTGCATGACATTTTTTTTGAAATCAGGGTACCTGTTTTTTGTTTGAGGGTTATTTTGGATGATTTAGGCTTTACAGTACCTGATAAACTGGCAACTTTTGTTCAAAAAGGCCGACTTTTGGTTCTGCCACTCGTTTTCTATGTGTTTTTTAACCCAAATTCAGTTTGGCAATTAGTTCTTTTAGCATTTAAGACAAGTTTAGCGAAAAAAAAAATATTACTTGCATTAGTACTGCTTATTAACGGTTTAGTTCCAAAAAATCGAAAAAACAAGGAGGGCGCGAACTTCGACCCTTATATTTGACTAAGTATTTACAAGTTAAACCATAGTGTGGTCGATTTGTTAAATGGTAATGATTAATTCACTTATAGAAAGCACTTGGAAATGAATCATTCAAGCTATTGTAATATTTTCAAATTTCTACTTGAAATCCCTCCTCATCCCCTATAAGATTCGGTATCCCTTGGGCAAGGTGATTTAAATTCGACCTGCGGGTCAATTAATTCGAACTAGGCTCAATCGAAATCTATGTTGGTATCCTCCTTCATGGTTTCTGTTTTATTGTAAAGTTGTAAATCCATAATTTATTAGGGTTTATGCTGATTTTTATTCGTTGTATTTATCTAAGGAATTGTAATGAAAACTAAGAAAAGTGCTGAGGTTGAAATCAAAGAAGTTGATATCAAAGACATTGAAGTTCTTAGCACAACTGAAAATCCTACTATTTTCTCCTCTGATCTTTTAACTCCAGAAGAAGAACGAAACTTGTTGGCTGATTTTTGGGAAACCAAATGCGAATTAGTTCGTGCCTTGGTTAGACAATACCCAAAACTTCGCAGCCAAAGGCCACCACTCGAACCTTGGCCTATGGCACAGTTTATCAAAGATAACTGTATCGAACCTGTTCGCAGTGCTGCTGCAATCAGAAGGCTTCATGATCGCTATGTACATCTTAAACATAGGCTGGCTTCTGCTAATATTCGCCTTGCTGCGCACGTTGCCAAGCGCTTTAGGCACCATGCCCTTAGTTATGCCGATTTGCTCCAAGAAGCTGTTTGTGGCTTGATGCAAGCTATTGATAGATTTGATGTGAGCCATGGTACACGACTTGCAACTTATGCAACTTGGTGGATCAGGCAAACTTTGCAGATTGCGGTTGCAAGACAAAGCCATTTGGTTAGTCTTTCCCCCCACCATTTGCAAGAATTAGGCCAACTGCAACAAGAATCCGAAGCTCTGGCGCATGGCGGCAAACATTTGCCTACCCCCCAGGAATTGGCTTCCCGTACTGGTTCTAGCCTTGAGCACTTGACTCATTTGCAAACTGCTACTCGGACCCCTGTTTCTTTAAATGCTGTTCTTGATGATGACAGTGATTTTAAACTCACTGAAGCCATGCCAGATAACGAAAGCACGATTCAGCGCTCTAATAATGAGCGTCAAGAAGCTTTGTTGTTCCTAATGGAAAACCTTCGTCCAAGAGAGCGAAAAGTTTTAGATCTCCGCTTTGGCTTAACTGGCAGTGGAACCCACAGCCTTCGTCAAATCGGCAATCTCCTTCGCATTAGCAAAGAACGAGTTCGCCAGATTCAAAATAGAGCATTAGAAAAACTTCGTGCCTCTGCTGAACGCGTTGGTTGGGAAGCTGATCTTCTTCTTGGGTAAAATGCTGATTGGTAATTATTCAAACAGGAAAGGCGGGGTAATTCCCGCCTTTCTTTTTTTATGCTACTTGTGGTTGGTTTTGATTTTCGATTTCTTCTCGTATCGCTTCATTAATCGATTCTTCGATAAACGACAGCACTTTTGCAATGGTTAGACCATCCATAACCCGATGATCAAATGTTAGGCGAATGGTGCAATCTCCATTGGCTGAAATCGGGCCATAATTTAGGGCACTGGTTAGAGGTGTTAAAAGATGGATGGTATTTGCATCTAGTTGTGAAACGGAACTGACAGAAAAGGTTCCAAAGTTTTTCGCTTTACAATAACCTGAGAGATACAATCCGTAATTCCAGATTAGCGCTCTTATGGGCCAAGGAAATTTCGAGGTTCTGCGCATTCGTTTTAACAAGGGAACTGAATCGATTGGACTATTTTTAAAATGTTGAAGTGCTTCATTAATTTCTGATAGAGGTTTGGATTCTGGTTTTTGAACCATTCCGAATACTACAGCGTCCTGATTATCAATTATGCGATTGATTGCAACGCTGGCAATAGGAATTGGGTGTTGATACAAGTGGGCATAAGGGAAAGACATCCAAGATTGCCTTAACTCATCAAATTCTATTGAAGCTAATCCCATTGCCTTGGTAAATATGCTGGTCCAACCGATTCGTTTAAGAGAATTGCTTTTGGCTATTTGCACTGCTTCGATGTTGATATTTTTTTCAATGGTGCAAAGTGGAACTTTATTTGCATAGTAGACAATATCACTAATTAAAGTTCGTGTCCAATGAACAGAAATTTTAATGCCTTTTTGACCCATAATCTTCTGCAATTATTAGAATAGTACATAATTATAATAAGCATTAGGGTGTTTTTTAAACAAGGTCAACAAGGTTTTGATTAAGAATTAGTTGTTGTAAAAACAGTAAATAAAAGCATTTTTACATACTGGTTAAAATTCTTTTTAACTCATTGAGGACTATTTCGACTTGATTTAAATCGTTGTAATGCACAAATCCAATTCTAAGGACGCCTCCTTTTTCTTCATATCCTAATGTTTCCATTAATGTTTTTGCGTAAAAGTTACCGCTATATGCGAATATGCCTTTAAGGGCTAATTCTTTGGCCATTATATTAGCCGGAACTTTTTTACTTGTTAAAGCGAAGGTTGCTACACGCTGGTTGATGTTTTTTAAATCTTTTAGCCCCACAATTTCGATTCCATCCAGTTTTCTGATTCCTTCAAGAAAGCAGGTGGACAGCGTTTTTTCATGCTCTTCAATTTTGTTAAATGCTTGTTCTAATTGTGTTCGTTTGCTGATGGAGCTGTTTGCACCTGAAAGAGAAGCGAGATAGTTGATAGCTGCAGTTGTTCCAGCAATACCTTCATGGTTTTGGGTGCCAGTCATCCATTTGCCAGGATTTGAATTTGTAGCTGGTCTTACTTTGTAAGGTTGTAAATTGTTTAGTATGGACTCTTTTCCATACAAAATCCCTACATGCGGGCCAAAAAATTTGTAGGCGGAACATGCTAAAAAATCGCAATCCCATTGGGTTACATCGATTAGCTTATGCGGGGTGTAATGCACTGCATCAACATAAACAATTGCGCCTGCATCATGGCCCATTTTTGTTAGGTTTGGAATGTCGTTTAGTGTTCCGGTTGCGTTAGAACATGCTGTAAATGCAAATAATTTTGGTTTTTTAGAAAGCTTTCTCTCTAAATCATCTTTATTAAATGTGCAAGTTTCTTCATCTATTTCGACAAAATCAACTTCGCAATTTTTATCTCTTGCCATGAGTTGCCAAGGCGAAATATTCGCCTCATGATCAAGTTTAGAAAGTAAAATCCGATCGCCTGCCTCTAGGGTGTTCCCAATCGACCGGGAGATGTGGAAGGTCAAGGAAGTCATGTTATTGCCAAAAATAATTTCTGAATTACTTCTGGCGTTTAGCAAGGCTTGAGCCGTAATACCTGCATTTAAAAGTGTCTGGTCAGATTCTTTAGAAGTTCTGAAAGCAGCTCCTAAATTCGCATTTTGGTGGATCAGGTAGTGCGAAATAGCATCAATCACGCTATCGGGGACTTGTGTGCCTCCGGGGGCATCAGCATGAATTTCGCTGCTTTGTCTTAATTTTGGAAAGTTTTCCACAATTTTGGGTATATTCAACATCATTGTTTCCTGATAATTCGGGTAGTTATAATTTTTGAATGCTAATCGGAAACCCGTTTAAAACAAAGATTACTTGAAAAAATATTGTAATTATTTTAACTCAAGTAATCTTTTGCCTTGAAAGGAATAAAATTCGATGTCTTTTTCTTCGCAGCATTTGTTTTTTGATGATCTTGAACTAGGGCGCGAATGGGAGTCCTTGGGGCGAACTATCACCCAATCAGACATTGTTAATTTTGCAGGGGTTAGTGGAGATTTTAATCCCATTCATATGGATCATGAATTTGCTGCCTCCACCCCTTTCAGGCAGCCTATTGCACATGGTTTGCTGGTTCTTTCTATTTCAAGTGGCCTTGGATTGTTTGCGCCACCTGTTCGAACCATCGCTTTTATTCAATTTAAGGAATGGATTTTTAAGGAACCGGTAAATATTGGTGACACTATCAAAGTCCGATGCAAAATCTTGGAAATAGAAAGTAATTCTCGAGGCAGACGCGGAACCGTTACTTGGCACAGGCAGGTAATAAATCAGCATGGGAAAGTGGTTCAAGAAGGGGTTACTGTGACTTTGGTTGAAGGCCGAGGCGGAAAATCTAACTCGAAATCTGCCACTTAAAATTAATCAAAAAATTTTCATCCCTTTCGATTCTTCTCGAAGTCATATATTTACCTTTGTATTTTACGATTGAAGGGAATCATTTCATGGCGGAAATTAGGACTCGTTTTGCTCCCAGCCCAACTGGCTACCTCCATATTGGCGGTGTTCGTACAGCTCTTTTTAACTGGCTTGTTGCCAGGCAGGCGGGTGGGAAATTCATTCTTCGCATCGATGATACCGATTCCGAGAGAAATAAGGTTGAGGCCTTGCAGCCAATCCTTGATGGCTTTCGTTGGTTGGGCATTGATTGGGATGAAGGGCCGGAAGTTGATGGGCCTTTTGCTCCTTATTATCAATCCCAACGCAATCATCTTTATGTCGATGCTGCAAACCAGCTTCTTGCTGCGGGTAAGGCTTACCCATGTTACATGACCACTGAAGAAATTAAAGCCGAGCGTGATGCTTCTGAGAAAGCTAAAAAACCTTATGTTCACCGAGGTAAACATCGGCAAACTTCTCCAGATGATTGCATCAAACTTTATAATGAAAAGAAGACTGCAATTAGGCTGAAGGTGCCAGACGATGAATTGATTAAAATTAATGATTTGATTCGGGGCGATGTTGAATGGCAATCCAACTTGATTGGCGACCCTATTATCCTTAGGCCCGATGGTAGAGCCTTGTATAATTTTGCAACGGTAATTGATGATGTGGGCATGCGGATATCGCATGTGATTCGTGCTGCGGAGCATTTATCGAACACTCCAGTGCAGGTTTTAGTTTACCTCGCTTTGGGTGCACCAATGCCATTCTTTGCGCATGTTCCGGTGGTTAATGAACCCAATTCTAAAAAGAAGCTTAGCAAGCGAGACATGAAAAAGTTTGTTACAAGCGATGTTCTTAAGAAACTTAATGCTGTTGGGTGGACTAATGAGCAAATTGAAATTCGCGATGATTTGAATCCTGCGACCGTTTCGTTTTACAAGGAATTAGGTTACTTGCCCGAGGGGTTGGTGAATTATCTAGCTAGGCTGGGTTGGTCTTTGGACGATCATAGTGAAATTATTCTTTTGAAAGAAATGGTTGCGAAATTTAGTTTGGATCGGGTCAATAATGCACCCGCAAGTTTTGATCCAGACAAATTATTCTGGGTGGCAGGCGAATACATGAAGGTTTTGCCCTTAGATAAAAAAGTTGATGGGGCCCTGCCCTTTATGCAAAAAGCAGGATTTATCAATTCTGTTCC
>CAXNFS010000061.1:0-13004 GCA_964201235.1 Gemmataceae bacterium | reverse complement strand
GTTTTAGGCGAGCAGATTCAGGTTCCTGTTTATTCCGAAGTTGCGGAACCGGGCAAGCCTGTTCCTACTCCTGTCCAAGTTTGCGTTAATGCAATTGCCTACGCCAAGCGAACCCTTATTGATACGGTAATTCTCGATACTGCAGGCCGATTGCATATCGCTGAAATGCCAATGGATGAACTTAAGCAGATTGATAAACTCGCTAAACCAGATCAAGTTTATCTTGTATGCGATGCAATGACTGGCCAAGATGCGGTCAATAGTGCAGCAGCGTTCAACGAGGCTTTAGAATTAAATGGTGTGATCCTTACCAAACTTGATGGCGATGCCCGTGGTGGGGCAGCTTTATCTATCAAGGAGGTTACCAAGGTCCCGATCAAGTTTATCGGGGTTGGTGAAAAACTTGATAAGTTGGAAGAGTTTCGGCCTGAAGGCATGGCTCAGAGGATATTGGGCCAAGGCGATATCATGTCTTTGGTTGAAAAAGTCAGCAAAGTTCAGTCGGATATTTCCAAGGAAGAATTGGAAGAGCAACAGAAGAAATTGCGCGAAGGCGACTTCAATCTAAACGATTTTAGAAAACAATTTGAACAAATTGCCAAAATGGGGTCCATGAAGGACCTGATCGGCTCCATGCCAGGCATGGCGGATATGGTACCAGCGGGGGAAGACCCTGAAGCTGCTTTCCGAAGAATCAAAGGAATGTTGGATTCCATGACCCGGGAAGAACGGGCTAATCCGGATGTTTTAGACCAAAATCGAAGGCGTAGAGTGGCTGCGGGTAGCGGGACGCAACCCCATGATGTGAAACAGTTTCTGAATCAATTCGAGCAAGTTCGCAACTTAATGCGGGCCATGTCGAAGATGAGTGTTTGGGAAAGAATTAAGATGGTTTCGGGGATGGGTAAGATGGGTGCTTTTCAGCCTGGCGCAAAACTTAAGACAAAAGGCGATACAGGTCATAGAAAAACACCTAAGGAACGGGCTAAAGAAAGAAAAAATAATAAAAAACGCTAGTTTCTTAAAATGAATGAAGAATGGTAGTGGGTTTCTGCCTCAATCTTTCATAAAATAAAAAATTGGCATACCTTTGGAAAGGAAGAAGCATGGCAGTTAGCATTAGAATGAAACAGTTTGGCAGACACGGCAGGCATTTTTACCGCATTGTTGCCATTGATAAACGCAGGGCACGCGATGGCGATGTTCTGGAAATTTTAGGCACCTACGATCCTTCGGTTAAAATCAAGGAATCTCGGGTAATCCTTAAACCTACAAGAATCAAGTATTGGCTGAGCGTTGGCGCACAGCCTTCTGATCATGTTGCAATCTTTCTCGAAAAGTACATGGAAAAATTCGAGAAGGCTGAGGCAGCAGCAAGTTCTGGTTCCTAATACCCATGCGGTTTGATGTGCTGACCTTGTTTCCTGATTTATTTCAAGGATATCTGTCTCAGAGCCTTTTGAAATTGGCGATCCAGACGGAAAAGGTTTCCATCAACCTTTGGAATATTAGAGACTGGGCCAAGGGCAAACATTCAAAGGTGGATGACAGGCCTTTTGGTGGCGGACCCGGAATGGTCATGATGCCCGAGCCGATTTTTGACTGTGTTGAAGAGGTGCGCTCGAAGGTCGTCGATGATTCTGGTTTATTGGTGATGCTTACTCCCGCTGGAGAAAAGCTTAACCAAAGACTTGTGGAAGAGCTTTCTGGACATAGCAGGATTTTGTTGTTATGTGGCAGATACGAAGGTTTCGATGAAAGAATCAGGATTGGCCTGAAGCCTCGCGAAATTTCGATAGGCGACTTCATATGCAATGGCGGTGAAGTCCCCGCAATGGTTTTGATCGATAGTGTGATTCGTTTGGTTCCTGGCGTTTTGGGTGATCCCGAAAGCCTTACCGAAGAAACTCATAACGATCCAGGTGTAGTCGAATACCCCCAGTATACCCGACCTCGGGTTTTCAGGGGCGCTGAAGTGCCAGAAGTTTTATTGGGTGGCAACCATGCCGCAATTGCTTCTTGGCGCGCAGAGCAGTCTAAGTTACGAAGTCAGGGTTTGATTCAATAAAACTTTGTTTGCGAAGGAATTTTATCATGAAAAACCGCCTCCTCCAGATCGTCGAAGACATGGCAAAAAAGCATGTTGCAGATCTTTCTGAAAAATCAGATTTCAAACGATCTATGCCGACTTTTGAAGTCGGTGATACCGTTGATGTTCACTTCCGGATTTTGGAAGGTCAAAAAGAACGCATTCAAATTTTCAGCGGTCTTGTCATCAGCCAGCGAGGCTATGGCATGGGTGAAATGTTCACCGTTCGCAGAATTGTTCAGGGCGAAGGTGTTGAACGAACTTTCCCTGTAGTTTCTCCACGAGTTGCCAAGGTTGAAGTTAAGAAAACCGGCAAGGTTCGTAGGGCGAAACTTTACTACATGCGCGATAGGGTTGGTAAGGCTACCCGCCTTAAAGAACGCAAGCCCCATGTTCCTAAAGCTAAAACCAAGTAATTCTCATTCATTATAATTCGCATGCCCATGCGATTTCTAGAATGGATGCTACCTTGGCGGAAATGGCTCGGCAATAAGTCCGAGGGTATTGCTGCCAAGGTTCTTGTTTCTAAGGGTTATATTATCCTGGCAAGAAACTGGAGTTGCAAGTTAGGCGAACTCGATATTGTTGCCCGATTTAAAGATACTGTAGTTTTTGTTGAAGTTCGATCCAAATCTTGCGATCATACTGTGGTTGCTGCAGAGTCAGTGGGCCGGGAAAAGCAAATCAAGCTTTCGAGAGCAGCAGTGGCTTTTATTCGGTCTTATAAGCTTCAGGGTAATTCTTTCAGGTTTGATGTTATTGCAGTCGCTTGGAAAAAGAACTCTTCAACTCCTGATTTAGCCCACCATGAAAATGCCTTCGAGTTTATTTCCTGAATCCTTATCTATTTAACTTAAGAGGCCTTTTTGAAATCCTCTGCACAACAACTTGAATTGATCAAAAACGGCACCGATCAAATTACTCCTGCCGATGAATTCCTTCGCAAACTCGATCGGTCTATCTCACTCAATAAGCCTCTTCGTGTTAAGTATGGCATTGATCCCACTGGAATTGATGTTCACCTCGGCCATACTGTTCCACTTCGAAAATTAAAACTCTTTCAAGATCTCGGACACCAAGCTGTTCTTATCATTGGAAATTACACTGCATTGGTTGGCGACCCCAGTGGCAGGGATCAGGCCCGGCAACGGCTTACTGAAGAGCAGGTTGCTAAAAATGCCCTCGATTATCTAGTTCAGGTAGGGAAGGTTATTGATCTTTCTAAAACTGAAGTTCGTTATAATGGCGAATGGTTTTCGAAATATCGGTTCCTAGATGTTCTTTCTCTTGCGGGCACCACCACTATTCAACGAATGCTAGAGCGCGACGACTTTACTAAGCGCTATAAAGCAGGCACCCCTATTTATCTTCATGAATGCCTTTATCCCCTCATGCAAGGCCACGATAGCGTCGAGGTTCGGGCCGATGTTGAATTGGGGGGCAGCGAACAACTTTTTAGCCTCATGGCTGCTCGCGATCTTCAAAAAAATGCGGGGCAAGAACCTCAGGTTTGTATTACTCTTCCCATCCTTCGCGGTTTGGATGGCATCAAACGCATGGGCAAAAGCCTTGGTAATTATGTTGGCGTTGGCGATTCTTCCTATGATCAATTTGCCAAGATCATGAGCATCCCTGATGAACTTATGAAGGAATGGTTTGCACTCCTTACCAACCTCTCTTCTCTTCAAATTAACGATCTTCTTGATGCTTCCAAAACCCATCCGCTTGAAGCCAAGAAAACCTTGGGCAAGAATATTGTTGGTTTTTATCATGGCGAAAGTGTTGCCAACGAAGCTGCGGAGGAATGGGTTAAACGCTTTTCGCAAAGGCAGGACCCTACCGATATCCCAGTGGTTGTTTTGAATGCTACACAACTTGCAGGCTGCACCGTAACCAAGTTGCTTGTATTCCTTGATTTTGCCAAAAGCAATAATGATGCACGAAGATTAATCCAAGGCGGTGGGGTTACGATTGGCCCTGATAAAACTAAAATTATTGATCCAAATCAGGTCATCACTATTGAGGGTGAACTAATCGTTCGAGTTGGCGCACGCAGGGTTGTTCGAGCAAAAGCTGAATGATTTAAAAGGGGCTTACTTTGGCTAATCCCGTTAAGCCTACTTGGCCTATCAGCAATAATTTGATACCCCTAGAGCAGGGCACCGTTCATATTTGGTCTTTTCATACCTCCAGGCCTTCTAAAGAAGTCGAATTATTATCAAAGTTATTGCATAAAGACGAAATAAATCGTGCCATGCGTATGCGTTCGCTTGAAGTTCGCGAGCAGGCGATTGTTGGCAGGGCGGTGCTTCGAATTTTTCTTGCAGGGTATTTGGGCTGCGAGCCCCAAGCCATCATTTTTGCAAGTACAGGCATGGGTAAGCCCATTCTTGCAAGCCATCAGGGCCTTTATTTTAATCTTTCTCATTCCCATGGCTTAGGGTTGATCGCCCTTTCGAATTCTGTGGAAATTGGCGTGGATGTCGAAAAAGTCAGGTTGATCGAGAATAGCTTATTTCTTGCTGAACGGTTCTTTTCTCCTTGGGAATCCCAAACCCTTTCCCAACAACCAGGCCCCGAGATGCAATCCATCTTCTTTCAAGCTTGGACTCGAAAAGAAGCCTTTTTAAAGGCTAATGGTCATGGCCTAGGGTTTGGGCTAGATCGCGTTGAAGTCTCTTTGGGGCGCAATGAAACCCCTAGAATCAGATTTGTTGATGGCTGCCCCAACGAGGCTGGCCGTTGGACTGTTTTGCATCTTGAACCGGGCATGGGGTTCATGGGGGCTGCTGCTTTTTTGGCTACTCAGAATATCCAATCCCTTACTTGGCATTGGGACGGTAAAGAGAATCTTAAAATGATGTAAAGGAACACCTTGGGCAACTGCCGTTTATTGAATATAATAATTTTTTGTATGCCCTTGTAGCTCAGTTGGATAGAGCAACGGATTTCTAATCCGTCGGTCACTGGTTCGAATCCAGTCAGGGGCATTTTTTTCTTGAATATTGCAGAATTTATCCCCATCTTAATGCTCCCTTAACCTTGCTTCGATTATAGTGTTAACTATTATCGGATTATTTCCTTAATTTTAGAGGCTTATCATGCAGAAATATCTTGCTGGAATCGCAACCCTTGGATTGATTTGTTTCATGGGATTAAGTGTTTGGTCACAGCCTCAGGATGGCAAGGGCGGGCCAGGAAAAGACGGTGGCAAAGATTTTAAAAAAGGGCCTGGTGGTGATAAAAAAGGTCCACCCATGGGTTTTGAACTAGGCAAAGTTCTTCCACCCCATATCGCAGACACTCTTGAACTTTCAGAAGAGCAGTTAAAACAAATTGCTGACCTTGAAAAAGATGTCAAAGCCAAGCTTATTAAGATCCTCACCGCGGGCCAAGTCAAAAAAGCCGAAGCATCTAAAGGCCTTGGTAAAATGGATGGCAAAGACGGTAAAGATGGTAAGGGCAAAGATGGCAAAGATAAAGGTAAGGAAGGTGCCGCCCCCGATAAAAAGAGCTCCCAGCCTAGGCCTGGCATGGATTCCAAACTCCAGAAGCCTGCTCAAATCCAATGGTATGCTTCTCTGGATGGAGGATTGAAAGAAGCCCAACGATCCGGGCTTCCTATTTTGCTTCTTTCCGCTGCACCTCATTGCGCTGGTGTTTCAGGTACTTGGTGACCAGGGAAATCCGAGATGGACAAGAGTTTCTTGTCTGATCCCGATGTAATTGCCGCTTCTAGAAAATTTGTCTGTATCCGCCTTCTTAGCTACGAGAACAAGGAGGAAGCTGCGTTTTTAAAAACCTTCAATGTGGGCCGAAATGGCGATGTGGAAAATACCGTTTTCTGTATCCTCTCGCCTGATGCCAAGCAGCGACTTTCTCGTGCTTCCCGAGGCACCAATCAAGTTTATGGAAATCCTAAAAGCATGGCAAAAAGCATGGCCGAAGTTGCCCTAAAGTACCCCGGTGTGGAGTCAGAGGTCGAAAAGATTTCTGCTGTTCCCTATGTTGCTGATTTGCGTTTGGCTTTAAATGTTGCAGGTTGTGACAAACAACCACTTGTAATTGTTAATCCGGCTGTAAACGGTGATGCCTTGGAACTTGAAAAAAAGATATCCGCTATTGCTTGGTCGAGTGAATTTCTAGGCAAGTTTATTTATGTGAAAGTTAGGGATCAAAAAGAATTAGAATTGGTTAATGGAGCTGAAAAGGAATCGCAGATTTTGGTGGTTCAGCCCGATAACTTCGGATTGAAGGGCGAGGTGCTGTTTCAAACAGCAGAGGTTTCAACATTGCAGTTAAAGGAAACATTGAGCCAAGGGGTCAGCAAAGGTAAATGGCCTGAGTTAAGTTTTTGGAATCATGTGCAGCAAGGGCATCAAAAAGGGGTCTTTTGGGAAACCAAATTACCAGTGACTGATAAGCAAGAGTTAAGTGCCCGCGAACGATCCCGCGCAAAAAATAGTAGTAAATAAGCTTGTTGGTAATACTCTTATGCGAATACTTGTTGTTGAAGATGAACCAGACTTGTTGCGCACAATTGCTAAGGCGTTGCGTGAAAAAGGCTATGCAGTGGATGAAGCAACGGATGGTAGCGAGGGCCTTTCTTGTGCTGCAATCAGTAAATATGATGCTATTATTTTGGATATGATGATGCCCGTGATGGATGGGCCTCAATTTCTCGCTAAGTTTAGAAAATTGTATAGAACCCCGGTCTTAATTCTGAGTGCCCGTGATACGGTTGAAAACAGGGTTGATGGGCTGAACCTTGGTGCAGATGATTATCTGACCAAGCCGTTTGCAATGGTCGAGCTTTTTGCAAGGCTGCAGGCTTTGATCAGGCGCTCTTTGGGTACAGGTGATAACATCGTCACCATTCAGGGGGTTACCATAAATTTTGGTTCAAAGCTTGTCAATGTGGGTAGACGCAAAGTTGAACTTACTGCCAAGGAGTTTTCAATCGTCGAACTCCTGATCCTTAAAAAGAACAGAGTGATGAGCCGTACTGATATCTTTGAACATGTTTATGATGCCAACGAAGATTCCATGAGCAATCTGGTGGATGTTCATATTTCGAATATCAGGAAAAAACTCGAAGTAGATATCATCGAGACTAGGCGTGGCCTAGGATACATCATCAGTGTTTAAATCCCTACGCTGGAAACTACAGCTCTTTTACTCCGCCCTGCTGGCCACGGTGATCCTTTGCAGTGGATCCATTTTTTATTATCAGGTATGGCGTTCAACCTTTACGGAGGTCGATCGCCGACTTGAAGCCTCAGCGTTGTATCTCGATGTGATGCTTCGTTCTTTTCCCCCGCCCATTCAGCAGGGGATTGAAGCACCGCCCATGTTACCTCCACCGTTAAGACCAGACGGCACCCCGCCTCCGCCTCCAAGGCCGCGCCGTTCCAAAGAGCAGTTTCTTGAAGAACTTAGATTACCTCAAGATTCTAACTTCCTCAGTGAGGGTAATCCCGATGATCAAACCTACTTCTTAGTGATGACTTCCAAAGATATGTTGATCAAAAAAGAATTTGTGCCGCTTGGTTATCCTGAAGCCCAGAGCTTGGCCGAGAAGTTTAATAATCAACCTACTTTGGTCATGCTGAAAAATAACTTCAGGGAAGTGCGGATGATTGGTCCAAGTGGAACAAAAATAATTGCAGGAAAATCCCTCGAATACGAAATTGTGCGCATGCGTTACATTGCCATTCAATTTACCTTGGTCGGAATTGTATTCCTCGTTTTTGGTGTTGGGGTTTCTTTTGCAATTGCTTTCAGAATGGTGCGCCCTATTACTCAAATGTCTGCTACCGCGGAGCTGCTATCCGAAAAAGATCTGAGTAAAAGGCTCGATCCTAATCAGATCGATTCAGAGTTGGCAGGGTTGGCGGAAGTCCTGAATCGCTTGTTTTCTCGACTGGATGCTTCTTTTTCCAGACAAAGGCAGTTCACCGCAGATGCCTCTCATGAACTTCGCACCCCACTCACTGTAATCCGGTCCGCTTCTGAACTTGCACTTTCTAAACCACGATCTCCCGAAGAGTATCAAGAAACCATCGAGGTTTCTCTCAAGGCTGCTGAACGGATGACTAATTTGGTAAATGGGTTACTTGCACTTGCCCGGCTTGACTCTTCGAATGCAGACTTCCATTTAAGGCAAATCAATTTAAGTGATCTTGTAGGTGAATCTGTAAGCCTACTAGGGGCAATTGCTTCAGAAAAACAGATCAGCTTGGTTGCTGATTTGCACTCTGTTCAAATATTTGGCAACCCTGAAAGCCTTTCCCGAATGATCGATAATTTGATCACCAATGCCATCCTTTACAATAAGCCCGGTGGCAAAGTTTTTATTACACTTAGCAGAAGTGATAAAAAAGCTGTGTTGGAAATTAAGGACACCGGACTCGGGATTCCTGAAGAGCATCTCCCTTTTATTTTTGAAAGGTTTTACCGCGTTGATAAAGCCAGATCTCGCTTTTCTGGTGGGAGTGGCTTGGGCCTTGCCATTTGCAAAGGTGTAATCGAAAAACATAACGGCACCATTACGGTTCAAAGCATTTTAGCTGAAGGCACCACTTTCCGAATTCAATTGCCTGTTTGGAAAGATTCTATTTAGTACTGGCTGGCATCAATTACATTACCATCCAAGCGATTAGCAAGATTTGCGTATACAGTGCCTTGAATGGAATTAATGATTGCTTTTACCGATCCATCACAAAAAACGAACATCACAATGCCTGAATGGCTGCTTCCAAAGCATCCTGTCCGAGTGTCGGTAGGCCCCTTGGAGGGTAAATTGGTTGCAGATGCGCCTACAAAGCTCGATACTTTGTCGCCATTATAGGCAGCGCCATCTCGTGAATTTAAATCACCAAACTTTGTAATGGGCACATGCTTTTCACCGAAAAGAAAAGTGTTGCTAAGCCCGTCGGAGATATCTGCAATCCTGTAACCATCTCTAAAACCGGTGCCACCTACAGCCCAGTTATTTGATAGGGGAAATACACCATTGGTTGCTACACTGATTGATGTTTGGCCTTGTACGGGCCCATCCCAAAAGTAATCTCCTCCAGTGGTTCCAACGTTTGCAGCATAATCTGCTAACGCTCCGGGATAACGCGTACTCGTCGCAGGCTGGTTATCTTGCTGGTCACCATTATTGGCATCTTGCGTCATGGGTGATCTTCGTGCAGGGCAGAACAAAGCCTTGATGGTTTGGGTCCGAACCTTTTGGGTTTGATTGTAATAATTCTTAGTGAAGTCCCAAGAATTACGGAATGCGCCTTGTTCCAAGTAGTCTAAAAGCTGGCAAATCCATGTGTAATCTGCATCTCTTCTACTATTGGTAAAGCAGGAAAAGGCAGAATTATAATTGTGCATTGCAAGGCCCAATTGCTTTAAATTATTGCTGCAACTCATCCTGCTTGCAGCTTCCCTAACTTTTTGAACTGCAGGAAGTAATAGCCCAATCAAGATTGCGATGATTGCTATCACCACCAATAATTCAATCAGTGTAAAACCTCTTACAATTACGGTTTTCTTTGGGTTTTGTAGAGACATTGGTTCGCACCTTAAAATAATCGAATTGGGTAAACAAGAAATAGCGATACATAAGATTATAGCATTTTTTATGGTATTATTTCAATCAAAAATAACAATATTTTGAACTTGCGTTAAAATACTAATCCAAGGTAAAAAGCAGTGTAATTTAATTGGTTTAGAGTGTTGTTCGAATGCGAATCTTGGTTAATTATCTGCCTGCCTTGAAACAGCGCAGCGGTGTAGGCCATTACACTGCTGAACTTTGCGCTGCTTTACAATCATTGCACCACCCTCTGGAATTAGATTTGTTTCCTAATCCTTCTTGGGAACCGCTAATCAAGGGGGCGATGGCTAAACTGAAGCCTAGTAAACCCAGTGTGGCAGTCAATTCGCAACAGCAAAATAATTCTGCCGCTTCGATGATCAAAAATCAGGTTAAAAGCTTTGCGAGAAATGGCTTGGATTATTTGTTTGCAGATCGGGTGCGTAGGATTGGTTGCGATTTATACCACGAGCCAAATTTCTTGCCCTTTGATGTCGATGCTCCAACTATTTCTACCATTCATGATCTTTCTGTTATTCGTTATCCGCAATGGCACCCTAAGGATCGGGTTCACGAATTTGAAAAACGATTTGAAAAGGCACTTTCTAATTGCACCCATTTTCTCACCGATTTAGAGTTTGTGAAACAAGAACTGGTTTCAGAGTTCAATGTCCCCAGCGAAAAAATAACTGCAACTCCTTTGGGAATCCGTTCGGGGCTTTCCCCTTTGCCTATTCCCGAAGCCAGGGCTATTCTTAAAGAATTAAACCTCCCCCAAAAGTATTTCCTACATCTTGGCACTATCGAACCCAGAAAAAATCTTCTTTTCTTGATGCAGGTTTATTGTGATCTTCCCTTGCGAGTTCGCGAACAATACCCCTTGTTGCTGGTAGGCGGTTGGGGTTGGAATGCAGAAAAAGAAGCAGCCTTTTATCAAAAAACAGCAAAACATCATAATGTGATTCTCTCAGGATATATTCCGGATGACAAGATTTCTGCGGTTTACAATTGCGCACGGGCTCTTCTTGCCCCTTCTCATTACGAGGGCTTTGGCCTTCCCCCAGTTGAAATGATGGCTTGTGGTGGCGCTGTTCTTGCATCTAAAATCGGGGCCCATCAAGAAGTTTGCGGCACAACCGCTTCCTATTTTCACCCCGAAGATAAAGATGCTTGGCGTGATGCCCTTTTGCAAATTGCATGGGATGATGAATGGCATAGGGCCCTACGCAAAGGTGCAGTTGAAAAGGCTGCCCGTTTTTCTTGGCATCAATGTGCCTTGGATACTTATTGCGCCTATGAAAAAGTGTTGGGAATCAATTCAAACTCTGCCTTGATACCACGCGCTCTTAAAGCTGCTTGCTGATTCTACTTCGGTTGGATTTGATAAACAGTCATCACATATGCACGCATATCGCTGCGGTAAGTTGTCGGCCCGGAAACTTCCACACGTTGATTTATAAACAGATCCAAGTTCTGCCCCGGTGCAGGAACCAAGTAGATCAACGGTCTGCCTTGCTGTGATTCAATGTAATACGATGGCTCGTAACTTTGTGGCCTGCCTGCTTTACGAAGAAAACCAGGCCCCACTCCTGAACCGGATCCAGAGTTGATCGATTTCACAGGCGTTGGGCTTGGCCCGTTCGATTGAGGTACCGTGTTTGCTGTGGGAGCAGATGCGATAGGCGCTGTTGGCGCATTATTTTGAGAGTTCGATACTGCTTGAACCAAGGCTTTGTTGGTTAGCTTGGGTTGTCCGGGTGCACATGCTTGCACCGTATTTGTTTTTCCTTTTGATGCGCAATCGCGTAACCAGACTGCTCTGCCATAAGCTTGGCTCGCAAACATCGGCTGGCTACATGCGAAATCCTGCCCGATTTGCGTGTACAACCTTATTGCTTCAGTTGATTGGCCCGCTGTTTCAGCACTTATCGCTTGGCTCCAGCGTTGATTCGCATCACAATTCGGCACAGCGGAATTTGCATTTACGATCGTATTTGAACTACCAGGATTACGGGGCGCTGCGGGCACTATTGCTGGTACAGGATTAGCTTGAACGGCTTGTTTTCCTATCGCCTCGCATCGGATATAGCGTAACTCATTTTCCGGTGGCACGATCGGTATCCAGTTTTCTTTACCATCAGATTGCTCTGCACCAAGAGATTTTACCTGGCTCCCCCTTGTTAATCTTGCACTTTCAAGAGTCGGCTTAGTGTTTAATACTGCGCTGCCTATGTACACTGGAACTTTATTACCATCGTTTGTTTGTACAAGATAGTTTGGCTGGGTTGCAACTATTCTCTGTAGGTACTTGCTTTGCACCCAAGAAAAAGATCCATCAGGTGGGCGGATCGCCAACCATCCATCCGCTCGCTCTTGCACCACGGTTATAATATCGCCCGCTTTTAGATTGTTGGTGCCATAAAGTTTTGAATCACTTCCCGGCCCAGATCGAACCTCTGCATTGGGAATGATGATTCGTGCAGTAAACGGCGCAGTTGTGTTGCCTGGCCCTGCTGTGGGGCCGGGTTGGTTTGAAATCAGAATAAGAAGGGCTAAAAATCCGTACATGTTCTTTCGCTCTTAAACTAAAAATTCTCACATCTCTTTATCGACCTTTAACCTGCCTTTTCTGCAACTGATATGATGGAAACAACAGTTGTTTAGGTGAAATTATTGAGAATTAGTTTAACAAAAGCTGTTTTTTCTTTACTAAACCACCTAGTCTCTCTCCATTTTTGGTTCTCAGCGAATTTTAGGGCTTTGCAATGCCTTTGCGAAATTTTGATGATTTTTAATTTTCTAGGTAATGATATCCCCTCAAAGATGTTTATAATGCCTTTTGATTGATTAAAAATATTTTTCAGCTAAGGAATTATGCGATGGGTAACCCTACTAAATTGGCCTCTTGGAAAGCTCTTGAAAGTCATAAGAAGGAAATGGAAAATGTGCAAATGAGGGATCTCTTTGCTGCTGATCCTGCTCGCTTCGATAAGTTTCACCTACAATTCCAAACCATTCTTCTCGACTACTCTAAAAATCGTATTACCGAAAAAACCATGGCCCTTCTTTTTGAACTCGCACGAGAAGCAAATGTTCATGGCGTAGCCAAGCAAATGTTCAATGGCGAAAAAATTAACACCACCGAAGATCGTGCTGTCTTGCACATCGCCCTTCGTAATCGTTCCAACAGACCAATCATGGTTGATGGCAAAGATGTCATGCCCGAAGTAAATGCCGTCCTTGCTCATATGAAAGAGTTCAGCAACGCTGTTCGCTCCGGTGCTTGGAAAGGTTACACAGGTAAAACCATTACCGATGTTGTTA
>CAXNFS010000060.1:0-13390 GCA_964201235.1 Gemmataceae bacterium | reverse complement strand
CTTTGGAAAACCCCTTTCGGTCAACTTATCAGTATCAATCGATCATGTATTCTGCAGGGGGGTTGGTTTGTGAAAAGGTTGGTAATGCAAGTTGGGAGAAACTTTTAAGGCAGGAAATTCTGGATCCCCTTGGAATGAAAGACACGGTGGTGTTACCTCCAAATGAAAATCTGTCTCGAGGGCATTTTATTGGGGGGTTCGGGTTTCCTGAGGTTAAAGAACCTTATGTTGGTGCATTCCCAGACCCTGCAGGTAGTGTTTATTCTTCCGCCCATGACCTTGCTAATTGGCTTAAATTTCAAGTTGATCCTGCGAATCAGAAATATGCCAAAATGGATTTTGCGCCCCAACTGCTTGAAACTCAGAAGCCGCAGGTTGTTAATCCTTTAGAAGGTGTGAACAAATTGCTGCATCCATTTACTGCGCAAATGTCTTATGGGTTGGGTTGGGTGATTCAGGATTACCGTGGCATAAAGTTGGTTTCTCATGCTGGGGCGATTGATGGCTTTCGTACTCATATTGCTACAATTCCAGAAGCAAAATTTGGTTTGGTGATTCTTTCAAACCTTGAACACACAAGAATGAATCTGGCGCTCAGCAATTCGCTTATCGATTTGTTGTTTAACTTTTCCCGAGTGGAGTGGGATAAGAATTACGCATTTATCATGGCCGACGGTTTGCAAAAATCCAAGATTGCTTACGATGATAACTTAGTTGAGTTATTAAAAAAATACCCAGGGTCTCTCAATCTTCCAGATGTTTTGGGCGAATATCAGAATCCTGCCTATGGGAAAATCGAGCTAAAAATGCAGGGTAAAAATGTCAGGCTGGTTGTTGGGAATCATTTAGTTGATCTTAATCAATTGGGGTCGTCCATTCTTTATGCGCGTGATTTTGTCTTTGATAACCCCGTTCTGACTTTTACTAGAGATTCTTCAGGGAAGATTGCTTCTTTTAAAATAACAGGCAGACTCAAAGCTGAGTTTTCTAAACTTCCTTGATCATTTTTTAAACAGATTGCTTTTATGCTGCCTTGCTAGTTGTTCTTGCAAAAGTATTTTTATTCAAGGCTGTTTTAGCTTTGATAGGTGCAAGTTGCAGCAAGCTTGGAAGCCATAATACGGAACAAATCATGCAAGAGCTTACGCCCAATGCTAAGAGAAGTCCCAAGCTGGAAAGTCCAAGGTGGGAAGATATTGTTAACGAACCAAAACCCAGTACCGTAGTGAGTCCTGCGACAAATATGCCTTTGAATGTGCTGCTTTTTAACTGGTAAGGTTTGCTTCGGTCTCGACCTAAAAAGTCGTGGATTACATGCACAGCATTGTCGATTCCAACTCCGACGAGAATCGGAAATGCAATCATATTCGCTGGATTCAGTTGGTAGCCTAACAGCCATACTGCGCCCATGGTAATGCAAAGCCCCATGGCCAAGGGGATTAGTGCCAAAGTTACCAAGATGGTTTTTCTGAAGTCCCAGGATAGAACTAAGATAATTGCAATTAACGCGTAGATCCCTGCCCATTGAAATCCAGACTTCATTCCTTTTAAGCCTTCAAGAGTTGTAAAAGGTTTTCCTGTTGCACGAGCGTCAACTTTTTGAATGCTACTTACGAATTCTTGAAGGTTGCTGTATTCCCAAAGATTTTTCTTTGCGAATACTCGTAATAACCATTGGTTGTTCTCACTTAAATAGCGATTTCGAATTGGAGTTGGAATATCGGCCACTTCAATAAATTCAGGCGTGGAAACTTCCTTTAATTGATGTAGGTTTTCTATAAGGTCGCCTGTGACTGCTTCTTCAAATTTTTTGAGTTCAATATTCGACATTTTGTTTTTGCTGGATAATACATCTAAAAAGGTAACCAAGTCTTTCTTTACTTCGCTTAAATCCAAAAGGGAGCTAGCCTCATTGGTTTTATTGGCAAGGAGTTGTAGTTCCTTGCTCAAGCCATCGATATCTGGTGTGGCGTGGCCTGGTTTTGAACCGCGAGTTGGTAATAACCTTAGCCTGTGTTGGATGTCTTTTAGTTGGCCTTTGTTTATTGATTGATCTTTGGGAAGCATGCTTGCTATTTCTGCAACTTGACTAACTTCTGGAAGGGCTTCGAATTTCTTTTTCCATTCGATTGCTTCTTCCCGAGTTGCAGTAAAAGTAACAGCATGCCAAGTTGCGGAGGGCATTTTTTCTAATAATACTTTTTCCCATTTTACCGAATCAAGTGAGGATGATTGTAAATGAAGAAGGTTGTGATCGTAAGAAACTTTCAGCGCTGGAATTAAAAATAAACAGGTTAGCACTAGTCCAGAAATCACCATGGTTTTTGGTTTGCTGAATAAGGATGAGGTCCAACTATTTTGAATGTTAGGGAAAGAAAGGATCCCAGGGAATGAATCCATAGGTTCTGATTGTAACGAGGTTTTTTTATACGATTCTGTTATTCCCAATAGAGAAGGAAGGATAGTGAAACAACTTAGCGCACAAAATAATATACCGCTTCCTGCAATCCAACCCATTTCTGAAACTGCCTGAAAATCTGCAAGCATTGCAGCAAAAAAAGCTAGAGAAGTCGTGCATGCCGCAGTTAGAATTCCTGGCCCTACGGAAAGCGCGGTTCTTTTAATTGATTCTTCTGCAGGGATACCTTTTTTCCTGTATTCGTCGAATGCGCTCACCCACAAAACCCCGTAATCGCCCAACCCTATTAGCATGACTGCAAAAGTTGCAGATAACAAATTAAGATGCCCGATAGTAATGGTTAACCATCCTAATGAAAGAATGGTTCCTACTAACAAGGTGGTGATGGTAAGAACTGGATATCGCCAAGATCTATAAACGATAATGTATAAAAAAAGAACGCTCAAAAATGCCACCCAAGAAGCCGTTGCGCTGTCGCGTTGTGAGGCCGTCATTTCATCAGCTTCTAAAACTGGTAATCCAGTAAGGCCAAGTTGAACATCTGGATGAAGTTTTGAGATGTCACTTAATATTTCACGCATCAATTTAACTGCTGGCATTGAGCTGACAAAATCCGACTTTTCCTGGGTGATAGGGCGGGCTAAAAGAATCGCTACGGATTTGTCTTCTGAAACTAGATAGTTTGGTTTTGAAAGCATCGTCGTGTTGTGCTGAGATTTTGGCAGAAGGCCAACCCAGGGGCTTTTATAGGTTTCGCCAGACTCCAAATAATTTGTTGCAGCTCTGAGGATGTTTCGGAATTGCGCAAGAAATGCTGTGTCTGCCTCGGTGACCGTTCCCCGTGCTTCAATCTGTTTAATTCTAGCGTGGGCTTCGCAAGTTATGCTTTTTGTAGTAAATAAATTCCACGCAAATGGGAATTCAAGCAAAGGCGCCATGTTTGCAAGATGTCCGACGATTGTGCCTATTTCTTTTGGCTCTAGAAAAAGCAGAGATCTGTTTTTTAGATTTTGTAAGTCTACTTTGAAAAAGATACGGTCAAAACTTTCTTGATGTTCTGATAGTTTTAATGCCAGTTGTTCCAAGGCATCAATTTTGTTTTGTTCGTTCCCGCCTAACGCAACAACCACCATGTCGTCGTCTTGTCCAAACTCTGCAAGATAATGCTTCCAGTTTTGCTGGCACCATTTGCGATTGCTGATCATGTCATCGCGATGGGTTTTAAACTCAAGTTTTTTGTAGGAATAGAGTAAAGCTGAAGCGCAAAGAATCATTCCCAACCCAAAAACCAACCAAGGTTTTTGGAATGAAAACATGGAAACAGCATAAATTAATCTGGCAGGAAACGAATCCTTGCCATCCTTGGCGTGACTCATTTTATTAGCGCCTCTTACTCTTAATCCTTAAGCCTTTCTTTAGCTTAAGAGGGGCGGATATTAGGAAAGCGCGATTATATAAACAAGGCTAAAATCAAGATTGTTCGCATTGAAACATGCCATATTCCCTAGATTATGTAGGATGGAAACTATCGATATTGTTATGCCTTCCTAATTTACCGGGGCTCTTATGGATCTGATTCCTTTTTTGATTTTTAAGACTGAATCTGGGCAGGTTGAGTTTGCCCAATGGCGAACTCAGGCCGGGGACGCTGCATTAGCAGTTTTTCAAGATCGTGCAAAAGCGGAGGCTTTTATCCAAGTTTCTTCATTAGGCGAAGCTTGGATGGTAATGCAGCCAGCCTTACCCATGTTACAGTCGATTTTCAAAGCCATGATCCAAGCCGGTGTTTTATTTGCCGTTTTGGATCCTGATGAAAAAAGTGCCCGAACTGTTTACAACCTTGCAGAAGTTGTAGCAGCGGCGGAAAGTTGGTTTTCTACCAACAACGGAAAAAAGTAAGTTAAAACTTCAAAGCTGCGTTTTGATTGGTCCATTCACTTTTTGCTTTAAGGATTGGATCAACTTCTGCAACTAGGAATTCTTCAACTTGTTCTTTTGCTCTACCCGAGAAGCGGCCTTCAGCCATTACTTTTTCAAAATTAATGTTCGAAAACTCAGGTTCTTTTTTAAGCCTCTCAAGTAGATCATTTTTTCTACTACCGGACTTTAACTCTGCAATGACCGCATGGCTATGCTTGCGGATGACTTCGTGCAGATTTTGCCTATCGCCCCCATTCCCCACTGCAGCCATTAGAAGGTTTTCGGTTGCCATGAATGGTAGTGTTCGTTCAACTTCCGATTTAATAACTTCGGGATTCACAACAAGGCCGCGAACAATATTGATTGCAATACGCATAATGGAATCAGCGCATAAAAAAGCTTGGGGAATCGTAAGCCTGCGGTTGACGCTGTCATCAAGTGTTCGTTCCAGCCATTGAACTGCTGCAGTTTCTGCGGTGTTTCCCGCAAGTTGGATGAGAAAACGGGAAAGCCCGCACATTCTCTCCGAGCGCATGGGGTTTCGTTTGTAGGCCATTGCAGAGGAACCAACTTGATCTGTTTCAAAGGGCTCGTCAATTTCTTGCCGGTGTGAAAGAAGCCTGATGTCGGTCCCAAATTTTTGAGCACTTTGGCCAATGCCAGAAAGTGTTTCAAGAATTTGTGAATCTGCTTTTCTGGGATAAGTTTGGCCTGTTACAGGGAATACTTGATCAAAGCCCATTTTTTTAGAGACGATGGTATCAAGGTCTCGAACTTTCTGGTGATCGCCTCTAAATAGGGAAAGGAAACTGGCTTGAGTTCCCGTGGTTCCTTTAGCGCCCCGGAATTTCATGTTTTCGATACGATAGCTAACTTCATGAAAATCCATAAGGAAATCCTGAGCCCATAAGCATGCTCTTTTTCCTACGGTGGTTAATTGCGCTGGTTGAAAGTGTGTGAATCCAAGTGTTTCCATCCCTGCATACTTACGACTAAATTTTGCAAAGTGGTCAAGTAAGCCAACTAGCGAATTTTGCAATAGGGTAAGTCCCTGTCTCATAAGAATGAGTTCCGTATTATCCGTTACAAAACAACTGGTTGCACCAAGATGAATGATATCCCGTGCAAGGGGGCAGCATTCTCCATAGGCGTGGATATGTGCCATTACATCATGGCGGAGCCTTTGTTCGTGTTCTTCAACACGGGCAAAATCTATGTTATGAATATTTTGTTCAAGTTCTTTGATTTGGGGTGGAGTAATGCGTGGAGTGATGCCATCTTCGGAAAGAAGGCCAAGTTCCATCTGGGTTTGAGCTAGTGCAACCCAAAGTTTTCGCCAGGTTGAATACCTGTTTGCAGGGTTCCAGAGCGCAACCATTTCTTTGCCCGCATAGCGCTGTACCAGAGGATTATCGTGAACTTGAGTCGTTTCCATAAAGTTTTCCAAGAAAAATAAAGAGTGCAGTGATTATTCGCTATGAATGCTCACCTTTTCGGAATCGCCAAATAACCAACTTTCATCATCAAAGTATTGTAAAGAATTGTCCTGAAAAAACTTCTTTTAATTGAAAGGGTGCTAATGTTTATTTTAGTAACCCAAAGGCATCGGGTCAGGAGGACATTTTACGATGAGGCTTATTTACAAAATAGTAATGGTGGTTGTGATTGGATTTATTGGGCAAAGTGCAATTGAAAATCGTGCAATAGCTCAAACCAATGATGGAAACTTGCAAAGGTTTTTTCATTATCCTTATTATTATTTCCCACACAATTACTGGCCTTCAATGGGGCCTAAATGGCCTGAGAGACCCGGCCAGCCTTATATGCCGCCACCTGCATACATGGCGAACCCTCCTTTCAGAGAACCCCATTGGCGCTACGAAAGCCAAAAACCCCAGAAATATTATAGTGGTTTCCACTTCTGGCTAGATCAGTTCTAATTAGCAAATTGATACACTTAAAAAGGAAGACCTAATTATTATTGGGCCTTCCTTTTTGCATTTGATGCTTAAGTTTGCAATAATTAATATTGATTTCCAGCAATCTTAAAGAGGCCTTAAATGTCTAAACCAGAGCCCGGGGAAAATCCTGCAAAAGATAAAAAGAAGCCAGTCGCCTCCAACCAAATCGATGTGCAAGGCGTTACTGAAAAAGTAACTGCGAATATTGAAAAAGTAATATTGGGGAAGCGCAAACAAATTCTACTGGCTCTTGCGGCTTACCTTGCGGAAGGGCACATACTTCTTGAAGATGTTCCAGGTGTGGCAAAAACCATATTAGCCAGGGCGATTTCCCGCAGTGTTGGTTGTGTCTTTAAAAGGGTCCAATGTACCCCCGACTTACTTCCAAGCGATATTAATGGGGTGTCTATTTTTAATCAGAAAACAGCCGAGTTTGAATTCAGGCCGGGCCCTATTTTTGCTCAAACTGTCCTTGCAGATGAAATTAACCGGGCTACCCCACGAACCCAAGCTGCACTTTTAGAAGCCATGGCTGAAAGAAGGGTAACTGCGGATGGTCAAACATATAATCTTAAGCCACCTTTTCTTGTGATAGCTACTCAAAACCCGGTAGACCATGAAGGAACCTTTCCTTTACCCGAGGCTCAATTAGATCGATTCTTAATCAAATTAAGTTTGGGATACCCAACCATTGAAGAAGAAGCCTTGATGCTTAAAAGGTTGCAGTTTGGCCACCCGATTGATGATGTTGTGCCGGTCGTCAGCTCTGCAGACTGGATGGCTTGCCAAGAAGTGGTGAGGAAGATTCATTTGGATGATCAAATTCGAACCTACATTCTTGAGATCGTTCATGGCACCCGGGATAACGAAAATATTTTATTAGGTGGAAGTCCTCGGGCGTCGCTTTCGTTGCAAAGGGCGGCACAAGCAAGCGCTGCAATCCAAGGAAGAACTTTTGTGGTTCCGGATGATGTAAAAAAGTTAGTGGTGCCTGTGCTTACACACCGCATCATTCTCAAGCCAGAAACCCGACTTAGGAAAATTAAAACGGAAGATGTCATCAATGATGTTTTAGATGATATTCCAGTGCCTGTTTCCTCGGATTATCACACTGAAAAAGATTATTTCTAATGTATTGGCTCCTTGGAATAACGCTGATCGGTTTTTCCGCCCAAGTTTTGGGCTCAGGCCTCCTTGCATTCTCTGCTTACTTAATGGCATTAATCTTGATAAGCAGTCGGATGTTGGCTTGGCATTGGGCGAGCGGGTTAAGAATTGAAAGAAAAATGCGCTGCACCCTTGCAGAAGTTGGCGATAAGGTAAGAGTTAAAGTTTTAGTCCGCTATCTGGGTTTAATCCCAATTCCCTGGGTGATTTTAGAAGATTTGTTACCTGAAGATGCTGTTGACTCTCGGCATCCTTTCTTAAAATTGAAAGGGAAAAGGCTCAAAGTCTTATCAATGTTTTCGATGCAAACAGAAGAGTTTTCTTATTCTCTGGAATGCATGCATCGGGGCTTTTTTCAGATTGGGCCCGTGTTTGCAGAAACTGGAGACCCTTTTGGATTCATGCGAAGATATCGCATTGGATGTCAACCTTTTTATTTGCTCGTGCTTCCCAAGATAACTCATTTGCTTGGTTACGATTTAACCTCACGCAGGCCGATTGGCGAAATTCAAATGGTTATGAAAATATTTGAAGACCCTACCCGGATAGCCGGGGTTCGCGATTATGAACCAGGTGACCCGATGTCTCGTATCCACTGGAAAGCCAGTGCCCGAACAGGCGTTTTTCAGTGTAAAATATTCGAGCCAACCTGCCTTGCTGGTGCGATGATCTTATTGGATTTTCATGAATCAAATTTCCCTCCACGAGGTGAACCTTTTCGCTCGGAGCTTGCAATCGATGCTGCGGTTTCGCTTGCCCATGCAGTTTGTTTGTTGAATCAACCATTTGGAATCGGAACTAATGCCACCGATGCTGCATTTAATGTTCAAGAGAATGAAAGTGAGCCCGAAGTCGATACTCGGGCAGAAGCTCGAACTTTTATGCTGGATAGCAGCAGACCAAATCATTTGCAACCAATGTTTTTACCATCGCGAAGAGGGGTTGAGCATTTGCAATTGTTAAGGGAAATGATGGGCCGTGCGCTTAAATCAGATTCCCTCAAATTCTCTGAAATGATAAGAGAAGTTTCAATCCATTTGCCCAGAGATTTAACTCTTGTGGCTGTTCTGTCAGGTGTAACCGAAGAAACGGCTATGATGCTCGGGAATTTAAAACAGCAAGGGTTTGCTGTCTCTGTTGTTTTAATTCAATTTGATGATGAGGGTTTGAACAGGGCTTTTAAAAAATTGATTACTAATGGTATTCGTGAGATTCGCCATGCCATTGATCAAGAGTCTCTTCCGCAACTGTGCAGATCCCAGATTGATCGAACTTCTCCTTTAAGCCTTGTCTAGGAAACGCACATGGCAGAGAAAAAGGCATATGCTTATCGCGATAAACCGGAAGTGCTGGATCAATTGGTAAGTACGATAGGCTTGGTATTGATTGTTTTTCTGATGGTTTCATTAACATTTTTTATATTGGCTCGTTTTTTCCTTTCATCTAATTGGACTTCATCACATTGGCTTTTATTTTGGGAAGTGCTTGCTACTGTTTTGGTTAGCCGTATGTTTCTTATCGATGATTTGAAAAGGGTTGTTGGCGGTTATTCATTTGTGTTGGGAATGGTTATTTGGGTTCCTTTTGTTTTCATGGGGGGAGAAATTCTTGGAATTGTTACGGTTCTTATGATTTTTGTTGGGTGGTTTACTTACAAGATTACTTGGGATGTAACAGATCTTGGTGAACGAGAAGAGGATGAAGATGGATTGCTTGCTTCAGTAGGATTGAAAAAAGAGTTGAACCCCGGCAATAAAATAGTTTCAGAATCTTGGGGCGATACAAGAGAGGAAAGTACGGAATTTAATTATGAAGCAGAGGAAGTCCTTGCGGAGTTAGCTAAGGAAAAGCCTAAGAAAGTTAAAGGCGGAAAAGGTCGTGGTCTCTGGGTGCTTTATTTTTTATTTGGCTCAATACCTGTTTTTGGATTAGGCGGGTCAACTCAAAATAGCACTGACCCAAATCTTGGAAAATATTTTTTGATCTGCCTTTGCATTTATCTTGCAAGTTGCATCTCTTTGTTAATGAGCACTTCTTTTCTAACAATAAGGTCGGACTTACGAAGGCGGAATCTATCCATGCCTTTGTTTACAGCGGGGTTTTGGTTGTTCTCTGGTTTGTTTTTATTGATATCCTGTTTTGTCTTTGCATCACTGTTACCCAGGCCTCAGGGCTTTTTAGATCCCATTGCCTTGGTTCTTTCCAAGGGACAGGATAAGGATCAGGATGCAAGTAAATATGCAAAATCATCAGAGAAAGCAGGTAAAGGAGAAGTGAATCCAGGCGAAAAGGAAGGCGATAAAGGTTCTCCCAAGGATGGAAATCAGAAAGCGGGCAAGCCTGCTGAGGATAAAGAAAGTAAAGGTGCATCCAAGGAGTCTGCAAAAGGTGGGAGCGATTCTGGTGAAAAAGGAGGAGGCTCTTCCAAGGATGGGTCTCAGAAATCAGATCAAGCTAAAAATAATGAGAGTAAAAGTGATACTCGAAAAAATGATGGTAATCAGAAATCCAGTGCTACTCCGAATCAAGAACCCCCTTCCTCGTCGCCCCCTTCTTTTAATATTCCTGGCCTTGATAAAATCATGGCTGCACTTGAAGTTATTCTTAAAGTTGTTTTTGCAGTGGGCACTTTTTTGTTTGTTCTTTATGTTGTCGTTTACAAGTTGAGTTACAGTTTTGGTTGGGCTGATGATCTCTTAGATTGGTTCCGTAATCTTTTTGATTGGCTTGATCGTTCGAAAAAAAAGAAAAAACAAGAGGATGTTGCTAATGCCACCATTGCTGATGAAACTTTGCCTTTCGAAGAGTTTGATAACCCTTTTGATCGCAAAGATTGGCAGAAATCTAGCCTTCGAGAATTGACTGGGTATACTTGGAAAGCGCTTTTGGCTTGGTGCAAGTCCCAAAATATCCGTATTCCAAAAGGCTGCACCCCCTCCGAGTTAGAGGAACTTATTTCTAACGAAATGCCCAGTATTGAACCTGCTTATTATGCCTTCCAACAGGTTTTGTTAAATGTTCAATATTCAAATAATAATAATGACCCCAAAGGGATTGCAACGACCCAGAATCTTTGGCGTCACATGAATGGCGAATCAAATACTACTGTCGTTAAAGATTGATTTACGAATTATTTTTTTCTTCGGATATGCTCTGCGTGAATGATTTCTCTGTTAATTGAATCCTTAAGTAGTTTCAGCGATTCTTCCCGTGGAAGCTCCGTAAGCATTTTTGCCTCGATTGGGGCACCGATTGAAATACCAATTGCCCCATGATTTCCACGCAAGAAAAGGGGGCAAAGAGTTGGCCAGAAGTTATCCCGCGATAGAGCTTCATGTGCACCCGCGATTCCTACAGGAACAACTATCGCATTGGATTTTCGAATAAGAAGCTGAATACCTGGTTTTAAGTCCTGCATTAATCCATCTTCAGATCGAGTGCCTTCAGGAAATACAAGCACTGCTCGCCCATTGCTTAAAAGATCCAAGGTGGATCTGATGCCTTCCTTGGCGACTCCTTCCAGATCAACCGGGCAACATCCAACAGATTTTAGATAAACATCTAGAAAAGGTTTTTTAAAAAGTGATTTTCGTGCAAGATACGAGAGTTCTCTGCAGGCTGTTAATCCAACGCCAATCGGGTCCAAAAAGCTTTGGTGGTTTGCGACCAGCAGGACCGGGCCTTTGCGGGGTACATTTTTCCAGCCTTGTTTTCGAAGGCTGAAAAGAAAAGTGTATATACAATTATAAGAGGTGTAATTTAATCCATACCAAATGGAATTTAACTGCTCCCTCACAAATTTGTAATCAAACATTCCTGCCTTCATTGCATTCCACGCCTTTGAATTTCTTGATGCATTACTTCAATTACCATATTCATGTGCATATCGGATGTATCAAGAATCATGGCATCATGGGCTGGAACTAATGGGCTTATTTCTCTGCTTTCATCTCGTAAATCCCTGGAGATGATAGCGTCAAGAATCTCTTGAAGTGTGGTGTCCACCCCTTTTTCTTGCAGCTCTATATATCTTCGTTGGGCTCTCATTTCGGGTCTTGCGGTCAGAAAAAACTTGCAAAAAGCTTTAGGAAAAACGGTGGTTCCCTGATCCCGCCCTTCGCAAACCATATTTCTTTCAAAAGCAGTAGCGCGTTGTAATTCGACCAATTTTGTTCGCACAACTTTGCTGGTTGCTATTACACCTGCTAACTCAGTTGTTTCTTTAGTTCGGATTTGAATCGAAACATCCATACCGTTTAGGATTACTTTGTTTTCTTCAAGACTTATTGTTAGTTTGCTAAGTATTTGCTCAAGAGCGGGCTCGTTGAATGAAGATGCACCGGTGTTTAAAGCCGCTAGTGCAACAGCCCTATACATCGCGCCCGTGTCTAAGAACTGGAAGTTTATTTTTTTTGCTAGCAGTTTCGCAGCAGTACTTTTGCCCGCCCCTGCTGGCCCATCAATGGTAATTATCATGATCTAGTCCCCAAGCTAAACGATGATAATAAAAATCTACATTTCATAAAAAAAGGCGACCGACTGAGGGCCGCCTGACTTTTGGCAAAACCAAAATCATTTACCTAGGATAAATATTTATGGTGAATGTTTCATTTGCAGCAAGGCTTCTGGTGGTTTGTTTTTGAATGATCCCAAATCCATCAGCAAGAACTTCGTAAGTAAAATCGCCAGTATTTTGATTAGGTACGGAAAGCGTTTGATTTGCCTGAGCTTTGTATACCTTTCCATTGATGATCACACTAGTGTTAGCGCCGGAAGTGTTGGCAATCTTGATGGTTCCGTTCGCAGGAACTGCAGGAGTGAACGATGCCGCAACACGAGTTGCTGCAAGTTTGCTAATCGCTTGTTCCATTCTGCTCATTTGATCTTTTAGAATACTGATCTCAGCTTCAATTTTTTTAAGCTTTAATTCGTGATCAGCGCTTTTAATGGATTGAAGGGAAAGCTGAATCTCTTTCAGTTGAGTCTGAATCGCATCTATGTTTGTAACATCTAGTTTTTTTTCTGGGGCGATAGGCGGTTCGGGTTTTTTATCGGAGGTGTTTTCGATACCTCCAAAACTTGCACCGTAAGAGAAGCCGATTAGGGCTATCATCGTGATTGAATAAATAATTTTCATTGGTACACCGTCTAATAATTAATACTAAGTAAATCTAAATCTCCCTTAAGACTAGAGGTTGCAAACCTTGTTTGCAATCGAAAACAGGGGAAAATGCAAGGGTCAATTTGTTAAAATGTAACGATTATAACGAAAGAACTTAAGAAGGGGGTAAATGCATAAAGCCGGGTTTCCCCGTCTTTAGTTCGATTTTTTCAAATTCGATTAAGCGTTTTCTTCGTATTGAGCAATACGATTGATGGTTTCTTCAAAGTCTTCATCGGTGTCTGAAGGCAATTTGTATTGCATTAGGTATGCATCTTCATTGCTATCTTCATAAAACGAGCGAAGCACTCTTATTGCCTTAAAACCTTGATTTCTGAAGAACACCTGGCCCGATAGATTGGTTTCTCGGACTTCCAAAGTGATTCTTGTTCTACGGTGACTCGAAAGCTTTCCAATCAATTTAACAGCCATCTGCAATCCTACGCCCGCCCGTTGGTAATCAGGGTGCACAGCAAAATTCAAAATATGAAGTTTGTTTTTGTGCAGTTCATAAATCATGAACCCGATTACTTTGTCGCCAGCCTCTGCTACCATCCCAATGCAATTGCGTTGCCTGAGGCAGCGTAAAAAATCTTCCTCAGTCCAGGACTGCGCGAAGCATTGTTGCTCTGCTTGTAATACTTCCTGCATGTCGCGTCTAATCATCCAGCGAATATGTACTTTAACTTGTTCTTTTTCTGTCTTATTACCGCTCATTAAAAACTCCTCTTGTCCGTTATCATGGCATACCATGGTTCCGAC
>CAXNFS010000059.1:0-13594 GCA_964201235.1 Gemmataceae bacterium | reverse complement strand
TGTGTCAGATAAACTGTTTTTGTAGCCATTTTTGCTTCGGCTGTCTTGCGGATGCCATATAGTTGGTCGGTCATTTTCTTAGCCCGCTCGGCGAATGGAACAACTCGGGAAGGGTAACCTGGGAGTAATTCGTCATTAAGAATTTGTTCCGCAGATAGTGCCTTTAGCTCGGGTAGCCAACGCTTGACAAACTTGCAGTCGGTGTCCCAATCGGCTAGTTGCTTGGCTGGGTTGTATACACGGATGGCGTTCCACCCGACGACTCCGGCCTGCATTTGTAATTGGTTCAGGTGAATACCAGGGTCATAATCTCGGAAGACCCGAGCAAGGTGGGGGTGGATTAGCAGCCAATCGAGATGAAGCACATGGCATGCAAAACTTACAACCATCGCCCGCATACGAAAATTAACGAACCCGGTAGCGGCAAGGCATCGCATCACCGCATCCACTAGAGGGTAGCCAGTGTGGCCCTCACGCCAAGCTGTATGCAGTCGCTCATCATTTCCGTAGGGCACATCACGGTAGGAAGGGTGGAGGCTGCGAAACTCTAATTCAGGTTCTGACTCGAGCCTTTGGGTGAAGTGATCTCGCCAGTGCAAGCGGCTCAAAAATGCGTTGAGGCTTTGCTTCCATCTTAAGGAAAGAGGGTCATTTGGATCGAGGTCGGCGAGGCGGGATCGAACTGCGTGCCATATTTGCCTTGCAGTGATCGTGCCCCATGCCAGATGTACGCTCAGCCGCGAGCCTGCGGTGAAAGCTGTGTTCGGTGAGCTTATGCCTCCACGATACCATCGACTCCGGACAGTGAGAAAGTCGGTCAATGTGGCTTTTGCATCAGTTTCACTCACCGGCTGCCAGAGGTGTTTGGTGGTGAACTGTGGCAGCTTTGGGAATGCGGTTTTTGCCGCCATGGCGCGAATTTCCTCTGGTTGAGAAATACGAGGAATCTGCATCGGTTGAATGTCTGCAATTCGCGATCTCCACAATTGTTGTAGTTTGTCCCGGTTCACTCCACCTCTTTTCACGCTCGATTGCGGGAACTCACGATATGTTATTCCTCTGTCAAGGCACCACTTAGCGACTGCTCGGTCGCGCCGGAAGGTTATATCATTGCCTATTTCTTCGTGAGCGAAAAGATATGCGAAAGGTATGCGTTCATACAACTTGGTTAACTTTTCGACGACTTCGCCATATGCGATTACAATATCAGAACTCATTTGTCTTAAGGCTTGACGAAGCCCGTTTATAGCTTGCCACTGAGCTTGGATATGCATATCGGAGGTGTCGTTGGCTGTTAGCACCGATGGTTCGAAACAGAAGAAGGGCAGAGCGTTGAGCTGGAGTCGGTCGGCTTCCACCAAACAGGGGTTGTCGGTTAGCCTGGCATCCCGTTTTACCCAAATCACGGCAGTAGCTTTTGTCACTGGTGCTTCCTCTTTGGCGAACTTGGCCGGTGACCCAGTACTTGTATGGCAACTTTCTCCCAATAGCGTGAGAAGCGTTTAGGTTCAGGTGGGTACACTGTTAATGTGGTCCGAGGGTGGACTAATACCCGAAACTTTAAACGCAATTGATCGGCGGTTTCTATGACCCATGGGTTGGGGTGCTCGGAAATATGGATTGTTGTGGCACCCAATTTGTGGGCAAGGGTTGTAAGCCTTTCCACTGGATCTCCAACAAGAGTAACCTTGGTAGAGTTTGGTAAGTTTTTAAATAAGTCGTCGATACCGTCAGCAACAAAACTTAGTCGGTGGAAAGCCCAAGGCTCGGCTTGCAACGCGGGTTCGTTGAATACGAATGCTACCGCAGCGTTGGGATTTTGTGCCGCGCACTCATCGGTCCATGATATTGCAGCATCATGAACCCAGATTAGATCAGTAGCGGGGGGTAGCGTGGCTATATCCTCGGGGATATCATGACTTGCTGGTTGTGTGTTATTTGTAACTGCAGCCTTGTCTGCAACTTTTGAAACGAATGGCGCAATCGAACCAGCGAACAAACGGTGCTGTAGGGTTGGGTAGTCGGCATCAAAAGGGCATTTCGCCCGGCAAGAGTTACACCATTTCCCGCCACTGAAGTTGGCGATGTTATCTTTGTTCATGAAGTAGGGCTTGCTGGCAAATGTGCCTTCCACCCACTGCCAGCTTGCAGAGTTGCTGGCGATGTCGCCATCGTAAAGGTGTTGGCGAAATAATCTCGCCCCCTCTTGCCAACGCACCCCGCGGAAGTGGCATAGGTATGCTGCAAACCAAAGGCGGGCATGATTGTGCAAGTAACCTTGATCGAAAAGATCGCTAAGCATTCCATCAATGCACGGCAGGCCGGTATCACCGTTCAAAACATCAAGGGGGATTCGGGATGATCGGCTAACGCCATGCTTGGGTTCTTCCAAGTCCTCGTCAAGTCCGTGGCCGTACCAAGTCAGTACTTTCTCGAAGAAGTCACGCCAAGCCAATTGACGGAGAAATTCTTCAAGGCGGGATGGATCGTTCGAAAATTTTGATCGCAGATGATCCCGCACCTCTATTAAAGAAAGCATGCCATGCCGTATGTAAGGGGAAAGCTGGGAGACAGCGCCTTCGATATGATTACGCGTACGCCCGTAGGATGAAGGATCGTAGGCATGAAGCCTGCGGAGTGCCTCGGTTCGACCGCCTGGCAAATTGTCAGGTTTTTGGTCACCCAGAAAGCAACCACTCAAACGCTCAAATAAGGTGTCTCGTTGATTGTAATTCATATCAGCTTGTTGGTCGTTTCTCGTTTAGAAATAGTAATCAAATTATTACTAATAACCGCATTTATTTATGATACTTAACTTCCTTTCGCTGGCATACCTACAAGATAACTTGTAACTAAAGAATTTTCTTGGTGCACTTACTAGGTTCATCAGTTAGGCGAATTTTGCCCGATATTTTTATGGTTAGAATTGGCGTGATTAAAACTCAGATCCAACCAGGCATTCTTTCTGATTAATTCACTTTGCTAATCCTTGACCGTGGCTCTTTTTTAGCGGATTATAAATATTACCTTCCCGATTATGATTATTTTAGGAATCAAATTTATTCCGGAATCTTATGATGCTACGCATGTTTCTCTTTACTTTATTTCTTTGGAACTTAGCACATGTTGCAATTGCTTCTGATGCTTTGATTTTAAAGCACTACGAAGCAAATGCTCAAAATCTTGCAGAGCTTTATCAGCAGTTTCATTCACAACCCGAGCTTTCAGGTAAGGAGGTTCTTACTTCTAAAAGGCTTGCAGAAGCTTTGAAAATTGCGGGTTGCGAAGTTCATGAAGGGATTGGTGGCCATGGTGTGGTCGGGGTTTTAAAGAATGGCAAAGGCCGGGTGCTTATGATCAGGGCGGATATGGATGCCCTTCCACTTATCGAAAAAACCGGGCTCCCTTATGCCAGCAAAGCTCAAGTGCGAGATGATAACGGGAATTTGGTCGGAGTGATGCATGCTTGTGGCCATGATATTAATATCACCTGTCTTGTTGGTGTAGCTTCGGTTCTTGGAAAGATGAAAGATCAATGGCAGGGAACGATTCTTCTGGTGGGTCAACCTGCAGAGGAAACAGGCAAGGGCGCCCGGGCCATGCTTGTTGATGGGCTGTTCACCAAGTTTCCCAAGCCCGACCTTGCGCTTGCACTTCATTGCGATGGTAGGTTTCCTTCTGGCCATGTTAATTACAGGGCTGGGCCAATGCAGGCCAATGTTGATTCGATTGAAATTATCATCAAGGGTAAAAGTGGGCATGGTGCATCCCCCGATAAGGCAATCGATCCCATTGTGATCGCTGCCCGGGTTGTTCGAGATTTGCAATTGATTATCAGTCGAGAGCGGGACCCATTAGACCCTGCAGTAATCACGGTTGGTTCCATCCATGGTGGAACAAAACATAATATTATTCCTGCTGAAGTCAAATTAGAATTGACCGTAAGAACCGTGCGTACTGCTTCGCGAATTAATATTTTGAGTGCAATCGAGCGGGTGGCGAAGGCTGCATCGATTGGTGCGGGCGCCCCAGAACCGGTGGTTAGATTGAACGCATCTGAATTCACGCCAGAGTTGATCAATGATGTTGATTTAACTGCGAAAACCGTGAAGGTTTTTGAATCGCTTTTGGGTAAAGATAAAGTTCACGAGCGCCCGATGAGCCTAGGCGGAGAAGATTTTAGCCAGTTTGTTCGGGCAGGGGTGCCTGGCTTTTATTATTTCCTTGGGTCTGCAGATCCAAAAGCAGTGGCTATTGCCAAACAGGGGGGCAAAGCCTTAGCTGTTACCCATTCAGATTCTTACTTTCCAGATTACGCAACTGTGATAAAAACAGGTGTACGAACCATGGGTGCCGCTGTACTTTTTTACCTTGCAGATAAATAAAAGGATGAGGATTATGCCATTGAATGATCTTTCTTTGTTAAGCAGGCGTAACCTGATGGAACTGGTTGCATTGCAATCTGGATTGCTAGCAACGGGAACAACCTCCGTGGTGTCTGCGCAGAATAATCCACCGCAATACAATCATTTTCCAAGGATGGTTCATGATTATCTGGGCAGACGGGTTAGGGAAAGTGATCGCGCCAATCTTGAAGGTATCAGTAGGCTTCAATCCAAAGAAGATGCGCAACAGTATGTGCTTTCTGTGCGTAAGAAAATCCAATTATGCTTTGGTGCGTTTCCTGCAAAAACTGCTTTGAATTCCAGAGTTACGGGCAAAGTGGAAAGGGATGGCTATACCATCGAGAAAGTGCTTTTTGAAAGCCGTCCTACTTTCCTTGTTAGCGCCAACCTTTATATTCCCAAGGGTAAAAAATATCCGTTGCCAGGCGTGGTTGCTTCTTGTGGGCATTCCAGCAATGGAAAAGCTGCAGATGCCTATCAGGCTTTTTGCCAAGGGCTTGCAATGATGGGATATGTGGTTCTTATTTTCGATCCGATTGGGCAGGGCGAAAGAGTTCAGTATGGCCATGTTGAAAAAAGTAAACGGCCAAGCATTGGTGTAGGAGAACATATGCATGGAGGGAATCAACAACTTTTGGTGGGCGAATTCTTTGGGAGTTGGCGTGCGTGGGATGGTATTCGCGCACTTGATTATTTGCTTACCCGCCCTGAAGTTGATCCAACCAAGGTTGGCGTAACCGGAAATTCGGGTGGTGGTACCATGACTACTTGGCTTTGTGGCGTGGAACAACGCTGGAGTATGGCTGCGCCTGCGTGTTTTGTCACCACCTTCAGGCGTAATTTCGAAAACGAACTCCCTGCAGATTCTGAACAGTGCCCGCCTAAAGTGTTGGCGCTAAACCTCGATCATGCTGATTTTCTTGCTGCGCTTGCACCTAAACCCATTGTTATTCTTGCCAAGGAAAAAGATTTCTTTGATGTTAGAGGCTCTGAGGAAGCATACGAAAAACTTAAGAAGCTATACACTCTTTTGGGTGCGCCCGAGAACATCAAGCTTCATACCGGCCCAACCGAACATGGGTATTCGGTTGAAAACCGCGAAGCGATGTACCAGTGGTTTAATGGCGTAACGAAAATATCGGATCTGCAAAAAGAAGCCAAGGTGGTTGTCGAGAAGGATGAAACGCTTTGGTGTACGCCTGAAGGGCAGGTAGCCAAGTTTGGTTCACGATCGTTATTTTCGTTTACGGATCAGAAGGCGAAGGCCTTGGTTGGGGCAAGTAAAAAGGGCGTTGCTGAGTTGACTACCCGCATCAAATCTGTTTTGAAAATGCCCAAGGGTAATTCCAACCCTGATTACAGGATTTTGCGCAGTATTCGGGATAAAGACTTCCCCAAACCCATTGCCAATGTTTATGCAATTGAAACCGAGGCAGAAGTTTTTGCCTTGGTATACAGGCTTTCAGACAAACCCCACGATTCCAGGCCGCCTAAAAATACCAAACGCGCAGTCCTTTATATTGCGCATCATTCCTCTGCTGATGAATTGCGCAAGGAACCTTTCATTCGTGATCTTTTGAAAGCTGAACCCGAATCTGAATTTTTTACTTGTGATGTTCGTGGCATAGGCGAATCCAGGCCCGATACTTGTGGCGTCAACCAATTTCTTGTGCCCTATGGCAATGATTATTTTAATGCGGTTCATTCCCTGATGCTTGATTCACCCTTACTTGGGCAGAAGGTTTTAGATGTGATGGGTGTTTTAGATTGGCTTAAAGGTAATGGCTTTACGGAAGTTCATCTTACTGCAAAGGGATGGGGAACCCTGCCCGCCCTTTTTGCAGCAATGCTTACTCCTAAAATTAAACAGGTCACCCTTAAGAATGCGTTGAGTTCTTACAAAGAGCTTGCGTGCTCTGAATGTTATGATTGGCCTTTGTCATCCATGCTGCCCAATGTTTTGGATTCTTTTGATCTACCTGAATGCTATGCGCAACTGGGTGGAAAATTAAAGCTTATTGATCCCGCTGGCGCAATGCTTAATCCCGTAACTAAGTAATATTGAGGAGATTTGTGATGTTTAGAATAAATGCTTTTGGAATTGCTTTGTGGCTTTTTTCGCTGCTCATGGGCCAAGGAATCGTACGGGCTGGCGATGAGCATTTAATGATCCCCATGCGGGATGGAAAAAAACTCTCTGCGTATCTTTTTGCTCCAGAAGGCAAGGGGCCTTGGCCTGTACTTTATGAACAAAGGTATGCGGATATCAAATCTCCTTCGGTTCGGAAAAGTTACGAAAAACTTATCAATGCAGGGTATGTGGTGGTAGTTCAGAATTTTCGTGGCAGTCATCTTTCCGAAGGAACTTGGGTTGGTTATAGAGCGTTAGGGTGGGGCGAACTAAAGGATGGTTACGATACCGTGGAATGGCTAGCAAAGCAGCCTTTTAGCACTGGTAAAATCGGAACGCTTGGTAGTTCGCAGGCTGGGTTTGCACAGAATTTTCTCGCTGTTACGCAACCTCCTCATTTGGTTTGCCAGTATATGATCGATACGGGCCTTAGCCTTTTTCATGAAGGTTACAGAATTGGCGGCACTACTCGGCCTACCCGATTCAAAACCATGAACACGGTTCCAGGAAACCCCGAAGATAACATGCAGTTGCTCAAAGAATGGTTCAAACATCCTACTTATGATGCCTATTGGGCGGATGAAGATTGCTCCAAACATTTTTCGAAAATGAATGTGCCCTGCTTCACGGTTGGGAGTTGGTATGACTTTATGTCTGTTGGTTCCATCGATAGTTATGTTGGTCGCCAGCATCAGGGTGGACCTAATTCTAAAGGGGCACAGCAACTTTTGATCGGCCCTTGGTTGCATGGCAGATTCAAGGAAACCAACAAAACAAACGAGATGGTCTATCCTGACAACTCTAAGTTTTTTATGGATGATCATATGATTCGTTGGTTTGATCATTACTTGAAGGGTGTGGCTAACGGTGTGGAAAAAGATGTTGCAGTCAAGTATTATGTGATGGGTGCGGTGGGGGAAAAAGATGCTCCAGGTAATGTTTGGAAAGAATCTGCCGACTGGCCTTTAAAGTCTATACCCACTTCCTATTACCTCAGCGCTGGTGGGAAGCTTGGTTTAAATTCCACTACGGTTAAATCCAGTAAAACTGATTTTATTGCAGACCCCATCAAGCCTGCGACTATTCCTGCAAAAGGTTTTCCAGGTGGGATCGATGCCCGGGTTTTTGAATCGCAGGATCAGGTTAAAACTTTCACCACGGAAATCCTCGATGCGCCTGTGGAGTGGACAGGTAAAGTTCAAGCCGAGATGTTTCTCTCTTCTGATGCCTTGGATACCGACCTTATTGTTAGGGTTAGTGATGTCTACCCAGATGGTAGATCGATGCTGATCATCGATTATGTTCGTAGGCTTCGTTATCGTGAGGGCTATGAAAAAGAGGTGTTTTTAGAAAAAGGGAAGGTTGCAAAAGTTGCTTTTGATGTTGGATCATTAAGCATGAAGTTTAATAAAGGGCATAAAATCAGGGTGACTATAGCAAGTACTGGGGCCCCTTTTTACGAACCCAACCCTAACAACGGCGAACCTCTCACTGTTGATTTTCCCGCTAACGCTAAGATTGCTAATAACTCCATCCATCATGAGATTGGGTTTCAGTCAAAGATCATTGCACCTTTGATCAAATGATTTACCCTTCTACTTTGTTGACATGGCCCTTCCAAGGTGCGAAACTTAGCTTACATGCCTCTTTGTTTACGGTAGAACATCCCGGAGTTTATCATGCATTCTAGTCGCAGATCTGATTTCTTCTTTGTTGCTCATTCTTATGCTTGCAGATGGGTCCCCGTTGTTTTATTGGCATTGGTGGTTGGTTCTTGGTGTGAAGGGCAGGCCCCTTCAGTTCCAAATCCTTCCAATGTTTTAAAGGGTCATACTGAAACCATTTACTCTTTGGTGTTCAGCCCTAATGGCAAACAAATTGTCACGGGTAGCTTTGATAAAACCGTCAAGGTTTGGGATGCAACCACAGGTAAAGAAATCCGAACACTCACCGGCCCCCAAGGCCATAAGCAAATGGTGCTTAATGTTGCCATTAGCCCCGATGGCTCGCTTATTGCTTCCGGTAGTTCAGACAATACTGCCAACCTTTGGGATTACCCTATGTCTGATCCCCTTAAAAAATGGGCACTCGGTGAAGCGGTTCATTCCACGGTTTCCACACCCGATGGAACCAAAGCTGCTGCGGGCCTTAAAGATGGCAGCATTCGCTTGTGGAAAGTTGCAGATCCTAAAGAAGTTTTCAAAGATCCGGTTGTTTTGAAAGGGCATCAAGGCCCTGTTACTTCCTTGGCCTTTGTTAACAATGGCTTGCAGCTTGTCTCCGGCGGTACCGATGGTACCCTGCGCACTTGGAATGTCGCTGATGGCAAAGCTGGCCTGGTGGTTGGTGCGCATGTTGGTTCTGTAACTTCGATTCTATCTAAGGATGGCGCCGCAGTTTCTTCTGGTGAAGATGGCTCGATCAAATCTTGGAACCTGCTTACAAAAGAATCTTCTTCCAATGATAAAAAACATGCAACACCTGTGATTGCCTTTGCTATTTCTAATGATGGCTCGATGATTGCAACCGCTTCCAAAGATGCCTTGATTAAAATTAATTCGGGTGAAGGCTTTAAAACTTCCCGCGATATTGATACCAAGTTTGCAGGCCTTAACAAAATTTCTTTGAGTTCTGATAAGAAGTGGGTTGTTGCAGGTAATGATAAAGGAGTTGCCAATATTTGGTCTGTTGCAGATGGAAAATTAATCTCCAGTAAGATTGTTCACCCCGAAGGTATTGCTGCTCTAGAATTCTCTCCTCAATCCAACCAATTTATGTCAGTCGGGAAAACAGGGGTAATGAAAATCTGGCAGGTGCCTGCAACTGCTTCAACTGCCCCTTCACCTTTGCAAGAAGTTCCTCTTGTAGGCGTTTCCAGCCAAGATGGCAAAAAATGGATATGGGCCGGTGCGGGTAAACAAATCCGTATCAATGGCCTCGGTGCACCTGCCCAACCTGTAAACATTGGCGCTGTGCTTAAGGATACTCCCTTGGCGATTTTGCCAGGCGAGGGCGATAAATCTGCGTATGTTGGCTTCGCAGATGGCAGCATATTGCTGCAAAATGCGGAGAAGAAAGATGTATCGATTCAGGCTCATAAAACTAAGCTCTCTGCGTTTGCAAATCCTTCTGGAATGTTATTAACTGCAGGCGATGATGGGTTTGTTCGTAGTTGGAAAATCACACCCTCCGCAAGCAAGGCAGGAACCCCAGAGCCCGGCCCCAGTGCTGTTTTTGTCGAAGCCTTTTCTAAAAACCTCTGGATGATTCTTCCCGATGGCTCTATTAAAACAGGCAATGCCATCGGTTCTACCGATAAAGCCCGAGTGATTCCTAAGCCTGCAACACCTTTTAATGTTGCAAGCTTTTCGCATGATGCACAAGTGATGGTTCTTGCAAATAATGATACGGTGCAGATCATCAAAACTGATACTAAGAAGGAAACTAGGCCGCCTGTAAAACTACCTGCCCCTGTGCGTAGTTTGGTTGTAAGAAATGATGGAAAACAAATCGTTGCTGGGTTGGTTGATGGTAAAATTGCAGTGCTGGAATCTGAAGGTAAAGCTGAACCCAAACTGGTTCCTGTTCATGCAGGCGAAGTCGTCAAGCTCGAGTTTTCTCCCGCTGGGTTGCTTTCATTGGGCGCAGATAAAACCCTGAAGTTAACTAAGGCTTCGGATTTTACTCCAATTGCTTCTACACCTCTTGATACCCCATTGAATAAGATTCGTATTTCTCCTCAGGGCAAGAAAATCCTGCTCGCAATGGCTGATAAATCCATTCGTATTCTTGATGCGAACGATTTGAAAACACTTGCAAAGCTTCCTTTGTTTGGGAATCCCCTTTCTCTTGCATTTGATAATGAAGAGAAAAAGATTCTAGCTTCAATCGAAGGCTATGGCTTGGCTTTGTTTTCATCCGAGGGCACTACTTTGGAATACATGCCAATGGCTGATCCTATCTTGGAAGTGGCTTGGTCTTCAGATAATGCCAAGGCTTTAGCTGTGGTTAAAGATAAAGGCGTATTTAGCTGGTCCCCTAATGCAAATTGGTCGGTGCGTGTTGCTGCTCCCATCAATGTGATCACCCCTTTGCTTAACAAGGATGTTTCTGTTTTGGGTTGCGAGGATGGAAAACTCATACTTGTGAAAAATGCAGATGGCAAACTGGTATCCGAGAAAAACTCGCTTGGTGCACCTGTGAAGTTTATCAAGTCTTCAAAGGATGGATCCACGGTTGCAGTCATTGGCAAAGATGGCAAAACTGTTTTTCTTGCTGTTGCTGATCTTTCTCAAGATATTTATAAACCTTTGGCCGAATGGAATGTTGGCCCGGTTACTTCTTTTGAATTGGCTCAGGATGGCAAGCAGGCTGCAATGGTTCTTGAAAAAGAAACTGCAGAATCTGCTAGGGTTTATGATGTTTCGTTGGGTAAAGAGGTATTTAGAATCGCTGGCGAGCAGGCTAAGAACCTTCAGTTCTTGCAGGAACCCCGATCTCTCATGGTTGTGGGTAAAGATTCTCTTTCCTCTCATGATATTGGTATTGTGAAAATGTTGGATGTGGGAACGAATCCTGTAAAAACTGCAGTTTATGGCGCTGCGGATAATATCATCTGGACCTTTGGCGAAGATAAAATCCCCCACAAGTGGGATGTCACCACCGCCAAGGAAACCCTCAAGCATAAAGCCTTGGCGGTTGATGCTTTGAATGATGTTGTGTTATCAAGGGATGGCACAAGATGCGCTGTTACCAGTGGCAAGAATGTTCGTGTATGGCAGACAGAAGACGGCAAAGACCTATGGGTTTTGGGTCATCCTAAAGATGTTACCAAGGTTGCTTTTTCATCTGATAAAACAAAGCTTGTCACCACTTGCATGGATGGCATTGCCCGATCTTGGGATCTTTTGTTGGGCAGGGAACAACAGTTCTTTGAGGGGGCAGGATTCGCAGGTGGCGTAGCATTCGGCCAGAATGGTACTTCGATTCATGCGGTGGGAACCGATGGTTCTCTTTATCTTCATAACCTTGCGATCACTAAAGTTTTAGTTACGGGTTTCCCGGTTCGTAGTTTTGCATTTGGTCAAGGAGGCCAAGTTGTTTGGGCTGCTTGCGATGATAAAATTCTGCGCTCTTGGAATTTTGGTTCGAACATGCTTGATAAAACTATCGAAGCAGGGGGCAATGCATTGCGTGTTGTAGCACTTTCTCCTAACGGACAAGTGATTGCAACGGGTGGCTTAGATCCTGAGGTTAGATTTTTCCAAGCTAGCGACCTTAAACTTATTAGCACAGTCAAACTTCCAGGTGTTGTTAAAACCATTACCTTTGTCAAGGATCAACTTGTTGCAGTGGGCACGGAAGATGGTTCCATACAAATGCTTCAGATTCCTTTTACCCAAGGTCAGCCCTTGGCCCCTGATTTTGGAAGTGTTGTTCAGACCCTTAATCTGGGTAGTATTCCCAATGCCATTACTTTTTCCAAGGAAGGCAAAGTTCTTTTTAGTGCTGATGCCGCAGGCAATTTTAGTGAGTGGAAAATTGCAGGTGATTCTCCTCAAAAATCTTTCGGTCATCCGAACTTCGTCGATGTAGTGGCTTTTGATCCTAAGGGGCTTTTGCTTGCCACTGGTTGCCATGATGGCAAAGTCAGGCTCTTTGATATTGCCAAGGGTAATGTGGTCAAAGAAATTGATGCACATACCAAAGCCGAGCCTTCACCTGTTTACAGTGTGCTTTGGGCAAACGATGGCAAACGATTGATTTCTTGTTCGATGCAGGGTTCAATCAAAGCGTGGGATGTTCCTTCTGGTGCGATGGCTTACGAAATCAAAGCATACAAAGAAAAAGAGGCAGATAACGGCCATAAAGAGGGTGTTTTCTCACTTGCAATAAGTCCTGATCAAACCATTCTTGCAACAGCGGGCGGGGATCGGGTGATTAAACTTTGGAATCTTCAGGATGGAAAGTTTATTCGCAATCTGGTTAATAAGGGGCTTCCTAATTCTGATAAAGAACCTGCATCTCATTCAGGCTGGATTTATTCTGTTCGGTTCACTCCTGATGGAAAGCAATTGCTTGCAGTTGGCGGAGCGCCAAAAGGCAAGGGTGTACTTACGCAATGGAAGCCTGCTGATGGTTCGCTTGTTGCAGCGCACGAGAATTCTACGGGAGTATTGTATTCCTTGAGTATTAATCCCGATGCGTTGAGTATTGCAACTTCTGATGGTACAGGAAAACCCGGAATGGAATTTAATCAGGGCCTCGTCATTAAGCTCCCCGGGTTGAAGTAAGTATTTAGTTTGCTATTAATTTGCTGGTATTCATGTGCGGGGTTTAAGGTAAACTAAAGGATAGAATAGTTTTTAGAAGCTTCCTTTTCTTTACCTTGAAATAAATTTACCATGAAGATCAGTTTGATAGCAATGATTGCTGCGGTTTTTGGCCTCAGTTTGATGCGCACTGCCCAGCTCGAACAACCAGCCCCTACAAACGAAAATGTTTCCTACGGGCCGAATGAACGAAATGTACTCGACTTTTGGAAAGCCAAAGGCGTTGGCCCACGACCATTACTTGTGTACATTCATGGGGGTGGTTGGATAACGGGGGACAAGAGCAAAAAGGGGCCCGCTATCAAGCCCTTTCTCGATAAGGGCATTTCATTTGCTGCAATTAATTATCGATTGGCACCAGAGCACCCTTTGCCTGCCCCTGTCCACGATGCTGCAAGGGCGATTCAGTTTCTTCGAACCAAGTCTAATGATTGGGGCATTGACACAGAAAAGATTGCATTGACTGGCCCAAGTGCGGGGGCTTGCACGGCCATGTGGCTGTTGCTGCACGATGACTTGGCCGACCCTAAATCTAATGATCCTTTACTCCGTAAATCAACACGAGTATGTGCTGCAGCGGTTTCGGTGGGCCAAACTTCGATCGACCCGGTAGTAATCGAAGGCTGGTTGGGGCCGAAGGTACTAAGTCATCCCATGATTGCACAGGCAGTCGGTGAAAAAAGCATTGAGCAAGTAATCAAGAACTACGATAAATACCGAGAGCT
>CAXNFS010000058.1:0-13604 GCA_964201235.1 Gemmataceae bacterium | reverse complement strand
TCCATTGTGCGTATTGATGAATTGTTTGTTGTGATACGGGGTAGGGTTGCAGGAACAACAGAGCAGGGGCAGGTTTATTTTGTTCCGACTGATAGGATTGAAACAATTTGTATTCAGAGACCGCCTAAAGAAGATGAGATGCAAAAAGTTTTGAACGAAATGTTTGGGCTTCCTGTTTCAATTGCGCCTGCTGTAATCGAAAAAACTTCCGATAACCTCCGTGCTACCACCATTATGCGATTAAGTCCGGAAGCTCACGAAAGGTTGAAGTCATTGTCTGCAGCATCAAAGCAGGCCAATCCTCCAACTCCCTAAAAGAAATATGATTTATTCAAGGAGCAATAATGGATCCCAAGGATCCCGAAGTTGGTACGGCACCCATTCATTTCATCCAGCCAGGCGGTGGCTTTTGCTTCAGCCTTGAAATAGCTTGGGGGAAGTTTCGCAGGGCTATTTTGAAATCTTTCTTCCCGGCTTACACCGGAAGAATGCAGGCATTGCGCCTTGGTTCCTGCCCTGATTGCAACCATAACATCATCGATTCGCGTGACTTAAAAATATTCTCCAATGTATGTGGCTTTTACTTCGATCCAGATTCCGACCCTTTTGCTGGTCGTAATAAAATCTGGTTTGCTCGGCCGGGCATCATGGAACTGCTTTGCTTTACCCTTATTCTGGTTCCTACAACCATTGCTTTCATTTTTTTGGCATTGTTGTTTCACCCCGCTTTTGGTGTGGGAGCTGTTGCAGGATTTCTACTTTGGCTTTTCGTTATCTCCTTTTTTCGTAACCCACCAAGAGAAATCCCTGTTGCTCCAAATATCTTGGTCAGCCCTGCAGATGGTGTGATCACCCATCTTGAAGAAGTCGAAGAAGCTGGCATCGGCAAAGCTTTCCGCGTTAGCATTTTTCTTTCGGTATTTAATGTGCATGTTAATCGTGTGCCCCTTGCAGGCACGGTCACCCATGTTCGGTATTACCCAGGCGCTTTTCTAGATGCACGCAGTAGTGATTGCGCAAAACGGAACGAACAACTTTGGATCGATTTGATTGAAAAAGAAAAAGGATTTCCTGTAAGGGTGAAGCAAATTGCAGGGGCCATCGCCCGAAGGATTGTTTGTCAGGTGGGCGTTGGGAAATTTTTGAGGCGGGGCGAGTTATATGGCATGATCAAGTTCGGCTCGCGCACAGATGTGCTTATACCTGCTAATCTTGTTGAAAAAGTTTTGGTCAAGGTAGGAACCGCAGTTTATGGTGGCTCAACCATCATTCTGCAACTTAAAGATTAAACCTGCGCCAATGCAAGCTTGCCACCGATCTTGAATGCATTCGGTGCAGCTTCGGTGCGAATAACCTGATTGTAAAGGGTATCGCGTTCTACGGGAAGTCGCCCTGCTTCTGTAATCAATCTCTGAATTTCTGTAACGGTCATTTCTTGCGGGGTATCAGATCCTGCATCGTGATAGATTTTTTCATGCACCACGGTTCCATCGATGTCATCTGCGCCAAAGCTAAGAGCTACCTGCGCTGTTTTAATTCCCATCATCACCCAGTAAGCTTTGACATGCTGGAAGTTGTCTAGGAAAATTCTGCTGATGGCCATTACCCGAAGGTCAACCATGGCGCTTGGCTTGGTGATGTGCTGCATTCTGGTATTTTCGGGATGAAAGGCTAGAGGAATAAAAGTTTGGAAGCCTCCGGTCTCATCTTGTAACTCGCGAAGTTTTTCTAAGTGTTCAAGCCTGTGATGGGGCTTTTCGATATGACCATAAAGCATGGTCGCATTGGAACGAAGGCCTAGGTTGTGTGCGGCACGATGAATGCGAAGCCAGTTATCGGTATCGGCTTTATGTTCGCAAATGATATCGCGAACTTCGGGGTTGAAAATCTCGGCACCCCCACCAGGAAGACTGCCTAAGCCTGCTTCCTTGAATTCTTGAAGGATGTCGCCAACGGGCCTTTTGGTAAGCCTTTCGAACCATTCCCACTCTACGGCAGTAAAAGCTTTTAGATGCAAGTTGGGGTGCGCCTTGTGCACAATGCGTACGATATTGAGGTACCAATCATAGGGCATTTGATGATGCAAACCACCAACGATGTGCATTTCTGTTGCGCCCCTGCCTTCGGCTTCCTTGGCACGATGCAGGATTTGTTCATCGCTCATGAGGTATGCTTTTGGATCTTTCAAATCAGAACGGAAGGCGCAAAAAATGCATCGATAGACACAAACATTCGTAGGGTTTAGATGCACATTAACATTGTAATAGCCCACATTCCCATTCTTTTTTTCACGCACAAAGTTGGCAAGTTTACCTAAGGTGAAGAGATCTGCATGGTCATGAAGGTGCAATCCTTCGTCTAGGGTTAATCGATCCCCTGAACGAACTTTGTCACTGATTAATTGTGTCGTAAATTCGATGCTAGCCATGCTGAACTCCTGTGCACAAATCTACTTCCTAAAGCCTTACCATCCATGATAGGAACCGTAGGAAAAGAGGGGAGGCAACTGCAATCCTTTTCATGCGATTCAAAATAGGTTATGCTATTTTCATGTTTTAGATTTTAACAGAATTAACGGGGCTTCCTACCATGCTTTCTCTTAAAAAAATAGCAGTACTTACTGGGCTTTTTATCTTTGTAGGCATCGGATTTACTGCAGAACCTGCACTTCCAGACATGAAATTCAAGGATGTCAAGGAAGTTGCACCGGGGGTCTTCTTTAGGTTCTCCTCGATTAGTGCAACGGATAAAACCGTACCTTTTGGCGGAAGCAATAACATATGGGTTGTTTTTGAAGATCATGTTGCAGTGATTGATGCCAACTTTCCAGACGGCGCTGCAGATGTGGTTGCTGCAATCCGAAAAACTACTGATAAGCCTATTCGTTATGTGTTTGATACCCATCATCATGGTGATCATGCCTATGGAAATAGTGTTTTTTTTAAGGAAGGTGCAACCGTGGTGGCGCAGGCCAATTGTGCCAGATTAATGCGAGAATTCGGGCCTGCAGAGTTTGATGAGGCTGGTAAAGGCCCTACTGGCAGAAAAGATGTCGCATCCTCTTTCCTTAAAACTCCAGGTATTGTTTTTGATGATCGATTGGTGCTCGACGATGGTAAACAGCGGGTTGAATTTCTATTCATGGGGCATGCCCATACTGCGGGCGATGCTGTTGCATGGCTTCCAAAACATGGAATCCTTTGCACAGGGGATGCTTGTGTAAATGGCGCATACAACTTCATGGGGCATTCTGATTCCGGGTCATGGGTGAAGGCTTTGGAAAAGATGGCGGATCTTAAGCCAAAGATGATTTGCCCCGGTCATGGGCCAGTTGCTGGTGCAGACCTGATTCAAAAGCAGAAACGCTATTTTGTTGATCTTCGTGATGAGGTGGGCAAGGGCATCAAACAAGCGAAAGATTTGAAGTCGTTACAGGAATCAATTAAATTTCCGTGGTATGAACAATGGACTGGCGTGCCTGTGAAACCTGATAACATCGAGCATGTTTATAAAGAACTTACAGGCATGGTTGTGCCTCATGATTTACTGCGCGATCTTAGTTATGTTTCGGGCAATTACACCCCTGAAAAGCCAAAAACTGGCTGGGTTGCGCCCAAGCGTGTGATCTTATCTTCTGGGTTTATGCCTTCAAGAATCGCAGAGTTAAAAGCCATCGCACCTGATATCGAATTTGTTGCAGTTCCCACTTTGGAAGAAGCTGGCAAAGCCATCATGAATGCTGATGCGGTCTTGGGTTTTGCAGATAACACCCTGCTAGAATCGGGGAATAAATTACGCTGGATACAAGTGGGCCCAGATCTGCCTAAAGAATTTCTGGCCAATGCTAAAACCAAGGGTGTTCAAGTTACCAGCCTTGATCGTGCAGCCCTTCCCGCAGAGGCAGATCAGGCGTTGCGTAATTTGCTTTGGGTTGCTCAACAAGGCAATGCTGATGGTTTGCAGGGTAAAAATATTGCTATTTATGCTCCTGCAGCTTTAGCAAAGATTGTCTCTAATAGAGTTCAAAACTTTGGGGCTAAAATCTCCATCAATGAAATTTCTCCAACCATGGGCGGTACCGATGTGATGGTTGTTTATCTTAACAATACTAAGCAAACCAACACCTTGGCGAATATCCCATGGGCTGGTTTGAAGCAGGGTGGAAGCTTGATTATTATGGGTGATGCAACAGGCCTAAACGCTGAAGCAATTACCTCGGTTATTAAGTCTGCAAAGGCCCAATTGGTTGCAGTTGATGTCAAAGGGATTCGAAATCCTGAGGCCATTGCAAAACAAACAGACGCTGGGAAAGTTCATGTCGTCGAAAAGAGTAATAATGCATCAACTTCAGTTACAGAGCGTAAGTGGAAGTTGTTGAGGGAGAATGTACGCAGGTTTTCAACAGGCGAACCTTTGATTGCAATCATCGATAGTGAAGATTACTAACCCTTCAGCTTTTGCTGAACGAAGTAACGGAAGAAAATTGCAATTGAATTCAAGCCGAGAAGCATGGTGATAAGAATCGCGCTTGCAAGGGCTGCATTGTAATGGAATGCAGGGTCTGGATCATCAGACCAAGAATAAATTTGCATCGGTAGCGCAGTAAACCTGCTGAAAAGAGTCGGGCTGAAATTCACATAAAGCGCTGCGCCAAATAATACCAAAGGCGCCGCTTCGCCCATCGCACGAGAAAGTGCCAAAATCATTCCTGTCAAAATCCCAGGCAGAGACGAGGGTAAAACAATTTTCCAGATCGTCTGCCAGCGTGATGCGCCAAGTGCCAAAGAAGCATGGCGAAGAGACATGGGAACAGCCCGAATGGCTTCTTGGGTAGAAACAATGATCACGGGTAAAACAAGCAGTGCGAGTGTCAAACCACCGCCTAGGGTATTTCGGGCAGCGATTGCAGGGCTTTCAAAAGGCTTGAAAATCAATTCGACAAACACATAAGCACCTAGGATTGCATACATGATGGAAGGCACGCCTGCGAGGTTGTTGATGTTAAGCTGAAGAATCGCACCTATCCAGCTTTGAGCACGGTATTCTTCAAGGTAGATTGCGGTTGCAACACCAAGCGGGATTGCAGCACAAATAGTTATTGCGCCTAAAAGAAGGCTGCTTAATAGGGCAGCTTGGATACCTGAATCTTGGGGCTGGCTGCTGGGTCCTGCTGAAATAAAATGCCACAACATGCCAAAATAAGAGAAGTCGCTGCGTTTGTCGCTCTTCAAATTGGATTCAATCTCAACCTTAGTTTGAACTCTGTCTTCGATTTTTTTACTTATAACTTTATCATAGCGTATCGCCAAACTTGCTGCATTAGCTGGATCTTGCTTGATGCGGGTTTCTTTTTCTTTGGTAAGATCTGCGATTTCTTTATTTGTTTCTTCGTCAAAATCTTTAACCCTGCGTTCGATCTCAATATTAAACTTTGCAATACGCTCGGGCATCAATTTAAACCATGAATTAACATCAATCCCTAATCGAAGGAAAAACAGCAGCAATAGTGCCAAGGCCATAAAGGTACAACCAAACGCAAGCCAAGCAAATCCATGGTCTGCAATTTTACGACTTAGGGAAAGGCCTTCCCCCTGATGGCTTTTTCTGGGTCGTATCATTGGTATACCTGCCGGTACTTAGTTAAGATCCATTGTGCCAGCATATTCATCGCAAGCGTTACAACAAAAAGCACAGCTGCAACTGCGAATAAACTATTGAACAGGGTAGTGCCATGCTGAACATCCCCTTGGGCAATGCGCGCGATAAAGCCCGTCATAGTTGCAAGGCCTTCTCTAGGGTCGAGCGTAAGTTTGGGCTGCCCTCCGCAAGCCAGGGTAACGGCCATGGTTTCGCCAATTGCTCGCGAAATGGCAAGAAGAAAAGATGCGAGAATGCCAGATAGAGCAGCAGGAACAACCACTTTGGTGGAGGTTTCAAATTTGGTTGCGCCTAAAGCGTAGGATGCCTCGCGCAAAGATCCGGGTACCATGCGCATTGCATCTTCACTTAAAGAAGCCACCATGGGTAAAATCATGATCGCAACCACAATTCCCCCAGATAACTGATTCGTTACAGGATCAAGACCCGGAATAAACATGTGAAGCATTGGGGTGATTGCAAACACTGCAAAGTAACCATACACCACGGTGGGGATGCCTGCAAGCAGTTCAAGAGTTGGTTTTAATAACAACCTAACAGGTTTATTTGCGTATTCGCTCAGGTAGATAGCAGAAATTAAGCCAATGGGTAGCGCGAGCACAGCAGCGATAACTGCCACCATGATTGTGCCGGTAAGCAAAGGCAGGATGCTGTATTTAGCATCTTCAAACCCAGCAGTCCATTCGGTGCCTGTGAAAAAATACTTGATGGAAACAGTGGGGTCACTGAAAAATTGGTAGGTGCCTGAAAAAACAATCCAAGCGATTGCTACGGTAATCCCAATGGATAAAAAAGCAGATGCAAAAAGCGCCCATTCAATCAACCATTCAGAAATTCTGAAGGCTGGTGCAGGGGGCAATCGCCTAGTTTTAGGAAGCCCAGGTGATTTTTCCTCTGCACTCATTTACTTTCGCCTTGCTTTATTCCAAACTTAAAACTTTGATGAACAACCAAAGTAGGACAAGCTGGAATTCATTCCAGCATGACGGGAATTAAAATTATTTACCTGATTCTTTGATGGCCTTGGCCAGTTTTTCTTGCACATCGGATTGCATCAACGCATCCATTTTAATGTACTTGGCTTGGGCAATAAGATCGTTTCTGCGCAGGAAAAAGGTCATGAAATCTTGAACTTCAGGGCGACTAAGTGATGATTTCTTCACATAAATAAACAATGGTCTCGAAAGAGGAGAATAGGTTTTGTCCATAACAGTTGCTTCGCTTGGACTGATGAACTTTTCACCTTCCTTTTTGGCAACCGAAACAATCCCAAGCTTTTCTTTATTTTCTTCGTAGTAAGCTAGGCCAAAATAACCCAATGCAAACTTATCCTTGGCAACGCCATTGACGGTTACATTATCATCTTCGGTGGGTTGGTAACTGGTTCTGCTTTGGCCAGATTTTCCATTGATGACTTCGGTGAAAAAGTCAAAAGTTCCTGAATCGGTCCCAGCGCCAAAGAGTTTGACTTTTTCTTTAGGCCAAGTTGGGTCAACATCGCTCCAGTTTTCCACTTTGGAATCTTTGTCCCACATGGTTTTAAGTTGTGCCACGGTCATATTTTTGGCCCATGTGTTTTCTTTGTTGATGACGATAGAAAGGCCATCCCAAGCAACTTGGAACTCGAAAAATTCGATACCGTTCTTGGCGCAAGATTCTTTTTCTTCAGCTTTGATCGGCCTTGAGGCATTGCTGATATCGGTTTCACCTGCTGCAAATTTCTTGAATCCACCGCCCGTGCCTGAACGGCCTACTGATATTTTTACATTAGGATTGGTTTTGCTGTATTCGCTTGCAACCGCTTGGGAAATAAGAAGCACGGTGCTAGAGCCATCAGCTTTGATTTCGCCCTTCATTTCACCCTTGGCAGGAGTATTTTCGGCGGCTTTTTTGCCTTGCGGCGCTGGGGCATCCTTCTGCTCTTTCTTAGTTGCTGTATTGTCACCGCCACCACAACCTAATGCCAAAATGCTAAGTAATGTCATCAGGGCAAAGCTTCTTTTCATCGACATGATAATAGTCCTTATTCCATTCCTAAGAAATTAGTTGAATAACCATATACTATAGTTAATTTAATTAATGTGTGGGGGCAAGTTAAGGTTTGAAGAAGTTTTTATTCTCAAGCCACTATTTACTTTAAAGCAGCTAACTTTGGAACTAAAGTCAAAAAAGATTAAAAACTTGGTGAAAAATGTTTATAATACTGGGTACATGAACCGAATAAGTCTATTCGTTTCAATGGTTCTTTCAGATTAAGATCGTACAACCTTATGTTTCAAAAAGTATTTGTGCCTTTTGCTATGGTGTTTCTGGGGGTTTTGATAATTCTCGGGATTTTCCTTACCCAAACAAATCTTGAACGCAGCGATATTATTAAAATTGTGCTTCTTATTGGAATAATTGGTATCGGGTTGCTTGCCTTTGAAAGTAACCGAATTTCGAAGGTTATTGCGTTGCCCCTCGAAGAATTATCCATGGGAATTCAAAGGGTCGGGTTAGGGGACGATAACCAGAGAATTCTTTCAGATGATCAGGGAACCTTGGGAAACTTGATGCGCTCTTTCAACCGAATGACCGAAAGGCTTGAAGATAAAGTTAGCAAGCTGGAAGAGGATAGGCAGCAGTTGCGAACCATTTTGAGCGGTATGGTTGAAGGTGTGGTTGCCCTCGATGCTAATCAGCGGGTTTTATTTGTAAATGATCGTGCCTTAATCTTGTTGGATTTACAATCCCATGCCTTGGAAGGTAAAAGGCTATGGGAATTAGTAAGAAATCGAGAGATGATGGATCTGGTGGAAGAAGCATTAAGGCAGCCCGAACCAAAGCGCACAGAGTTGACCTTTGCAACTTCTGGAAATCGTAGCCTGACTTTGCACGCAGCCAGATTGCCCGGGAATCCCACCCGCGGAGCTGTTTTGGTGCTGCACGATACAACCGAATTACGAAGGCTAGAAAGGCTTAGGCAGGAATTTGTTGCAAATGTTTCCCATGAATTGAAGACGCCGCTTGCGGTGATCAAAGTTTGTGCAGAAACACTTCTCGATGGTGCGGTGGAAGATTGTGAAAACCGGATGCGTTTTCTAGAACAAATTCTCGAGCAATCCGAACGCTTGAACAATCTAATCATGGATTTACTCAGTATCGCAAGAATCGAAGCAGAGACCGAATTATTTGACTTTATCTGGGTCCCCGTTAAGGAAGTGGTAGAGCAATGTGTCAATAGGCATAGAGACCGGGCAACCCAGCGCTCGATTTCCATAAATGCTTTTCCAATGGAAGGCAGCCTTCATCCAGATCAAGATTTGGAATGTTTGGTGGATGAAGAAGCCTTTGTGCAAATACTAGATAACCTCGTTGATAATGCAGTGAAATATACCCCAGAGCATGGCGTAATCAATGTGCAATGGGGCCTAGAGAATAAATATGTGATTATCCAAGTCTTAGACAATGGGATTGGGATTCCTGAAGCCGACCTGCCTCGGATTTTTGAACGATTCTATCGTGTTGATAAAGCCCGTTCCCGTGAGGTTGGCGGAACAGGCCTTGGACTTTCGATTGTGAAACATCTCGTGCAGGCGATGAAAGGCAGCATCTCAGCAAACAGCCAAGTAGGTAAAGGCACTACTTTTACCGTGCGTTTGCCTTACGCTAAAGATTAAACAGTTGCTTTACTTACCGGGAAATAAGATTTTTCTGGAGTAAAGGCTTTGCCCAACCAAAGCATAAAGAGTGCTTTTATCAGTTCCTGCAAATGCGATTGAACTGGCAAACCTAGGGAAATCTGGTTGCAATAAAACACCACACAACCGCCCGGTTGGATCAAATACCTGTACCCCAAGGGAAGTTGCAGCATAAATCCGATTCGCCTTATCGAGCGTCATGCCTGGTACAGATCCGGTTGCTCCTGCGAGAGGTTTTCTGGGTGCAACATATCGATCCTTGGCTGTAATATCACCGTTTTGCTCTATGCGAAAAGTGAAAATCGATCTCCCATCTGCACTGCCTGCAAACAGAGTTGTTTCGTCATTAGAAACCGCCAAGGAAATGACTGCATCTTCAGTGTTAACTTTCTTTTTGGCACTTGATTTATCAAAAAGATAAATCGCTTTTTCAGTAGGCGCTGCTCCATAACACTTACCTTGTTTTAAGGTACAAAGGGCGACACAATCCAACCCTTCGATAATCATGGAAGCTTTGGCGTTGCCCGAAGCTGCGTAAAGAATATTCGAACCACTGGCAAGAAAAATGCCCCCCTGAGAGTCAATTGCCAAGGCCTTTGCTGGTGCATCAGTAACTACTTCAATGGTTTTGCCTGTGGAATCAAGCTTTAAGATTGATTTAGATTTGGTGCTAGCAAGGAACAAAGCCCCCTGAGAATCAGAAGCGATAGCGGAAAATTCCCCAGCAAGATTGCTGGTTGTTTTAGTCCAGTTTTCGGAGGGTACTAGAATTTGGCTAAGAGGGATATCTTGAGAATATCCCCATGTTGTAGAAACAAGGAGTAGAAAGCAAGAAAGAAGCCTGTTCATGAGTGGTTCCTGTGGAAGATAGAAGGAAGATTATTCGCGCCAAAGCCAGCGTAGGGACTCTGGAAGAATGACGCCACCATGTTTGCCATTGTGACCGCCATCCCCTTCGACATAAACAAAATCGTATTTTGCGAATTTGAGTGCAGCAGCCATGGATCGGTTGGCGAGGGGCCAATGGCCATGGAGGTTATCGAGGTCGTTGCTACCATCTTGAAGGAAGATGCGGATCGGTTTCTTTTCGGTCTTGCGAATCATGCCTGGGTAGACATCGCCCCCGCGGATATTAGTGAAGCTGCCAACATGGCTTAAAACTTTGCCAAACAAATCGGGTCGTTCCCAAGCTGCGGTGAATGCACAAATGCCACCACTGCTGATCCCGCAAAGCGCCCTGCCTGCAGCATCTTTGCGAACATTATATTTCTTCTCGATTTCGGGCAGGATTTCTTTTTCAAGGAAGGTAGCGTATTGATCAGAGGGGGTGTCGTATTCGAAGCTGCGGTTGCTGCGTCCTTTTTCCTTAGCGTTAGAAGCGGGAACGGTACCCGGATTCAAAAACACACCAATGGTTACGGGCATTTCTTTTTTGTGAATAAGGTTGTCAAAAACAACGGTGGCACGGAACTGCCCCTTTTCGTTAGCATAGCTGCCTCCATCTTGAAATATCATAAGGGCTGCGGGTGCTTTGCCATCGTATTGTGCGGGTACATAAATCAACATTTCGCGAACAGTACCTGGGAATATATTGCTCTTCCACTCAGATTTCTCAATTTTACCCTTGGGAGTATTGGGGTTTGGCTGTGAATCGATGCCAAGGACATAATCATCTGCTGCGAAGGTGAAGCTACAGAAAAGACCTAAAAAGCAGGCGTAAGGTAAAAACCGGTTCATTGAGAAATTCTCCTTCTACAATAGTTTTAATGCTAAAAAATGATCATAAAGTGCTTTAGGGTGGTAGGCAAAGAAAATTCGATCCTAGAAAACAGAATCATAACATCATCATTCCTTCATCGTTTCTTCATAATCAGTTCTTAGGATAACCTTGTAGAAAAATTAAATACATAGAGTATTCGTTAGTAAGGATATTATCAGCGATGGCAACAACCTCTTACGCTGCGATCTTAACCGAAAGAAATCTGAACGGGCGTGAGCTTACGCCTCAAAATAATAGCTCCCCCAAGTATCAAATTAAAAATTTGAACTTCTGGTATGGTGACCATCAAGCATTGTTCAACATTGATTTTTTGATTCCAGAAAGATCGGTAACTGCTCTTATTGGCCCCTCGGGTTGTGGGAAATCAACATTTCTTCGTTGCTTGAATCGTATGAATGATCTGGTGGAAGGTACCAGGCACACAGGTTCAATTTTACTCGACAATGAAGATATTTACCGTCGTTCACTTAACATGGTTGATCTTCGCAGAAGAGTTGGCATGGTGTTTCAAAAGTCGAATCCATTTCCTAAGTCGATATTTGAAAATGTAGTGTATGGGCCAAGGGTTGCAGGGGTTAGCAACAGTGCGGTACTACAAGAGATTTGCGAGCGTTGTTTGAAAAACGCAGCGTTATGGGATGAAGTTAAAGATAGGTTGAATCAGTCTGCATTAAACCTTTCAGGCGGTCAGGCCCAAAGGCTTTGTATCGCCCGGGCCCTTGCTACCGACCCAGAAGTAATTCTCCTTGATGAACCAGCAAGTGCTCTCGATCCCGCTTCCACTGCGCGCATCGAAGATCTTGTTTTTGAGCTCAAACGCGATTACACCATCATCATCGTCACGCATAATATGCAGCAAGCAGCCCGTGTATCTGATCAAACAGCTTTCTTTTTTCAAGGTAAAGTAATCGAAGTCGGGCCAACAGATCACCTTTACACTAGGCCTCAAGTCAAACAAACTGAAGATTACATCACAGGCAGGTTTGGTTGAACAACCAAAAAGGACACCCGTATAAATGTCAAAGCATCTTGAACGCGATTTAGACGACCTGCAAAAAGATATCATGGGCCTTGCAAGCCTTGTGGAGCAGGCTTTTTCTCTTAGTATCATCGCACTTCGCGATCATAACCCTGATATTGCACGGGATGTTATCCAAGGCGATATGCAGATTGATATGGAAGAAAACCAGATCAACGAAGATTGCCTTAAAATTCTGGCTCTTCATCAGCCAGTTGCGGGCGATCTGCGCAGATGCACCGCTGCCATGATGATTATCACCGACCTTGAGCGCATGGGTGATCTTGCGGAAGAAATCAGTGAGCGTGCAATTCAACTTTGTGCCCCGCCTTTTTTTCCGATCCCCGAGGGTTTGCAACGAATGGTGGATATGACCACCATCATGGTGCGACAAAGCCTTGATGCGTTCGTTAATCTTGATGTGAAGCAGGCCCTTATGGTCGTCCGCATGGATGATGAAGTTGATCGTTACAACAATCAGATCATCCAGGAAATCATCAAACTGATGACCGATTCAACATCGAATATTCAGCATGGGTTGTCCATGTTTTCAGCAGTCAGGCATATCGAAAGAATCGCAGATCATGCAACTAACATTGCAGAAGATGTGATTTATCTCGTCGAGGGTGAGATTGTCAGGCACCGTGTCCAAGAATTGGAGGGATAATTATGAGTTCTGAGGTAACTTCAATGAAAGATGCAAAAAAACAGGCTCCCCTGAAGGTAGCACCAGCACCGAAGGTGAAAAACGGTATTAAAGTGCTTGTCATCGAAGATGAAAAAGCATTGGTCGATGCCCTTGTATATAACCTTGATCGGGAAGGTTATGAAGTGACCGTGGCCCACGAAGGGCAAGATGGACTTCGTAAAGCCCAAGCGCTTCCCGATATCATTTTGCTTGATATCATGCTTCCAGGAATCAATGGTATCGAAATTCTTAGAGAGTTGCGTGGTAACGAAAAAACCAAGGCTATTCCTGTTATCGTAGTTTCAGCCAAATCAGAGGAAACCGATCAGGTGGTAGGGTTCTCGATGGGTGCGGATGATTATGTAACTAAACCTTTCAGTGTTAAAATTCTATTGCAACGAATCAAAGCATTGCAACGAAGAGCAGAAGTTCCTGCGAAAGAGGGCGCTGTTGAATTAATCGAGCATAAGCAGGTAAAAGTGGATATGGTCAAGCATCGTGCATTTATTCTGGATGAAGAACTCGATCTGACCCCAACGGAATTCCGATTGCTGGAATGCCTGCTGCGAAGTCCTGGTAGGGCTTTTTCCCGCCAGCATTTGATGGATTGTGCAATTGGCGAAGGCGCCATCGTTCTCGAAAGAACCATTGATGTGCATATCAAAACCCTCCGTAAAAAACTTGGTTCAATGGATATGATTGAAACTGTTCGTGGCTTAGGTTATCGCTTTAAAGAATAACCATCTGCTTATAATGCGCATCAGGAATGTTCTTTCATTC
>CAXNFS010000057.1:0-13643 GCA_964201235.1 Gemmataceae bacterium | reverse complement strand
CCAACAACCATCCCCGATACAGGCGGCACACTTGATCAGAAATTCTGGAGGTCTTATATTGATTATGTGATTGGTGCAGGAAATCAGACTGAAATTCTTTATGGTCGAAACACCACTGCCTACGGCACAACCAAAATCACTGCTAAGGCAAGCCTCACTGCCATTCCAGCACCTTACATGCATTACAACGATAACCCGATTCATCCCCGTTTAAACTTCTGGTTTGGGCCTGTGTCTTTCCTTTCATTTTTATCGGATTATCGAATTTACAGAAATTGGCTACCTGGTACCGCGCATGAATCAGCAACCTGGCAACTCAAGGCGGGAATTCAATCCGCCCTTGTAGATATTCAAAAAAATCACCCCAACGATCAGGCTGCCCTCATCTATTTCTCGACCCTAGACAATTACAATGTCGCAAGGGTTCCGATGGGCAAAGATTTCACCCGCATGAGTAACGCACTTTTTTACCCTTATTCTCTCCTAAACAGTTTAAGTGATCCAAACGCAGAAATCCGGCCTTATGGTAGTAATTTCAATTCCTCTTATCTCGGGACAATTTCTAATTCTGGCGGCATCGATTCTGGCCAATGGGACAATAAATCTTCAGGGGAAATCCCCAATGCTGATGGCGGTACCGATCCGGAAATGTCATTCATGGCAGCCTACAATCAGTTCAGTAGCGCAACGGGTTTTAATGGAAGAAAAGGAGCCAACAAAATGATTATCTTTGAAACCGATGGGCAACCAACCAGCAATGCCAGTGGCACTTTTCAATCAGGGGGTGCTTATTTGTCAAAATTTACGAGCATTTCCGATGCTGGCAGTTCGGGAGCCGATGCCACTGCAGCTTTAAACACTTTGCAATATGTGTGCAATCTTACCACTGCCAACCCAAGTGGTTATTCAACCATCAAAAACCCTGTAAGCGTACATAGCATTGCATTCGGGCAACTCTTCGAAACCAACTCCACAAGCACAGGCACCGCAGCAGCAATGGACTTCCTGGTAAAATGCCAGATCAAAGGAAACACCTCGCCTGCAGGATCAACCACTTTGAACAGTGAAAAGATTATCGTTGGGAATTATAACGAGCGCATCGAAAAAATCCGGAGTGCCTTTGAAAGGGTATTGCAAAGCGGGATTCAAATCACTCTGATTGAATAAATCACCAAAAAAGTAGCTGACTAAAACCTTAGTTTTCATTAAGGTTATGATTATCTTGAACCTTCCGTTGGGTTTTATCAAACCCGCATCTGGCACCATTACAAGGTTTTCAAAACCAGTTTCAGATCGTTCAACCTTGAAGTACATTAGTACTGTAGCGGTTGAACTCGCTGTCCGCGCACCGTTTGTGTTCTTGATGAGTTGTTGATTTACTTGTAGCTTTCTTACATGCCACAAGTGCAGCAAATTTTATCAAATGCAGCAAGAGAAGGCGCCCGACTTTCCGCACAGACTTGATTATTAATTCAACTGGTTCCAGCACACAGATCAATTCAAATCCTGAAACCTCTTCAGAAACTTCTATTGTGAAGGACACCATTGCAAGGGGTGGTTGGCTCTCGACCAATGTCACGGTGAAGTTTAGCCCTTACTGAAAACCCCATAACCCACCCATACCAAGCTGTGAAAGGGCAAATCTTCAAGGTTACTGCTACAACCCCTAATACTGATATGAACAACATTAATTTCAATATGTTTAGCCCAAGTTTGATGTCGTTATCCATAATCATGGTTTCGCAGGAAAGAAATGGCTGTCATCCTCCTTGTTTTCATGATGACATTTGTAGAAATAATAAAGTATGGAGTGTATTATTATCTTGTTTACATTCAAAATAATACTGTAAGATATGTGTTAGTTCATACAAATTACGACACAATTTCTACTCAGGTAAGTAATGTGGTTACCACAAAAATGAATGGCACAGAAAATACACTATCCACCTACAAAGTGTCCGTTCATAATGTAAACACCGGCGCAGCTATTGCGAACAGCAATTGGAATGATGCGCAATCTAGTAGTTCAATCATAGTTGAGATTTCAGGCACTTATACCCCATCAGTGCCCCTCCTTTTGTTTCTGCCCTCATCTTTTATATTCTAGGCTGCAACCATCATGAATAGTGAAGGCAACTAAGAGGATATAAACCATGACAAAAACAAAGTTTATAAACAAAAATAGAAAAGCCTCCATCCTCCCGATGCTTGCGGTCAGCATGGTCGCCTTGATAGGGATAATCGCCTTGGCTGTGGATATAGGAATACTTGCTCAAACAAAATCCCAGTTACAAAGCGCTGCCGATGCAGCAGCACTTTCAGGCTCGCGTAGTTTGACTGGTGACGCCAGCACCGATAACAACAGAGCTGCAGTTAATGGATTGACATTAAGCACAATTCAAGCATCGAAAATCATGGGGCAAACCCTTCAATCAAGCCAATTGACAACGCAAGTTGGTTATTACAATTACAATGCAGTTTTAAGCAAGTTTCAAACTATCTTTACAGGCAGCAAACCAGCAACCGAAAACTGGAGTGCTGTGAAAACAAGTGTAACTTTTAGTCAGCCAACTTCTCTTGCAAAGTTCTTTAATTACTCTGCTTTTTCAGCAACCGCTTCAGCAACCGCTGTGCATCGCCCCAGAGATTTAGCAATTATTCTCGATTATTCTGGTTCCATGCGCTTCAACAGTATTCCCTCATACCCTTTATCAGGTTCGATTTCAGGATCCATGAATCCTGACCCGAATATCCCAAGATTTGGACCATGGTCGACGATTACTTCTGTGATGCAACGCGCCACCCAATACGGCGATTCCGCACCCAACAACCATACCAGGGAGACAGATGATGGCCCACCAATTGTAAAAGACTTTTATTCCAAACAAGCGGATGGTTCTTACATCAGTGCTTTTTACAGGCCACTTACTCCCTACAATTGGCGCACCACTCCTACCAATTTCGCCTTGCCAGCACCTGAGAATTTTCAAACCCAATTAGATACCCCTGTAAAATTTACAAACTCCTCCACTGGCATGGGGGGCGATCGCTGGCCCAAAACCAATGGTTATAATCTTGGTGCAGTTCCTAATAATACGGGGACCCCTTACGCTTCCACTGTGCGGCAATATGTCTCTGGTAATACGACTACTCAAGCCAACACCCATGCCAAAAATGTGGAATTTGAGTCTGCTGGGTATACGGATTTTCAAGGCTTTACCATGGGGCCTGGCTACTATGGTAAAACTTTTTATATGTGGCCACCCGACCCTAGAACTACGAACGATTGGCGCAAAAAATTTTTCTTGTATGGCTCTAACAGTACGACTCCTTGCGATGATAACTCTTTACTTTTCAGCACAACCAATGGCAGGTTTCGCACTGCAAGTACAACAAGCTATAAGATCAATTACACTGCAGTAATCAACTGGCTTAATTCTGGCCCCAAAGTATTCCCCGATAATATGCGTGCTGGTAGAGTTCTTTACTACAGCGCAATTCCAACAACTATCCCCGATACAGGTGGCACACTTGATCAAAAATTCTGGCGTTCTTATATTGATTATGTAATCGGTGCAGGAAATCAGACTCAAATTCTTTATGGACAAAACACCACTGCCTATGGCACAACCAGAATCACTCCAAAAACAAGCCTCACAGCCAATCCCAAGCCTTACATGCATTACAACGATAACCCGATTCATCCCCGTTTAAACTTCTGGTTTGGACCCGTTTCATTCCTTTCATTTTTATCCGACTATCGGATCGGAAGGAATTGGTTACCCGGTACCGCCCATGAATCAGCAACTTGGCAACTCAAGGCGGGAATTCAATCCGCCCTTGTTGACATTAAAAAAAATCATCCCAACGATCAGGCTGCTCTCATCTATTTTTCAACCCTTAGCGAATACAATGTCGCAAGAGTCCCAATGGGTAAGGATTTCACCCGCATGAATAACGCACTTTTTTATCCTTATTCTCTTCTAGACAGTTTAAGTAATCCAAATGCAGAAATCCGCCCCTACGGCAATAGTTTCAACACCTCATATCTAGGAACGATTTCTTCTACAGGCGGCATTGCTGCTGGCCAATGGGATAATAAAACTTCAGCGGAAATTCCCAATGCGGATGGGGGCACCAATCCGCAAATGTCCTTCATGGCAGCCTATAATCAGTTCAGCAGCGCAACGGGTTTTAATGGAAGAAAAGGCGCCAACAAAATGATTATCTTTGAAACTGATGGTGTACCAACAAGCAATGCTTATGGCATTTTCCAATCGGGCGGGGCATATTATTCCAAATTTACTGGCATTTCTGATGCGGGTAGTTCTGGATCCGATGATATCTATGCTTTAAACACTTTGCAATATGTGTGCAACCTTACCACCGCCAGCCAATGCGGTTATTCAACCATTAAAAACCCTGTCAGTGTACACAGCATTGCATTCGGGCAACTCTTCGAAACTAATTCCACAAGCACCGGCAAGCCAGCAGCAATGAACTTCCTAGTAAAATGCCAGATCAAAGGAAACACCTCCCCTGCAGGAGCAACAACATTGAACAGCGAAAAAATAATCACTGGAACTTATAACCAGCGCATCGAAAAAGTTCGAAGTGCCTTTGAAAGGGTATTGCAAAGCGGGATTCAAATCACTCTGATTGAATAAATCACTATAATAACTGATGACTAAAAACTTGGTTTCCTTTGGGTTTACGATTGTTCTGATCAATCAAAAGGTAGCTACAAACAAACTATGACCGAATGTATTTTGAAAATCGAGAATGTCAGTAAGGCTTTCAAAACGATTCGAAAGTCGAAGATTCAGGCATTGGACAACCTATGCTTGAGCGTGCCCAAGGGTGCGATCATTGGGCTGGTTGGCTCTAATCGTGCCGGGAAATCTACTCTCTTGAAACTTGTGTTGGGTTTGATCAAACCCGACTCTGGCTCCATTACAAGATTTTCAAAACCAGTTTCAGATCGTTCAACCTTGAAGCACATTGGTGCGGTTTTAGAATCCCCCATTTTTCCCTCGCACCTAACACCCACGGCAATTTTGCATATCCTTGGTTCACTTTCAGGTATTGCATCAGAAGACCTTTCCCGAATGATAATTGAAGCATTGACCAAGGTTGGGCTCGAAGACAGACAAGAACAAAGTGTTGGGGGATTTTCCCGAGGCATGACCCAGAGGCTTTTAATCGCACAAGCTATTCTTGCAACCCCCCCTTTGCTAATTCTCGATGAACCTCTCGAAGGCTTGGATTTCGATGCCAGGCAAAAAGTTCGGGATCTATTGATCGATTGGCGCCAGGAAGGCCGAAGTGTAATTCTAGTTTCCCATGAACTTGAAGAAATAGAAGCCCTTTGCGACAGGATTATCTTACTTGCTAATGGAAAAATACTAAGAGATGAACCAATTGAAAACTGGCGTGGGAATAGCCAAGGCCCTTTCCTTCAAAAAGCGATGCAACTAGCTTGCGCCAACACGACACCAATTGGATAACCCAAATGACTGGATCACAATTTCTCCAAATCTTGAAATGCTTGACAGGGGAATCGTTACGCCAGGCTGTTGCATCACATCTTTTCCCTCTGCTTCTTTTTTATTCTGCAATGATTATCACTTTGGCAGGAACGGTTAGGTTTACGAACATACCCGAAGCTTCAAGTTATGAAATTGCACAGCGAGCCCCAGTAGAAGAAGCAGCACGCGTAGGGAAGGAAGAACTGGAAAAATCTGGAATCCCCCTAATTCAGGGCGAGATCAGGCTTTTGTTTGGTGCAGTCAAAATACCCTGGGTCAAGTTTAGAGAAAATGCCGTTCGATACTTTGAATCCATGCTAGTCTTCTTCACTTCAGATGCAGTAGGTTTGATTTTCGCATTGATCTGGACTGCAGGTTTCATTCCAGAATTCCTACAAGGCTTCTGGTGGAACATGCTGCGTCTTCGCCCCTTATCCACGGGCTTTATGCTCCTCGGAAAAACATTCTCCATCGTTATAGTTCTCAGCCTGCATGGAATCATTTTGATAGGCGGTTCTTGGATTGCACTTGGCATTTCAACCAATGTTTGGAATGGATTATTCCTTTGGTCATTCGCAATATTAGTTGTCCAATTTATTTGTTTTTATCCTGCTTCGGTGTTTCTGGGTACATGGAGCAGAAGCACCATGGTTGCAATCATAGGTTCGATTGCATTCTGGGCCATCTGCTGGATGGTGAATCAAGCCCGCATTAGCAACCTCAGCGCAACTACTGCAGAATCTTCATCAGGGGTGGCAATTTGGTTGATCGACATTGCCTACTGGGCATTACCAAAACCCATCGACTTCAGTATTATTTTAAGTGATTTAATGGGGACAATAAAAGAATTTCCGCCACCAACTGCCTGGATGAACGCATTAGAAACTGGCCATATAATGCCTTTTGCCAGTATTGGAACTTCGCTGATTTCAAGCGTAGTAGTGCTATGGTTTTCGTGTATGGAACTTAAAGACCCAGTTAAGGAATAATCAGACAAGCAATTCTTTTACCGGGTTACCCCAAGGGCAAAGTGCTTGCGGGCGATTTAATCGATCTGTGATTTCAAGCTCATTCGAAATACCCAGACAATGATAAATAGTCGAAATGATATCAGCAGGAACCAAAGGGTTCAGGCTGGGATTCGAACCTATCTTATCGCTTGCACCGTAGACAAAACCTTTTTTAAACCCGCCCCCTGCAATCATAAGTGAGTAACAAAAATTCCAATGATCACGGCCCGCATTGGCGTTGATTTTTGGAGTTCTGCCGAAGTCGCCTAGAACTGCAACCATCGTGCGCTCGAGCATTCCTCGCGATTCCAAATCAGTAATCAAACTAGAAACTGCCATATCAAACTGAGGTAACAACTCACCCTTTAGTTTCTTGAAGTTATTACCATGGGTATCCCAGGTGGCATTGGCATCGGGCGCCCAAGAAATACAAGCAAGCCTAGTCCCCGCTTCAATCAATCTGCGCGAAAGCAAAACGCTCTGGCCATAAATATTCCTACCATATGCTTCACGAAGCTTGTCAGGCTCTTGCTCGATCTTGAAAGCGGTCCGGGTTCTTTCTGAAGAAAGAAGATCAAAGGCCTTGGCTTGATAGGCATCGAGATCGCCTAAATTATTGGAGTTAGATTTACCAAGGGCGCTGATAAGCGAACGACGTCTTCCCATCCGTGACCCATCAACATCAGGGGAATAAGTAAGTTCAGGCAAACCAAAATCTGAGTCATTGGGATTGCGCAGCACAAACATCGGGTCGAAGGATCGACCTAGTATTCCACCAAAAAAACCAGGTTGTGGTGGGCCCCCTGCGCCTTCCTTAGTTACATAAGGCATTGATACAAAGGGTACGGATGCTCCTAATGGTGGCCGATATCTGGCAAGCACCGATCCCATTGCGGGAATATCGGTAGGCTTTGCACCTCCGCCATTTTCCCCGCGATCGTGGCCGGTAAGCGAGGTGTATACGGCAGCAGCATGAGAATTATTCACCGAATGGTGCATGGAGCGAACCAAGGTTGCATGATGCATCACCTTAGCCAACCCGGGCAGATGTTCACCCAACATTAACCCTGGAACGGAAGACGCTATCGGTTTAAATTCACCACGAATTTCTGCAGGCGCATCGGGCTTCATGTCCCACATATCGAGATGGCTTGAGCCACCATTCAAAAAGATGACAATACAAGAATCCGCCTTGGTTGCTGATGTTACCCCAGTACGATTACTCGAGGCGCTTAATATTCTGGGTAAAGTCAGGCCCGCTATGCCTGCTGCTCCAACAGTTAATAGCTGTCTGCGATTCAGATTGTTTTTAAATAAAGGCATGAATAGAACCATGATTACTTCGGTGGTACAATTATTATGACTTATAAATAAAGTTATCGCAAGGATTTGATCCGATTGAATTACTATTTTAATGGGCAGGCAGCCTTAACAGAGTTAAAGCATAATGATCAGCCGTAAAAAACTGGCTTTTACCCTAATTGAACTACTTGTTGTTATTGCAATCATTGCAATTCTGATTGGATTTTTACTGCCCGCAGTTCAGAAAGTAAGGAACGCTGCAGGCAAAATCACTTGTATCGACAACCTTAGGCAACTCGGACTGGCATTCCAAAACTATCATTCCACCCATGGAAGCCTGCCACCGGGTTCGGTTACCGCACCTCAACCTCAGGCTTGGCCTATGTTTCTTCTGCCTTATATCGAGCAGGAAGCACTAGCAAAAGTTTTGCCTCGAACCACCGCTTGGGATGATCCGGCTTTACAACCTTATGTATCAAAAACACTGAAAATGTTTGTATGCCAAAACGCCCCGGGCGGCAGAGTTAGCAAGTATTTCAATTTGAGTTTTGGTGTTTGCGATTACACCATCATTTATGATGTAGATGCCGGGTTGATTGCATTGGGGGTACTAGCCCCGTGGAAAGGTGATCCGCTGGGCCCGATCGGGGAAGACCGACCATGCAAGTTTTCAGACATCAAAGACGGGTTATCGCAAACAATATTATTAGGTGAAGTCGCAGGTAGGCCACAATTTTGGAATACATCGGGATATACTGGCCAAGAAACCGGCCCTGCTGGGTGGGCCATACCCAACTGCTTTATCAATCTTGATGGTGCGAAAGAAGATGGCTCTGATCAATACGGCCCATGCGCAGTCAACTGTTATAACAAGCATGAACTTTATGGATTTCACAATAACGCTGCTGCAGCTCTATTTTGCGATGCTCATGTTTCGATGTTGAAATCCGGTACCAGCATTAAAGTCGTTGCAGCGTTAGTCACCCGAAATGGCGAAGAACCAAACCCGGACTATTAGGTTGTATAGTCAGCGTTTAGGCGGACATATTCCTGTGTAAGATCACAAGTCTGATAAGTGCATTTTCCCTTCCCGAGATTGAAAAGCAGCCTTAGCGTTACATTGCGATTGTTTCTAAGATAATCGGAAGCAACCTTGGGATCAAAGTCCATGGGGGTGCCATCTTTATAAAGAAGCATTTCACCCATCCAAAGAGAAAGATTTTTTTCTTCGAAGTTAACACCTGCGTACCCCGCAGCAGAAACCACCCTGCCCCAGTTTGGATCTGCGCCAAAAATCGCGGTCTTCACTAACACACTTTCAGCAACAGTCTTGGCAATCTTTTTTGCCTCTTTGTCATCACGTAAACCTTCCACAGTAATAGTTACAAGATGGTTGGCACCCTCTGCATCAATTGCAATTTCTTTTGCCAGTTCACAGCAAACCTCGGTTACCACCGCAACAAAAGCATCCCAATCACCGCCCAGCATTTTTCCAGCACCCGAAGCACCATTGGCAAGAATAATAAGGCTATCATTCGTACTGGTATGGCCTTCAACACTTACACAATTAAACGACTTATCCGATGCGTCGGTGATAAGGGAGGCCAGCTCGCCATCGGAAGCTTCCGCATCGGTAAACACAAAGGCTAGCATTGTTGCCATGTTTGGGCCTATCATGGCAGCGCCCTTGGCTACTCCAGCAACCACCACTTGTTTTCCGTTAATGCTAATTTCTTTGGTCACAACTTTAATTTTTGTATCGGTAGTAAGAATCGCATGAGCAGCATCACTAAGCGACATTGCGGAATCGCTGAGCAGTTCAGCAGTCTTTCGGATACCACCCTCGATTACATCCATGGGCAGATGCCTGCCTATAACTCCAGTGGAGCAAACAAGAATCTCTTTATCTTCGCACTTATTTACCTCTGCAGTAACACTTGCCATCTTTCGGGCATCATCCATGCCTTTCTTTCCTGTGCAGGCATTGGCATTTCCCGAGCAGACGATAATCCCGCGGATAAGATCGGAAGGAAGCCTTTCTTTACACAGGTGAACAGGAGCAGCTTTAACTTTATTGGTGGTAAAAACTCCCGCAGCAGAGGCCGGAAAATCGGAAAAGAACAATGCGAGATCTTTTCTTTCTGGATCTGGGCGAATGCCACTATGTAGGCCGCAAAACCGAAATCCAACAGGCAAGAACCAACTATCCATTTCTGAAAACTCCCTGACGAAAGAATTATTCGCACTATCGCTTGAGTGAATAAAAGACAGCCGCCTTACCAAGCTTTAAGGCACTATCGTAATCGTAACCAAGACAATCGGTCGACTTGTGTTTTTCCAAGGCGCAACCGAGATCATATTTGCTGTAAATCACAACCCATCTATTGTTCAGTTTGATACCTTCCAACAAGGGTGTGACATTTTTGAACCCAGGTTCAGGCCTGCCATCAGCGCCCTCTCTTCTACAGCGCAATTCACGCAAAGCTTCTCCATTCAATTGATGACTGTAAAGCTCATCTGTCAAGGGTATGGGTTGCAATTTCAATTTCTTGTCTTCCCAAAGTTGATCCATGAAGGTTCGGAAAGAAGTGTCAAAAGACTTTGCACCACAGCAAGCATCTGCAAGAAGCACGCCTCCAGTTTCAAGGTTGAAGCGCAACTGATTCATCTGCTGCTTTTGGAAGTTAAATGCACTTCTACCATGCATATAAAGGAAACGGAAATCGACGATGTTATCGGATGCAAGAGGCAAAGGGATGGTTTCAAGCGAAACATCAAGCCCCGACTTACGCACATCCGCCATAAGGTTTCGCATGGCAAGGGGCGCAGGTTGCCAATCACCTTCATGCTTGATTTGGGCAACCCTAAGGAAGCCTCTACGAACGGTTGATTTTAAATCACCCTTGAAAATTTCGACTTCGGTAAGCCTTGGCTTAGGCGCTTCAAGGCCAGTAGCATAAGCAATGATATTTGCCCCTAATTGAAAAGCTGTAGCTGCCCTGCCAATACTGGTCGCGTTACCCTCCCAATATCCACTGATTGCCTTGGGGCTATACATTAAAATAGTCTTGCAACCCTGCTGAATGCCCCAGAGTGGGAACTCTCCGGGAGGTACGGCAAACTTCCCACTTGCAAGCCAAACCGCATGGGAATCTGGAAGTAGCGTAAGAGGGTTGTCGGGAAACATTTCTTTGCACATGGTACGAAAATCTGCATCAAACTCGGGCCTGCCACAGCAAGCCTCTGCAAAAACAAAGCCCCCGTTATTTAGGTATTCTTTGAGGATATCGCGCTCTTTGCCCGTTGGGGCACGATTATGCCCATTGAAATAAGTAACGGGCGATTGCAGCAGTTCAGCAGCAAGCTCTTTCACTTGATCTTCCTGCTCGGCAGGTTTGGTCCGAGAATCAAATATCTGCCATGCCATCGGCTGGCCTTTGAACAATTCCTTCGAGACAAAAGCCACGAGGTTCTTACAATCGCTGCGTTTATTGTTCCAATCATCGCCCCGGTTGTAAGCAAGCTTGGTCATAAGAACCGGAGTTCTACCCTTAGAGAGAAAAAGCAATGAGAAGCTAGTAGCAACCACGGGCCAGTGATCAAACTGCCTGCCTTCGCCATCCCAACGACCATCCGCTTTTTGTGTATCGACAAAAAATTCGCAACCTAGCCTGTACCAGTCATGCCCGCCTATAAAGCGGTTGCCTGTAAGCCTGCCAACTCTTTCGATACCATAAAGGCCATAATAGGGATGCTGAAAAGCAGCACGGGCTCGCTCTACGGTAAGCTTCGCAGGAAAATTATTCCCAACCCAACGCAGTGCATCAGCAACTGCTTTATTCTCTTCGTAAATCCCACAGAGTTCTGCAACGCCATCGTCACGGAGTTTTTGTTTGCCAACTTCCAGATCGGCACCGGTGATTAGCAAGTTAGAAAGGCCAGCGGTGGTCATGGTCATGGTGGTAAGGCCACCCCCACGGTAAGTCCATCCACCATCTTTGGGGACTTGGGTTTTGATAAAATAGCTGCGAACTTCTTCTAAGATTTTGCGATCAACATTGGCCCCAGCAACAAACGCCTCGTGTAATCCGAGCAATGCGTATTGAGTGTTGGAATTATCAGCAGAGCCGAAAGCTCGTTCGCCGTAGCTCCAACCATCTTTTAACTTTGCGGATTTAAGCCAATCAACATTGCGCTGAATACGATCGCGATCTTGTGGTTGTTTGGCCAGGCAATAAACCATGGTTTGAAGCCCAACAGTATAAGTCTGAGAAGGTGGCACGCCTCGCAGGTACTCAAGCCCGCGTTTCATCATTTCGTCTTCCGGGGGTACGCCACAATTTAATAAGGATAACATTGCAAGAGAGGTCCACCCACCTTTGCGGATATTACTTTCAGCGTCTAATTCCCAATTTCCCTTACCCTTTTCCATGTCGCGCAGATATTGAATACCTTTATCAATTGATACACGAACCTTATCGACCAATTTTTCAGGGGCTTGGTAGGCTTGCGAATTTGGCATTGCAGCGGCAAAGCCTATCAAAATTGCTATTACAAACATTATCCGAGCATTCATTTATCAAACTCCAAATAAGCAATGAACAGCTAGCATTGTAACCTTAACCACGAAGAATAAAAAGGAAACATCGGATTCCTTTAAATGAAAGTAGCCATACCTTGACTCAACAGGTATACTGTCTATGAATCGCTAGGGGTGCATTGCAAGAAGCAAAGCTGAGAAAAGACCCTTGGACTCGACCCGGATAATGCCGGCGTGAGAAAGCGGCCAATGTCGACCACTTTTCATTTGTCCAAGCCTTACCCTTAATTAATTACGATAGAACGCAACTTCATATGGAGCTTATGATATGACGCAAAAGGATTCCGCACGGAAGGGTATCGTTACTCTTGAAATGCATTCAGGGGCCGAACTCGAGAATGCCGCTCCAAAAATCATCAACGACGAACCGATTTCAACCAAAGATGCCAACGAACCACACAGCAGCGAGCAACTGCCAAATAGTAAGCGTGTCTATCTGCCCGGCCAAATCCACCCCGATGTACAAGTGCCTGTGCGCGAAATCACCGTCAGCGAGACGAAATCTTACACCGGTGCGGTGACGGCGAATGAGCCGGTGCGCGTATACGACTGCTCCGGGCCTTGGGGTGATCCGACATTTGCAGGCAAATCAGACGAGGGCCTGCCCGCCTTGCGTTCGAAGTGGATTCAAGCTCGTGGTGATGTTCAGGAATACGATGGGCGCGAAGTAAAACCGATGGATAATGGTTATCTCTCTGGCAAGCACGCGGAGTTTGCGAGCAAGGCGGAGAAGAATCGACTGGTGGAATTTCCAGGTCTGCTTGGTCAACGCCGTCGTCCAATCCGTGCGAGCAAGGGTCAACCCGTGACGCAGCTGTGGTATGCAAAGCAGGGAATCATCACGCCCGAGATGGAGTTCATCGCCATCCGTGAGAATATGGGCCGCACGAAGATGGCCGAGATGGCTAATGATAATGTCCGCAATGTCCTCGACAAGCAGCATTCCGGTTCGAGCCAACTTGCGAACAGCGAGTATTCGCCTTCGGTCTTTCGTCGCTTCCCGCAGCGCATTCCGAAAGAGATCACGCCCGAGTTCGTCCGCGCAGAAGTCGCTTCTGGCCGCGCCATCATTCCGGTCAACATTAATCACCCCGAGTGCGAACCGATGATTATCGGCCGCAACTTTCTTGTGAAGATCAATGCCAACATCGGCAACAGCGCCGTCGCTTCGAGCATCGAGGAAGAAGTCGAGAAGATGCGTTG
>CAXNFS010000056.1:0-13770 GCA_964201235.1 Gemmataceae bacterium | reverse complement strand
CGATAAAAAGTAGGTTTCTTTGCCCTTTGCCTATAAGTTCCTATTTGAAATATTCTGCTCCGTTTCAGCATTAATTCGACCTATATCCCTAAAAATTGCGAATATTCCCTGACTCTAACTTGAATGAATTGCTCATAATTGCTAGTTTAACATCTTAACCTGTTGCTAAATTGTTATGCAACATTCATTATGTTTTCTTGGTATGGGGGTATTATTCATGGCTCGCCGCCTTCCCAATCGTAAAGATTTACGCGCTGCTAATGATGCCGCTGAAAATCGCAAAAAAGCTAAGGCTAAAGAAGAAGAAGAACTCCTCGAAGACGAGGAAGATGATGACGATGATGATGACGACGACGATGATGATGATGACGATGGCGATGGTGATGAAGGCGATGGTGATGAAGGCGATGATGAGGCCGCCGATGACGACTTCCCCGAATCGGAAGACGATGAGGATGGCGATGATGAGGATCGCCCTAAGAAGAAGAAAAAGAAGGCATTAAAGAAGCCTAAAAAGGAAGTCAAAGAAAAGAAGCCGCGCAAGACTCGTGCATCGAAAGTGGTGCGCATGAAGCTTGTATGGGGCGTATTCAGCAATTCCAATCAGAGGGTGGCAGTATTTGATTACCCGAAGAAGAAGGATGCTAACGAACACGCAGAAAAGTTGACTGCAGATAAGAAGACAGGCGGGCCTTACTTTGTACAGCCTGTAAAAGAATTGATCGAGGGGTAAGCGCTTCTCATAAAGTGTGATAAAAGAAAAAGCCCGGTATTATGCCGGGCTTCTTCTTTTGACTTAACGCATTCCAAAGTTACATCAGGTTAACATCTTTAGATTGCATCAATTGCTCGATGGCTTTGATCTTAGATTCAATCGATATGACATTGGGAAGATCAAAGGTGTGGTTTTGCGCACCCGATGTTTTGATGATGAGGTCGCCCGTCCCGATATTTAAGAACCAAAGCCCTAGAATACCATGCCTGAATATATCACTGCGCTGCTTTTCGAAAGTTAGGCCGGTGGCATCATAAACTTTTTCACCATCTCCAATTTCGGTTCTTACTCGCAACTGCCCAGGGCTGAAAGTCACATAAATCTGACGATCGAAAAACATGAATGCAACCAGCCAGATGATTAGTAAACCAGTAGATGCGAATAGGTAACCTCCCAGATTGATGCGGATATCTAGCAGGGAGAACGCACTGGTGATTTTTTCCCAGTAACCTGCAAGCATCAGAATGGTGACACCCATGACAATCACAACAATGACCAGAATAGACCACATTCCGCGCAGGGATACACTGGTGATGAAAATAGTAAGTAGAAGCGTTAGACAGAAGATTACACCATAGTTTTTACTTTGTGCCACATAAAGAGTGGGTTGGATTAAAGCCCCTTTTTCATCTTTGAGAAGGCTTTCACCATCTGGGACAATGACCACATTGCGTTCTTTACCGTCTTTGAATTCGACGGACTTTGCTTCCGCATGAATGGGGACCACCATTAAGAGGTGCTGATCCCAAAGGGTAAGTGCCGCGAGAATGTAACCTACAAACCAGACCGGCCACCAATAGAACAGCATGGAATGGCTGTAAACGGTGATATCTCTGGGTTTCGATGGCAAAGTGCTGGGGGATGCTGAAGCAGTGGACATGGGCCTTTTCTCCAAACTTACCTATGGTTGCAACAATCAAATATGATGTCACCCTAAGGCCCAGAGGTTGCCTTGTCAAGAATGCAAAAGGAATTAATGCTTTCTGAAAGTTACATAAAAAAGGATCTACTTTATTAGTAAAAGTAGATCCTTTGGTTTTTGAGTATCTAATCTTCAACCATCAACCTGTTACTTAGCTTTTTCAGGGATGTAATTTAGAGTGTAATAAGCTTCGGGGTGAAGCAAAGGCAACCCATCTTTTGATCGAACCCCTGCCACGGTGAGATCGTGGATATGCCCTGCAACAGGTTTATCAATCACGATTCGAACGCTTTTGTTATCGGGTGCGACTACAGCGGAAGTAATTTTCGGGTAAGTAAAATCAACTTCAGGGCTGCCATAGGCAGATTGATAAATATAGCAGTAGGTGCTCATTTTGTAAGAAGCAACATCAGCAGCGGTTTTAGGGTCAACAGGATGGGTGAAGGTGAGTTCAAAACCATCGTTTTTAGCACGCATTTCGTGGATTTCGAAAGGTACTTTCCCAGTCCAATCCAAACGCTCGAGTGCGAAAGGTTTGCTGCCATGCGAACCCCAACCACGATTGGTTCCCCCTACAAAGAGGTGTCCGTTTTTCGAAGCCATCACAGGAACATTGCCAGAACCAAAGCCCTTTCTGAAAGGGAAGCATGCGCCTTGGTATCTGCCATGAACTTTTTCAAGATGAACGCGCATGACGGTACTATTGGTTTGGTCTGCAACGAAGAGTTGGTTTTGGAAAGGGCCAAACTTGCCTTCGGATTTATCGAAGTCGATTCCGGAAGCGGATTGCCCCATTTTCTTATAGGGGAAGTAAATAGCAGGAGGCATCAGTTGGGGAATGCGCTCTGCTTCAATCATCATACGAGAGCCGCTTTTGGGCGTTTCAGGTTTGGGGCCAGCGAGCTTTGCTTCTTTAAGATCAAACCATTTATTGCCATCGGGGTGCCCTTGGAACGAACCAGGTAAAAGATGCTTAAGGCTGCTGGTGCCATTCCATGGCCCTTGATTGTCGGTGTAGAAGCAATCCCCTGCTGCATTAAAACCAATGCTTCCAGGCGAGCGGATACCACTGCAGGTTGGGGTAAAAGTACCATCAGCATTAACCCGAACGCACCAACCACGATACTTGCTATTGCTGTTAAATGAACCTGTTAAGCAAAGAACGATCCAAACATTGCCATCCTTGTCGAACTTGGAGCCGAAAGCATATTCATGGTAATCGCCATTGATTTCCCAAGCATCGGAAACGGTTTGAAAGATGTCCGCTTTGCCATCGCCGTTGGAATCTTTGAGCTTAGTAAGTTCGCCACGCTGGGTGGCATAGATCCAACCATCTTTGGATGCAAGCCCAAGGACTTCGTGAAGGCCATGTGCATAGCGAGTCCATTTGGCATCTTTGGCGAGATCCTTGGCGAAGGGGTTTTCGATAGACCAGATTTCTCCTCTGCGGGAACTGACAAAGAGTTTGTTGTCTGCGGTAAGTTCGATGGAACCTGCTTCAAGGACAACATCTTTAGGGATTTCGAATTTGACAATTTTGTAGTAGTCATCTTCGGTGGGGATAGGATCTGCAGCTTTGGAGAAAGATGCAATAATTAGGCCTGTAAAAAGGCTGGAAAGTAGCAAAGTATTTTTCATTTTAAGAGTCCTGAAGCTTTTGTTGTTGAAGTAAGTTACCAAGAATATTCCTGAACAAGTTTGCACACACCGTTTTCGAAAACGATAGGAACAAGGATTTCTTTTTTGCTGTTAGATTCTCGGACGATGGGCTTCTTGGCGCCTACCAAGCGGAACTTATATTCCCCATCGACCAAGAACCATCCCTCTTTTTGCTCTTCGATTTTAGTGCCAACAGCGGCCCTCAAGTAAAGCAACGCAGGTGGGGTTTTACTTTCAAGCGTGAACGCTCGTGAGAACCCACCCTCTTTGTTTTTTGTGGGTGTGGGGAAATCGGTGATCATGACATCGGCATACTTGTACTGGAAAGAAGGCCTTCCCAAAGCATCGGTTGTATAGCTGATGAAGGTTCCTGCTTGTTCTTTGGAAGTTATAGCGGGCCAATTTTCTTTCTCGCTTGCCAAAGTTGTAAAGGTAGGCCCTGCGGGGAGGGAAATTACATTATCGCCCAAGGGGGGCTGATAACCAACTCCGCGATCGCGCCAATGCCTAGCTGCATCAATGAATGCACCCTGCCAAATCATTGCAACTCTTAGTGAGTTTGCGTCAAAAGCCAGATTCACTTTTTCTGGGTAACCAACACCAATGGCTCGAGCGCCTGCCCCTTCGATAAAGTTGCGATAGATGATCGGTTCCTTGTCTGGCACTAGAACAATAGCTTCGCGTGAAAGGCCTTCAGGGGGTGAAGCCTTGGATCCTTGGCTGAGATAGACATAAATGCCTTCGATTTGTTTTTTAGTACTGCCTTCAAGGATTTCGTCGAAGAAGGTTTTACCCATGGGCCAAGGTGCGGGCATTCTGGTACCAGGCCTGAAAGGTTGGGGGTCAAGCATATAGCGTTGAAACCAATCACGCTTTAATCGCTGGGGCATACTTGTGAGATCAAGGGCTTGGATACCTTCCGCTTTTTGATTGTTGAAAGTATGGCATTTGATGCAACCTAATGCTTTGGATCCGACCAAAAGTCTGCCCGAGGTTTTAACTTTAGCGGGCGTATCTGCAAACTGGATGGCTTCAACCGGTTCAATGGTATCAACTTCACCCAGCGGTTTGATCAGATGATTAACATTACCACTGCCATACTTGGGCATTCTTGCAAGCATGTACGGCCTTACTTTAGTTCCTTGTTCAAGAACTAGTTTAAGCCAGTCGGGGTTAAGCTTGGCGCCAACGCCTGTAAGAGCAGGGGGAAGCCGGCCCTCATCGCCCATTTCGGGTTGGGTGGAAACAAAGGAAGCATTACGAGAATCTTCTGGTCCACCGATTTTATCGCGCTGGTGACAAGCGTAGCAATTCAAAGAGAGAAAGGTTTGATTGATCAAAGCTTTACTATCTTGGGAGGGTGGCATGCTTGCTAAGTTTTTGAGGGCCAAAGCGATAGCAGCTTTTTGTTTCGCATCAAGAGCGAAGTCGGGTGACTTGCCTTGTGGATTTTCGGAAAGGCAACCGGTTTCTGGGCGCAACTTTAATAATTCCGGCCCTTGCACCACTGCGGGGATTCGCTTGTTATTTTCATTCATGCTATGGCAATTCGCACACCCAACAGAAGCAAACAGCGCTCTCCCTTTGGTTGCCAGTGCTGCATCCAATTTGAAAACTTCTGGCTGACCCGGGGCAGCGGCAGGCGCAGCAGTTGCAACTGTAGTCGTTCCTTCAGCGGTTTTTTCATCGAGCGCGCAAATACCTGATAAAGGCTGTCTAGGTAGATTATTGCTTTCAATTTCCACGGTTAAGGAGTACTCACCTCCACCATCAAAAATACCTACTTCAACTTTGTGTTCACCTTTGTAAAGTTCGACTGTTTTGCTAATTATGGTGTGCGGATGAATGCCATCGTTATCTATGATGAGTTTGCCATCGATCCAGATTTTTGAACCATCATCACTACCTAGGTGAAGGGTGTACTTGCCTGCGCTTTGTAATTTGAACCAGCCTTCAAAGCGGAGTGCGTTGTTGTTCACTTTTTGTGCAACTTCAACATCGAAATCGGATGCGATACCTTTTGCGTTTGCTTTAAGCTTGGTGAAATCAGGAAGCTTAGTCCAAGAGCCTTCAAAGTATTCGAACTTCAAAACACCTGCAGATTTGGGTGAGGTTTTTGCAGTTTGAAGCAAATAACACGCAACTGCATGTGCCTCTTTTTTATCTTTAAGCACCGCGGGCATTCTTCCTGAGGGGCGAACTTGATGTGGGTTTTCTAGAAAGTTGGTAAGCGAACCCACGGTGTATTTGTTTTCAAGCGCGCCCAGAGGAACTGAATTATTAACATTAAGAATTTCTTTCGCAGCTTGATCTCTTCCAGCATGGCAGGATACGCAGCCCGATTGCGCAAAAAGGGTTTTTCCCAACGCAACTTGTTTGGGATCAAATATCAGTTTTTCTGTAGCCCCGGCTTGTTGGGCCAGATAGTGCGCCAAGGCTTTTGCAGTGGCTTGTTTTTCTTGCTCCGTATTTCCCAAGGACACTTGGGGCATGGTTGAACCAGGTTTTATCTCATGCGTTTTCGCTATAAAGCTTTCAAAATATTCTGGCTTGATTCTTCCCGCAACCTTATCAAGCAAGGGTGCTTGCTTTGCTTGGATTAATCCTTTGGTGGTCGTGGTTGGGGCATGGCAACTGGTGCAATTTAATTCGCCTAGTAGCAGTAAGCCCAATTGAGCTTGGTCTATTTCTTTGCCTTGAGAGAACCGTTCGAAGCCAGGAACAATCGGCCTTTTGGATGCATCTGCTGCCAATATTTGGGTTGTATTGACCGCAGTTATGAAAAAGCAAAGAGCAAGCACGGAGATGTTTTTTCGCATGGTTTTATAGTTTCTAGGAGGGCAGTAGTAATCAGGGGCTAAAATAAAAAGCATGACTATCATACTTTTTAAAATATAGCCTTCAATGATCGAATCAATTGAAGAACTGTATCATAAAATAGATGATTATTTAATGCAAAGAGTTTTGCGAGAAAAAGGAAAGATTAATCCGGAAACCCAGAATCGCCATAGGGTCGGGCATGGCTGGGTGCAAGTACATGATCTTGAAGATGTTTACCTGCGAGGATTTTGTGGTCTTCGTTTAAAAAAATATCGTCGCCAATACCGTTTTGTTTTCGAGCAGGTAACCAGCGAACATGGCCGCCTACATAGAGGACGTTATTTCCCGAGCCACCATGATTCATTGCCATGGTAGAAATAGACGGATTTATTTTATCTGCCAAAATCGGTGAATCGCCCGCGGATTTGTTGGTAAGGCCGGTGAGAGATCCTTCGTTATTGTAGCCAAGGGAGTAAGCATAATCGCCGCCAGCGTCTTTAGTAAGGCGTTGATAACCTTGGTTGGATTTATTTTGATACATGGAGGCGAGTTGATCAAGATTGGTTTCGGTGGGAAGTTTGCGTTGGTTGGTGGGACACGAAACAGAATGGTAATCACCCAGCAAGCCATGTTGTCTCAGAGTAGGGATATAAACGCCTGCAAAACTGCGCGGGCCATTAGGTTCAACGAAGGGGAATTTCCCATCAGGTTGCAAAGAGGCATAGTGCTGGAAGGATTTATGAAATTCGCGCATGTTGTTGGTGCAGGCTAGTTTCTCTGCTTGCGTACGGGCTTGATGAAGCCATGGCGCAAGAACCCCACTGATAATGACCAAAAGCCCTGCAGCTACCAGAAGATCAAACCTTCTAATAGAGCTTTTGTAATTTCCACCATGATGAATGGGCTGTTTTTTTTGATTGAAGCGCATGGTCTGGGTTTTCACACCCTGAACACGCAGGATGGTTTTCTTTGCAAGATTAAAAGATGGCGGATCTAAGGCTCGGTCTTCGTTTAGTAGAGAGAGTCTCTTACGCATCACTTCCAAATGCGCTTGAGCCTCTGGCTCTGAAAGAAGACGGCGCTTTATCTCCGCCACTTCGGCCGAATCATGAATATTCATTGCGTAACGCAAAATCTGGTCCATATTGTCACCGTTTTCGTTCGTCATGAAACCATATCCTGCATTCGTTCCCAAGATTGCTGGAATTTTTCCAGCGCTGCATGTAACCGGGATTTTACAGTCCCTAATGGAATCCCAAGAACCTCGCTAATTTCCTGATATTTGAACTCGTGAAAGTATGCCAATAATAATACTTGGCGCAAATTCTCAGGAAGCATATCTATCGCCTTGCGAACTTGGACTTTTTTTTCATCCAAGATTGCCAGATTGTCGGGTTTCTCGTTATGGCCTTCCAAGGCGTCGCGTAGGTTGCCAGCCTTTGCGCTGCTTTCGCCACTATCCCATTCACTTTCCAAACTGACCGCCTGACGCCTTTTCCTTTTTCTTGAAGCGTCTATCGCCTGATTCGTTGCTATTGCATACAACCAAGGCTTGAACTTTTTACCTTCTTCAAAGTTTTCAGCTTTTTGATAAATCGTCATGAAGGTGTTTTGAAAAGTATCTTCAGCAAGTTCTCGGCTGCGCAGATACCTGTTGAGATAACCAAAAAGCTCTCCTTCGTAACGATGAACCAAGGCATCAAAAGCGGAGGCGTTTCCCGCTCGAAAGAGCTTAAATAGCTCTTCGTCAGATCTTTCTGAAATATTTGATGACTGACTCACTCTACCTGTGCTTTCTACGCTGCTGCTGTGCAAAAGGTTCGCTACAATTAAGAAACTTTTTCCAGTTGGTTAGAAAAGGGCCTACTTTCAGGGAAATAAGGGCACTAAGCTGGCTTTTGAATTCTCGGAAGCAAGGGTTTTACCTTGCCATTCTCTAGCTCTGCAAGGATTTTAATGCTTGAATAGCTATTTATTGGCTTTAACGCTTCCGCATAATTGATAGACGCCCAAGGTTCTGGGAAGTCAAAGCTGGTGTACAATTTTTCAGCAAGCTTTGGTAAAAAGGGTTTTAGTAACACTGCTGCAATTCTTACCGCTTCAATTAATTGTACTAGCACTATCTTGGTTTTTTCTTTATCTGTTTTTACAAGTGTCCAAGGCGCTGTTTTTTCTGCGTATTGATTCGCAGGATCTAAAATCAAAGACCAGATCTTTTGTAGTGCCTGGCTGTAATGGCAAGTTTCAACCAAACTCTGAACTTGGCCTACAATTGATTTTAAGTTTTCTTCAACAAATAAGGGGGGCTCATCAGAAGCACCAATGTTGGTAAGCTCGCCCTCATAATTCTTGCCTATCAAACCTACCACTCTGCTGTAAAGATTGCCCAACTTATTTGCAAGATCCGAATTGTATATGTCTACAAATCGTTGCAGGCTAAATTCCCCATCTGCGGGGAAAGGACATTCCCTAAGAAAATAATAGCGAAAAGCTTCTGCGCTGAACTTTGTGATGATATCCATCGGTTCAACTACATTGCCTAGGGATTTACTGATTTTCTGGACATCTCCTGTTTCTTCATTTTTGACATAAACGAAGCCATGGCCAAAGACTTTTTTAGGAGGTGCAATACCTGCAGCAAAGCACATTGCGGGCCATAAGGCACAATGAAACCGGGTTATATCTTTGCCAATCACATGCAAGTCTGCGGGCCAATATTGGTTGAATTTTACTTCGTCTTCGCCATAACCAATTGCGGTGATGTAATTGAGTAGGGCATCAAACCAGACATAAATGGTAAATTCTGGATCGAAAGGAAGGGGTATGCCCCATGTTTGGCCAGAGCGGGTGATGTTAACATCTTTAAGCTCGGTTTGAACTAAAGCAAGGACTTCATTCCGTCTGCTTTCGGGTTGGATAAAATCTGGGTTCTGCTCATAGAAGGCAAGCAGTTGGTCGCGGAATTTGGAAAGGGCGAAGAAATAGCAGGGCTCCATGCGTTTGACTGCGGGAGTTTTGTGGCTGGGGCAGATCTTCTTTTCATCGAGTTCTTTTTCAGTTTTGAATGCTTCGCATCCTTCGCAGTACCAACCTTCATAACCACCTTTATAAATGTGCCCGTTATCGAAAACTTTTTGCGTGAAGGCTTTACAGCATTGGTGATGACGGGGTTCGCTGGTTTGAATGAAATCATCAAAACTTATATCCAAGGCACGCCAAACTTCTTTGAATTGATTTGCCATTTCGTCGCAATAGGCATTGGGATCCTGATTAAGTTCGGCAGCTCTGCGAGCAACTTTGATGGTGTTTTCGTCATTACCCATGAGAAAGAAAACATTTTTGCCCTGCATGCGTTGGAAGCGAGCCTGTACATCGGCACCAATTTTTTCGAAGGCAGTGCCAATGTGGGGCCTGCTGTTTGGGTAATCGATTGCGGTGGTGATAAAAAAGTTCTTACCCGAAGACATAAAGAGCCCTTGTAACAGAAAAAGAGGGAAAATCTTAAGAAGGTAATTCTAGCAGAAATTATGGTTAAAAAAACAGAAACTCAGAAAGGGGGAAAGTTAGGGATCAAGAAAAACATAAAAATGGTTGACAGTTGGGGAATAGAGTACTAAATTAGTTTTATACTGATTTTGAGACTCAGTATCAATAAGGATCTCTCTGAGGAGTTTGCTTATGCGCAGGAATTTTCTTAAAAAAGCTTTTACCCTTATCGAACTTCTTGTCGTTATCGCCATCATTGCCATTCTCATTGGTTTGTTACTCCCTGCAGTTCAAAAAGTTCGTGAAGCTGCTGCGAGGCTTTCGTGTGCCAATAATTTAAAGCAGATTGGTTTGGCTCTGCATAATCACGAATCAACTTTTCAATCTTTCCCTACGGCTGGTTCCTACCCGATTGTTACTGCTCCCAATATTAGGGCTTCCAAATCTTGGTCTGTTCATTCAAGGCTTCTTCCTTTTATTGAACAAGAAAACCTTCAAAGGCTCATTGATTTTACCAGAGCTTACGATGTCCAACCCAATGTCACCCAGCAAAAAATTCCCATGTTTATTTGCCCTAGTGAACCCAAAGCTATTCCTAGGCCAGATGGGGCTTTAACTCACTTCCCCTTAAATTATGGTGCTAATATGGGGTCTTGGATGATTTTTGATCCTTCTACTACCCAAGGAGTTGGAGGCGATGGTGCTTTTATTGTTGGTCGTAATGTTCGTATTAATGAAATCATGGATGGTACCAGCCAGACCATTGCTTTTTCTGAAGTAAAAGCTTACACCCCTTACCTGCGCGATGGCGGAAATCCCGCTGCCGCCTCCACTGCTATGCCGACTACGACTTCCCAAGTAGTTGGTTATGGGGGAAGTTTTAAAACTGATTCAGGCCATACCGAATGGGTTGATGCCAGAATTCATCAAACAGGTTTTACTGCAAATTTTACTCCCAATACAAAAGTCGCTTACACCAATGGCGGAGCTGAATATGACATTGATTTCAATTCCATGCGTGAAGGCCTTAGCCCAACTGCAATTACCTTTGCCAATGTAACTTCCCGCAGTTATCACAATGGTATTGTCAACGCAGTTTTCATGGATGGATCGGTGAAATCCATTCCCAATAATATTGACCCCATTGTTTGGCGTGCGTTGGGTACCCGGGCTGGCAATGAAGCAACCCAAGGCGTTCCCTAACACTTTCAAAGCTAAAGCTTACTTCTTTTTGGTAAAGGCTTTTTTTCGTTCAGAGAAATAAGCTTCCACATCTTTGGTGCTGAGTGTGTTGAAAATCTCGTCTTTTTCGAGCCATCCCCGTCTGGCAACCGAAACCCCGTATTCATAGTATTCCAAGTCTTCGGTGCTATGGGCATCAGGATTAATCACGAGTTTAACACCAAGTTCCTTGGCCCGCTTGCAATGAATCCAATCTAGATCCAGCCTCATTGGGTGCGCGTTGATTTCAATCAGAGTTTTGGTTTTTACTGCTTCTTGAAGCACTGCTTCCTGATTGACTGCGTAGCCATCTCTTCGTAAAAGAAGTCTGCCGGTTAGGTGACCCAGCATGGTGATAGCTGGATGATTCATCGCCTTGATGATTCTTTGGGTCATTTCTTCGCGGGGCATTTGGAAATGGGTATGAACACTTCCCACCACATAATCAAATAGCGCTAAAACTTCGTCATCATAATCTAGAGAGCCATCTGCAAGAATATCGCATTCGATTCCTTTGAAAATTCGAAAGCCCGTCATCTTGGAATTAAGCTCATCGATTTCAGCGATTTGTTTTTTTACCCGTTCAGGGCTTAAACCATTGGCAACGGTCAGCGATTGTGAATGATCACCAAAGCCTAGGTATTTCAAACCAAGACTTTTGGCTTTGTTGGCCATTTCTTCAAGAGAGTTTGCGCCATCGCTGTAGGTAGTATGGTTGTGAAATACACCTTGGATCTGTTTGGATTCAACTAAGGCTGGAAGCGTTCCTTTTAAAGCAGCATTAATTTCGCCTGTATCTTCTCTAAGCTCTGGCGCAATGTAAGGAAGATCTAGCGCTTTGTAGATATCTTCTTCAGTCTTGCATTTGATGTTTTTATTTTCGCCTGTCAAACCATATTCGTTTAGCTTAAGTCCGTATTCGATAGCCCGCGATCGCATTGCAACATTGTGTTCTTTGCTGCCTGTGAAATATGCCAGCGCAAATGGGAATTCATCGTCTTTAACCACCCGCAGGTCGGCTTGCATTTTAATTCTGCTGCCATTCACTAGGGCTTCAACAAAAATGCTGGATTTTGTTTCGCCATGCCCTAGCACTTGAATCACTCCCGGAGCGGTCACAAACTTTTCCATTATGGGTGCAGGGGTATTTGATGAAATTAAAACATCGATATCCTTGACGGTTTCTTTTCTTCTGCGCAGGCTGCCACATAACTCAATGCGAATGACTTCTTTCATGTCTTTTAAAAGATTGAGTAGAGTGTTTGCGACGGAGCTGGCTTCATCGAGCCTAACTCTTCCTGCAACAGAGCCTAGGAATTCGATGCCCTCAAGAATTTTTTGCTGAGTTTTTGCGCCAAAACCTTTGAGATCTGCAACCTTGCTTTCATCGCAAGCAATCTTAAGTTTTTCGAGGGAATCAATTTGAAGTTGATCGTATAAGGCTTTCACTTTCTTGGGCCCCAGACCTTGGATGGCGAGCATTTTCACCAATCCCGGTGGAACTTTGGCCCTTAGCTCTTCGAGGTATTCGAGCTTTCCAGTTTTTACCAGAGAGGTGATTTTTTCTCGCAGCGTTGCACCAATTCCCGCTATTTCTCCAAGGGTGCCCTTATTTACATAAGATGCTATTTCATCGGTCAATTGACCAATAGTTCGTGATGCGTTTACATAGGCATTCACCTTGAACGGGTTCTCGCCTAGTAATTCCATCAAGGTTCCGACTTCTGCCAACGCTGCTGATACTTGTTGATTATCCATGGGCGAAACTCCCTTAAGAAATTTGTGAATGTTGAAGCTAAGGTATTTGGTAGTGAATATCAAGCTTGGCAGGAATAAAAAAACAAGCCGTGCTTTGTAAAGCACGGCTTGAAGTTTAGTTATACGAAAAGGATTTATGCGGCTTCGCGGATTCTTTCCATTTGTTGGTAAGGATGCATCATCACTTCGAAAGCGGTTACGATTCGGTCGTTACCCCTTCCATCGATGAGATACCTGCCACATCGCGACATGGATTGTCGTTCGAGGTTGTCATCAAGAAGATCAACAACAGCTTCACGCAGGATGGAAGGATTGAGGGTTTCGTGCCAGCCTAGGCAGGCAGCAGCACCTTCTTCTTCCAATCGGGTAGCGGTTGGCCAATAAGCTTCATTTTGCACGATGATGAGCTGTGGCAAGCCAATGCATGCGAATTCGAGAGACCAAGAATTGCCTGCAGTGATTGCAAAGTGGGCGCGGGAAAGTTTGGGAGGGATTTCCGAAGGTTCGGTGAACACTCCTATTTTTCCATCTGACTGTTCTGCAAGTTTTCGCAGTTCATCAATGTTTGAATAATAAGACCTCGCAAGAATATCCACCCTGCTTACTTTAGGTGTGTTTATCAATTGCTTAGCGATTTCCCCTGCTTGATTGTTCGGGTCGTAATCGCCGAGTGCAACCACAGCTTTGTAAGGTGGAAGTGGTTCTTGAGATCGTAACGCCCGGACCCTGCGGATTTCCGAGCGGACAAGTGCATAGCGCTCGCCTGCAAGGATTTGGGTGCCCTTTGGGATATCGTAGGCTTCGATTGAGGGGCCTAGCAGTGGGTTGAAAACGATGTTGGAGGGGAAGTCGCCTTGGGCAAGGTGATCGACCGAAACAACCATAACGCCAGAATCTTTTAATGTTGCGAGGTAATCGCCTGTAGCGTTGGGGGAATCTACAAAAACAGCAGAGGCTTCAATTCTGCGTGATTCTTTTAGTACTTCTGCCAAGTCTTCTGCAGAGCCTAGTGGTGCGCTTGCTTCCATCCATTCAAAGCCTGCGCGTTTGATTTGAAAACCAAGCGAGCCTGGGTTGAAGGTGGAAAGGAAAAAAGCTTGTCGCCTTCTTCTTTGCAGGGCTGCTGCTA
>CAXNFS010000055.1:0-13873 GCA_964201235.1 Gemmataceae bacterium | reverse complement strand
GGTGGAATCAGATCCGGATAAATATGAAATAACTTTAATGCAAGTGCTGTCGATGGACCAATGCAGGCGATTTTTAAATTCGAAAGAATTCGGATATCGAATCCTAATTGCAAAAATCTTTGTAGGAATTTTTCGACACCATTGGCACTCGTAAATACGAGCCAATCGAAAGTAGCAATATTTTTTATTGCATAATCGACCAAGCTCAAATCATCAGGGCTCTTAATGACCATAGAATCAAATTGAAAGACATTGGCACCAAGATTTTTCAGCTTGGTGGAAAAATCAGCCCCCTGCCCTTTGGGCCTAGAAATCAAAACAGAGGCATTCCCCAATGGAAGTTTGTTTCGCCAACCCCAAAGACCAAGATACTTCGCTGCGGAGCCAATAATAATAACAGCAGGTGGCTCGAAATTTTCCTGGGCAACAAGGGCGGTTAAATTGCCTAACACGGTGGTAGCTTGCTTTTGTTGAGGAAGAGTAGCTTCGGAAATAATGGCGACGGGCGTTTGCGGGCTCATCCCTTGTTCGAGAAGATTAGATTGAATAACTTGGGCCCTTTTAACGCCCATGTAGAAGACCAAAGTGCCGGGGAATTTTGAGATTTCAGGCCAATGAAGAAAGCTGTCTGGCTTGCCTGCTTTTTCGTGCCCAGTAATAAACGCCACTGCGCTGGAAAATTCCCGGTGTGTTAATGGGATCCCAGAATAAGCACTCGCCCCAAGAGCCGCTGTAACCCCTGGGACAATTTCAAAACCAATATTTTTGGCAATCAAAGGTTCGATTTCTTCGCTACCTCTGCCAAAAAGAAGTGGATCGCCACCTTTTAGGCGTGCAACTTTCAGCCCCTTAGAAGCATTGGTGACCATCAAATCAACCAGAACTTGCATGCGCTCGGGATGACAACCTGGGAGGGATTCTGCGCAAATTTTTGGAGTTTCATCTGGGAGGATTTGCAAGATTTGAAGGGACACAAGCCTGTCATAAATAATCAGATCCGCATCATTTAATATTTGTTGACCGCGAACAGTTAACAGGCCCGGATCGCCTGGGCCTGCACCAATAAAATAAACAAATCCATGAATAACTTCATTCAAATGGAAACTCGCTTACAGAGAGCTGGGTAAACTAGACGCCAACCATTTCGTCAGGATCAGGAACATCAATTCCATAATCAGGCCTAGAAGGTGAAACTTGACACATAAAAATGCCTAATTCGTAAAGAAGGCTCATGGGTATCCATAAGAAAAGCATACTAAATGCATCAGTTGAAGGTGTTGCAACTGCTGCAAAAACCGCCATTGCCATCCAAGCGTATTTTCTATTCTTTTGAAACATTTCAACATTTATAATGCCCAATCGTTCCGTGAAAATCATGACCAAAGGTGTCTGGAAAGAAAGACCAAAAACTACAGGCATAAAAATTGCAAAACTTAACCACTCATTCAATCGTAAATCTGGTTTTAACCCAAGCCATTCGTTGAACCACAAAAGAGCTTCGATAGCTTTTGGTATCACAAAAAACTCACAAATAAAGACACCGGACAAAAACAAAACAACACTGAAAGGCAAATAAACATGCACCAACTTTTTCTCATGGGGATACAACCCAACTGCCACAAAAGACCAAGCTTGGAAAAATAGCCATGGGCTTCCAATTACAATTCCACACACAATACAAACCTTGAAATAGACCATGAAAGCTTCTTGAACGCTTAATGTGCTCATAGCATCAAAATCACCGATTTTTCGCTGGGATTCACCCATTAATGCTGATTCTTTTAGCGGTTCTTTATGAGAAACCCAAAGGGTAACCGTTTCGTTTTTAAGTTTTTCCTCAGACAAATCCGCAGGTGGCTTTATATCACTGATTTCCTGAGAAGGGTCACCTTTAAAAAGTGCTTCAAGCTGTGCCCTAGAAAATATCAACCCTGTAAATTCGGTTGGTTTATTCAATTCGACCAAAGTAGAATCTGTTCCCTTATCTAATTGTTCCCGAACCAAAGCCACTCTTCGCTCATAAAACTTTTTAAGCTCGGACTTCACAGGCAAGGTGATAAAATCAACTACATATTTACCAATAAAAAAGCTAAAAATGAATGCAATAAAAAAGCCCTTGAAGGCATTCAGCAAATGCGTACGCAAATCTTCAATATGATCACCAAAAGACATTCTTGTGTCAGCAAAGAAATCTTCAGGATCAGGTGCCTTAGTCAAAGCCATAAAATTTGAACCCTAACTTTTCGTAAAATACGCCTATTATCAATTTACATAAACACGAAATATTAGCCATTGTCTCTTTAAGGGAATGGCATTGCCATTGCTAAGTTTAAAGTTTATCAGGCAATTTGCCCATTAGTACTTAAAGTTTAATTATGTAAAGTTTAAGGATTAATCCAGCAGGCAAAATAGATTTTACGAGCCAAGGAAAAGGTTGCCATGTACACAAGATTATTCGTATTTATTGCACTAATAGTGGCTACTGGATGCAGGAATTTAGAAGGGCCTAAGTACCATAAGGAACATCCCGAAAAGATTGACAGTCCCGTTTATAACATCGATGAACAGAAAAGGCGTGGCAGAGAATTGATAGCATTACCGGATGCAAGCCAAAATGTTGCCCCAAAAACCGGTATAGAAACATACGGACCGTCAGGAAGGTGGTAGAATAGGGTATAGTTTAAAATGAGAACCAACATGAAAAACACCCTAATTGCCCCTCTCCTCCTGTTAGCCCTTTCGGCCCTAGGTTGCCAATCTGTATCAGAGAAAGCAGCATCAATACAGCCTTTGGCAGAAAACACGCCGGTCCCGCCTTACCAAGATCTTTTATCCCGAGCTAGAAACCAGTCCTCTGTTGCAACGGAATCTTTTTTCATCAACAACTGGGCAGAACTTGAGGATGCTGCAAAGGGGCTAGAACAAACATCAAGATTAATGTCAAAAAGTGCAGATATGCCTGAAAACAAAAAAGAGTCAATCTTGGCGGTATCTTCCGATCTAAATCGAGAAGCGACTAAACTAAAAGAAGCATGCAAGACAAAAAACGAAGTCGAAGTAAATTCACAACTTCAGAAGATAACCTTAAAAATCCGCGAACTTAGAATCAATTAATCAGCAGTTTCATCGGTTTCACCTGAAACAAACACTCCGCCGCCAAATTGCGAACAAAGTCTGAAATGGTCTAATGGAGAAAGAGTTTCTGCCCTTACTTCGCCTTTAATATCAAGAATAACCAACTTTGCATCAATTTCAGCTTTAGAAAGCTTGTTATTGGGCATAGATAAAAGGGCACCCCGTAAATTCTTCCTGCGATGAACATATAAGCCTCTTAGGAAATTTCTAAAACAAAGAGGCCCATCCTCAGGCTTTACCCCTTCAAAAACAAGTTTACTTCTAAGCAGAGGGCTCGGATCAATTTTAATAATCGCGGATTCCACCTTAGGCCTGGGCCAGAAGGCCGCGGGCGATATCCTTCGAACTATTTCCACTTTAGCAAGGCTTTGAAAAAGAATCGGTAACGCTCCGAAATCTTTACTTTTTGGTTTTGAAATAATTTTTTCAGCAATTTCCAACTGAACCATTGCGACGATTTTAGTGGGCGGATTTCTGCTTATCAACAAATTACTCATCACAGGAGTAGCCACAGCATAAGGAAGATTAGCAACCAATTTGTAGCCAGAAATACCAGGCATTGAAGTGATTTCAGCAAGCTTTTCTGTGACTTGAGGCTGAATCTGATTCTTGCCTTTAAGGATATCCCCACGATGAAGAAAGAACCGATCCCGTTCAATCACGGTTTCTTCGGTCAATTTTTGAAAAGCGGGATCCAGTTCGACACTTAGTACAAATCCCGCACCTTCCACCAGCCGGTTGGAAAGGCTGCCCGTACCGCTGCCTACTTCTAAAACAGCATCAGAGGGCTGTAATTTGGCACTATTTACAACAAGATCCATGAGGTTTAGATCAATAAGGAAATTTTGCCCCATTTTGTTTTTGGGCCATATGTTTCTACTTTTTAAAAGCTCAGTCAAGTAGGACTGGGTTTGTCTAGGTGGAATATCGTAAAGGTTCATCGATTACTTTTTACCTTTAAAAAACAGTTCGTAAGCGCGCATGGCGTATTTTGCAATCATATCAGTTTCAATATTAACCATATCCCCAGGTTTCTTAAGTGCAAGGGTAGTCATAGCTAAGGTGTGAGGAATCAAGGCGACACTAAATTTATCTTTTTTCACTTGAACTAGTGTCAAACTAACACCTTCAATACACACTGACCCCTTATCAACAAGAAAAGGTTTTATCGAATCGGGTAATGAAAACCAGATATCGATCCATGGACCTGATTTTTCGATTTTCAAAATTTCAGCAGTCGTATCAACATGACCTTGAACAAAATGACCACTAAAATCACTACTTGCAGAAACAGGTTTTTCCAAATTAACTTTCATACCAACTCGAAGAAGCCCGAGGTTAGACTTTTTCAATGTTTCCGGCCCCACCTCAAAAACAGCTTGCTTATTCTTTTGGGAAATCAAGGTTAGGCAAACACCATTGATGGCAATACTGGCCCCGGTTTTTGTTTTTTTAAAAAAATCATCATGCTCAATAGAAAGCAAAACCCCAACATTTTGGTTTTTTAAAATAGTCACCGTTCCCATGGATTCTACAATGCCGGTAAACATGTGTTTTGCCAATAAAATGTGATGAAAAAGAATCGGCTAGCGGCGATAATAATCATTTGCGCTGGCCTGCGAAGAATCAACCATATTTCTGCGAAAAGCAATGTAAAAGATCTGCCTAGCAGGGAAGTTTAAAGCATAAATCCAGAAAACTAAAATAGCAAGTGATTCGGGGACTAGATATACCAACGGAGCAATCACAGGCAAGGCAAAACACCATCCGAAAATCACTTTTTTACGAAGAATATGCTTGGTTAAATGTGGGTAGGAAAAAGGCGAAACCATTAGTAAAGCTACAACCACCGCACCAAAAACAGTCCACACACTAACCACGTTTTTAGCGGTTAAAAAATCAAATCCCGGCACTTCCATCGAACCATAAGAACGAATCAGCGCCAAGCTGGCAATGCAACCACCAGCGGCAGGGGAAGGCAAGCCTTTAAATCTTTTAAACGAACCAGCTTCGAGATCAGTATTTTCAAGGTTATACTTCGCAAGCCGAATTATTGCACACGCCATGAAAAGGCCAGCAATACAGGCAAAGATATTCCTAACAAAAAAGCTGTCCCAATCCTGACCTAAACGCAGGATTAAAAATGCAGGAGCAGCACCAAAACTAATCGCATCACACAAACTGTCAAGCTGACCACCAAAATCGCTAGTTACTTTTACCAATCTGGCTAGCATCCCATCTAACACATCAAATATCATGGCAAGAAATATCATGCCAGCAGACCAACGCAGTAAAACCGCCGCAGAGTGATCATCCTGAACAGAAAGATCTATTTTCGCAGCAATAACAATAGCAGCAAAGCCGCAAATTGCGTTTCCAAGAGTAAACAAATTAGGAATTAATTTCAGTATTGAGTGCAAAGCACATACCCATAAATAAAACAAAAGGGCAAAATCATCGCTTAATTGTAACTTAGGTTTACTAAGATTTCTACAAAGAAAATGAAAAAGTAAAACAAATACGGCCCAACTTTCTTCAAGTTAGGCCGTAAATATTACCCAATCTTACTGACCCTTAGGTCCCGTGTTCCCAACCAGTCATGTACTTATTCTGAGCCGCGGTCAGCTTATCTATGCTGATTCCCATCGATTCTAGCTTATGGGTTGCAACATAGCGCTCGACTTCCAAAGGAACATCGATAACTTTATTGGCCAATTTGCCTTTGTTTACAATGCAGAATTCAGTTGCAAGGGCCTGAGTTGCAAAACTCATGTCCATTACACTTGGTGGATGCCCTTCTGCTGCTGCAAGATTTACAAGCCTACCCTGACCAATCACATAAATCTTTTTGCCATTCTTAAGTTGATATTCATCAACATTTGGCCTTACTTCGCTAACCACTGCACTGGATTGAGCCTTCAACGCAGGCAATTCTAATTCCACATCAAAGTGGCCACTATTACAAACCATTGCACCATTCTTCATCTTGGAGAAATGATCGCCAATGATTACATGTGCGTTTCCGGTTACTGTAATAAAAATGTCACCAACTTCAGCAGCTTTGGAAATAGGCATAACTTCAAAACCATCCATAGCAGCTTCCAAGGCGCGAATTGGATCAACTTCGGTTACGATGACCAAGCTTCCCATTCCTCTTGCGCGCTGTGCCACACCTTTACCACACCAACCATAGCCACAAACCACTACTTTTCTTCCTGCAAGGAGGATATTCGTAGCACGCAAAATACCATCCAAGGTACTTTGGCCGGTACCGTAACGATTATCAAACAAGTGTTTGGTTTGAGCATCATTAACAGAAACAACAGGGAATTGCAGTACCCCGTCTTTTTCCATGGCGCGAAGTCGATTGACCCCCGTCGTGGTTTCTTCCATGCTTCCAACAATTTGATCAAGAATTTTTCTACGACTTTCAACGGAGTGCTTTTCAGCCCACTTCTTGACTTCGGGATGAACTTCATCCAAACGATTTAACGCCATGAAAATGAGTGCAGAAACTAGATCTGCGCCGTCATCCATGGTCACATGAGGGCTGTGTTCCAAAGCTGCAACAATATGCTTGTAATAGGTATTGTTATCTTCTTCACGAATCGCAAAAACGGAAATACCAAAGTCATGAACCAAGCTGGCTGCAACATCATCCTGGGTACTTAAAGGATTGGAAGCAATCAATACAAGATCTGCACCACCAGCCTGCAAAGTGCGAGCAAGATTTGCAGTTTCTGCAGTAACATGCAAACAGGCAGACATCCTCAGCCCTGCCAATGGCTTTTCTTTGGCAAATCTTTCACGAACACGCGCCAAAACTGGCATATCCGTATCTGCCCACATAATTCGTTTTTTACCCAATTCCGCCAACTTCAAATCTTTTACATCACTCTTTATCGCCTTGCCCGTGGACATGAAAAACTCCTTTGATAACTTTTGTTTAACTAGACTCATCATATGAATAGAGGATTTCATGCTGTTTTCGCAATAGAAAATCCAAAAAATATTGTATGCTTTAACCATATTAGTTGATTAGTTGACTAAGTATATTGAAGGATAATGCAGCAATACCCTTGTAAACAGAACTGGAAAACCAGTTTTTTTTACCAAAAGTGATTTCAAAACAATTATCAAAGTTGACTGGTTTTGCTACAATCTAGATTGAAGGATTTTTATTTAAAGTTTAGTTTTTTAAACATCACAATATTTGAAATTCAGGATAATTTAACATTATGGCATCGAATTTTAATGAACAGCTATTCTCAACACCACTACCACCTTTTCAACATGGTCTTTACGACCCTAAGTTCGAAAAAGATTCATGCGGAGTAGGGTTCATCGCCAACATTAAAGGCGTTAAAACCCACGCTATTGTCAAAGATGGCTTACAAATCCTGCTAAATCTTCAACATCGTGGAGCTTGTGGTTGCGATCAAGAAACCGGAGATGGCGCCGGAATATTGATTCAACTACCCCATGTGTTTTTCGCTGATGTTTGCTCACAATCAGGCTTAATTCTTCCTGAACCTGGTTCTTATGGCGTTGCTTTCGCTTTTTTGCCGAAAGATGCTACCGAAAGAACCGCTTGCGAAAAAGCAATTGAAAAGCTGTGCAAAGAAACTAGCCTCAAATTTCTAGGCTGGAGAGATGTTCCCGTAGACTCTAACAGCGTTGGTTGGCTTGCAAGGTCGCAAGAACCCCACATGAAACAGGCTTTCATAGGGAAAAGCGCAAAATCCATGACACAGGATGCTCTAGAGACAAAGCTTTACATCTTTCGCAGGAAAGTTGAAAACTGGTCTTACAGCAATGCCCAGCCAGGAATGCCCGCTCCTATCTATTTTGCCAGCTGTAGTTCTAAGACAATTGTTTACAAAGGTATGCTTAAGCCTGACCAAGTAGACAAATACTTCCCGGACCTTCTTAATCCTTTAATGGACTCTTGCCTTGCTGTCGTGCATAGCAGATACAGCACCAACACATTTCCCCAGTGGAGCTTGGCACAGCCTTTTAGGTTTTTGGCACATAACGGTGAAATCAACACTCTCCAAGGGAATGTACACTGGCTTAAAGCCCGTTCTTCCATGATGCACAACGAACGCTTCGGCAAAGACATTGAACATGTCGTGCCTTTGCCCTCTGATGGACTAAGTGACTCTGCAATTCTCGATCAAGGTTTGGAATTACTAATCCAAGCGGGTCGGACTCTCCCGCACGCAATAACCATGATGGTGCCGGAGGCTTACGAAGGTCAGCCAGAAATGGACGCTGCAAAAAGAGCTTATTACCAGTTTAGCAGTTGCTTAACCGAGCCATGGGATGGCCCTGCGGATCTTTGTTTTTCTGATGGAACGCTAGTGGGTGCTATGTTGGATCGCAATGGTTTACGCCCAAGCCGTTATATTGTTACTGATGACGACATGGTGATTTTGGCAAGTGAAACCGGAGTGCTTCCCATTCCTTCTGAAAAGATACTAGAAAAAGGCAGGCTCCAACCCGGCCGAATTTTTCTAGTCGACACTGGATCTGGCAAAATTATTACTGATAAAGAGGCTAAAGATGTTTTAGCTAAGCAAGCTCCCTACCTTGAGTGGATTGAGCAGCATCACCTTACTCTTGAGAAACTTCCGGAAGTTGAAATTGAGGATGGGTTTTCCAAGGAGTTCACCACTCTTTTAGAAAGACAGCGTGCATTTGGTTATACTCAGGAAGATATCAATCGCATTTTGCTACCCATGGCAAAAGATGGCAAAGAGCCAGTTTCCAGCATGGGTACGGATATACCACTTGCAGTATTAAGTAATCGAAGCCAGTTACTTTTCCACTATTTCAAGCAGTTATTTGCCCAAGTCACTAATCCGCCTATTGATGCGATTCGTGAAGAAGTTGTCATGAGCACAGAATCGCTTTTGGGCAGCGAAGTAAATCTTTTGGGTGAAACCGCATTGCACGCCAGAATGCTTAGGCTTGAAACGCCAACCCTTACTGCTTCAGAACTTGAGAGAATCAAACGCTGCAATATCACTGGTTTTGAAAGCAAAACCATTAAAACTTTATTCAAGCGAAGCGAAGGGCCTTTAGGTATCAAACTTGCTTTACAACGAGTGCGTGAAGAAGCTTCCGCTGCTGTTGAAGCAGGTGCCACCATAATTATCCTTTCTGATCGCGGCGTTGATAAAGATCATATTGCGATTCCATCCCTGCTTGCCACCGCTGGCGTGCATCACCACTTATTACGAGGTGGGTTAAGGGGCAAATGTGGGATTATTGTTGAAACAGGCGAAGCCAGAGAAGTTATGCATTTCTCACTTCTGATTGGTTATGGTGCCAGTGCCATTCATCCGTATTTGGTATTTGAAACTTTTGAAGGTTTAAACAATGCCAACATGATGGTGGACAATAATGGTTCCCCACTTAGCTTGGGTTCTGCTGTCAAAAACTACATCAAATCAATTGATCAAGGGTTGCTTAAAATCTTTAGTAAAATGGGAATCAGTACACTTTTAAGTTACAGAGCTGCCCAAATCTTCGAAGCCATTGGCATCGACATGGATGTGATCAACGAATTCTTTTCTGGAACTCCCAGCCGAATATCTGGTATTAGCCTCGAGATAATTGCAAAAGAATCGATTCACCGCCATAGCTTTGCTTTTCCAGTTGATAGAAATTTAGAAGAACAAGAACTGGATGTCGGCGGAGAATACATGTGGCGCAGGCGTGGCGAACATCACATGTGGAATCCTGAAACGATTCAGAAACTGCAATACTCCATCATAAAGGATAAGTATTCTTCGTACAAAGAGTTTTCAGAACTCGCAAGCGAAGAAGATGAACACTTGTGCACAATTCGAGGCCTCCTTGAAATTAAGAAGTCACCTAGACCTATCCCCTTGGAACTTGTCGAATCCGCAAAAGATATCGTCAAACGATTCTGTACCGGTGCAATGAGCTTTGGATCCATCAGTAAAGAAGCGCACGAAACCCTTGCCATTGCAATGAACCGCATTGGCGGAAGAAGCAATACGGGTGAAGGCGGCGAAGACCCTGCAAGATTCAAGAAAGATTCCAACGGGGATTCGCGTAATAGTGCTATCAAACAAGTAGCCAGTGGAAGGTTTGGAGTAACCTCCAACTATTTAGTCAATGCAACCGAGTTACAAATCAAGATTGCACAGGGCGCAAAACCCGGTGAAGGTGGCCAATTACCAGGCCATAAAGTTGACAACTTTATTGCAAAGACTCGCTACAGCACACCGGGTGTGGGACTAATTTCGCCCCCGCCTCACCACGACATTTACAGTATCGAAGATCTTGCCCAGCTAATCTTTGACCTTAAGAATGCCAACCCTCATGCAGAAGTTTCGGTAAAACTGGTTGCAGAAGTTGGTGTTGGAACAATCGCTGCTGGCGTCGCAAAGGGCTTTGCAGACAGAATTCTGATTAGTGGTGATTCCGGCGGAACCGGTGCATCGCCTTTATCAAGCATCCGTCATGCAGGAGTTCCATGGGAATTAGGCCTTGCAGAAACTCAACAAACATTAGTTAGAAACGGGCTAAGAGGCCGGGTCAGGGTACAAACTGATGGGCAGTTAAAAACTGGGCGCGATATTATTGTTGCTGCTTGCTTAGGCGCAGAGGAATACGGCTTTTCTACTGCACCACTGATTGCAATGGGTTGCATCATGATGCGCAAATGCCACCTCAACACTTGCCCTGTTGGCATTGCAACTCAAGATCCTGTTTTAAGGGCCCAATTCCAAGGTACTCCAGAACAAGTCATCAATTACTTGTTCTTTGTAGCAGAAGAAGTGCGCGAGTATTTAAGCGCAATGGGTTTCCGAAGCTTGGACGAAATTATTGGCAGGGCCGACCTTCTTAAACAACGCAAAGTTGATCACTGGAAGGGAAAAAATGTTGATCTTTCTTCCATCCTGCAAATGCCTCCTGTCGCGGTTGGTACTCCAATTCGATGCGTCGAAAAACAAGCAGATCGCATTGCAGACCAATTAGATTGGGAACTTATCAAAGTTTGCAACCCAGCAATCGAGAGGGCGGAGAGAGTTCAATTTGAATCTCCTATTGCTAACAAAAACAGAACTGCAGGTACTCTTTTAAGCTACTTCGTCACCGCCAAGCATGGGGAAGATGGATTGCCAGAAGACACCATTGATTTACAATTCAATGGCAGCGCAGGCCAGAGTTTTGGTGCATTCATCACCAAGGGCATTACGATGCGCATTAGGGGTGATGCGAATGACTATGTAGGCAAGGGATTGTCTGGCGGAAAGATTATTGTTGCGCCAACGGCAGATTCTAAGTTCATCCCAGAGAAAAACATCCTCATCGGTAATGTTGCACTCTATGGCGCTACCGCAGGCGAGGCTTATTTCCGAGGGATTGCAGGCGAAAGATTTGCTGTACGAAATAGCGGCGCAAAAACTGTTGTTGAAGGCGTTGGCGATCATGGTTGCGAATACATGACTGGAGGTGTTGTTGTTGTTCTAGGCAAAACTGGACGCAATTTCGCTGCAGGCATGAGCGGCGGGCTCGCATTTGTTTATGACATCGACGGCGACTTCAAAGATAATTGCAATCACGAAATGGTCGATCTTGTTCCTATCGTTGACTACAAAGATATTGCTACGATTAGCAATCTTGTGAACAGACATGTTTTGTACACAGGGTCAACGGTTGCAGAAAACATCGTCAACGATTTTTCGACTGCATTATCGCATTTCAAAAAGGTGTTCCCCAAGGATTACAGACGGGTGCTTGAAGCAAAACGTGTTGCTCAAAGGCAATGGGAACTAGTAAACGGGTAATAGGCAATAAAACTTTAGGTGTACTTTTAATTATTTTCCCTTAGGCTCAATGGTTTAAAACATGGCAGATTCACGCGGCTTCTTGAATATTGAACAACAAAAACACACTCCTCGTCCGGTTTATCAGCGGATCAAGGATTATAACGAAATATATCAACCTCTGCCCGAAGAAAGTATTCGTGCGCAGGCTTCGCGTTGCATGGATTGTGGCGTCCCCTTCTGCCATACCGGTTGCCCACTCGGAAATCTAATCCCGGATTGGAATGACTTAGTGCATCGCAATCGTTGGGAAGAAGCCTTGAAGGAACTTCACAGCACCAACAATTTCCCCGAATTTACTGGCAAGACCTGCCCTGCACCTTGCGAGGCTTCCTGCGTTCTGGAAATTACATCACCTGCTGTTACAATTAAAAATATCGAGCTCGCAATTGTTGATAAAGGCTGGGAAATGGGCTGGATTGTACCTACTCCCCCTGAAAAAATCTCTGGAAAGAAAGTTGCTGTCATTGGTAGTGGACCCGCCGGACTTGCCGCAGCTCAACAACTTTGCAGAGCTGGTCACGCTGTTACCGTTTACGAAAAAGACGATATGTATGGCGGCTTGCTCATCTATGGCATCCCTGACTTCAAAATGGGCAAATTCTATATCGAACGCCGAATCAATCAAATGGAAGCTGAAGGCGTAAAGTTCATCAACAACGCTGATGTTGGTAAAACCATCAGTGCCGACGAAATACTTTCTTCGTTTGATGCAGTATTAATGGCTACCGGCTCTAGCATTGCCCGAGAATTAGAAATACAGGGCAGGAATATGGCAGGTATCGAACTCGCTATGCCTTTCCTTACCCAGCAAAATCGAAGGTGCCTCGATAAACCCGTCACCGAAAAAGAAATCCTGGCTACAGGCAAAAATGTAATCATCATCGGTGGGGGCGATACTGCTGCCGATTGTTTGGGTACCTGCCACAGGCAAGGAGCAAAATCGATTATGCAAATCGATTACAACCCTAGACCTCCTGAGAATTACAACTCTGAAACACCTTGGCCCCTTTGGCCCAAGATCCTGCGGTTATCCCCTGCTCATGAAGAAGGTGGCAGAAGAGATTGGCAAATTAAATCCTCTAAATTTGTTGGCGACTCCAAGGGCCATGTAAAAGAACTTCATGCTGTAAGGGTCAACCAATTCTATGACGAAACAGGTGAAAGGCAGTTTGAAGAAATCAGGGGCACGGATCTTGTATTCCCCTGCGATCTGGCTTTGATCGCGATTGGCTTTACCGGTGCAGACAAAGGGTTGCCAGCAATGTTTGATGTAGAAATTGATTCAAGAGGAAACATTGGCACAGGGCGCAAAACCTACAGAACTTCCAAGCCGAATATTTTTGCTGCGGGTGACGCTAGACGCGGGCAATCGCTTGTCGTCTGGGCTATCGCTGAAGGCAGAGAAGCAGCTAGGGAAATCGATGAATTTCTCATGGGTAAATCCAGTCAATTAAAAGCACGAGATACCTCATTGCTTCAAATTGGTTTACCTGGGATGACAAAATAACAAGGCCTACTTAGCCCTGATTTTCATTCCATACCCCTAGGCAATGATTTGATCAATCACTTTGCCTATGCGTAGTTGTTGAAATTCAACATTAACCACATTTTAGTTTGGGTGTTTAATGGCAAACTATCTTAACCTTACTAAATGTGTTAAGATAATTTTATGAACACGCAAAACTCAAACAGAATAAATAAGTCTATTGTGACGGTTGGTCCGCTTTTAGAGCCTTCCGATGACAAAGATTTTTGGCTTTCTAAAACCCCTTCCGAGCGCCTTCAATTCGTTGAAATATTAAGGCAACTTAACTATGGCCAATATCAATCTACCGCTCGACTTCAAAGAATTCTTACAGTTACTGAAC
>CAXNFS010000054.1:0-13885 GCA_964201235.1 Gemmataceae bacterium | reverse complement strand
GATTCTTGGCGCTGGATATTTCATCTTGCGGGCGCTCCCGCAGTTCTCGGTATCTTGATCTTTTTTTTCCTTCCTGATTCTCCTAAGTGGATTGCGTTTAAATTGAATGAAAGAACTGTTCCCGCTCATGTTTCCGGTTCTTCACTTTTACTTTTGTTCAAACCTCCTTTGCTAATTTTGACTTTGACCGGCATTATCCTTGGAACAGTTCCCTTGGTTGGCGCTTGGGCTGCCAGCAAATGGATGATCCCATGGGCTGACAAACTTGGGGGTGCAATCGATCCTGGATACAAGGCGGTAACACAGGGGTGGTGGGCTGTGGGAGCAGTTTTGGGGAGTTTCTTTGGAGCTCAGATTGCCTCATTTCTTGGACGAAGGCTTTCTTATTTTATTTTTAGTCTTGGCTCAACTACTCTCACACTGTTGCTCTTTTTGGTAACCAAGCCTTTGGAAGTATCTTTTTTGCCCATCGTTCTGGCCCAAGGTTTTGTTGCAACTCTTTTTTTTGGATGGCTTCCTCTTTATCTTCCTGCTTTGTTTCCTATTCGAGTCCGTGCTGCAGGGAGTGGTATCTCTTATAATATTGGCAGATTTTTCACTGCGATTGGTGTTTTTTTTGCTGGAACTCTGTTCGTTTTTCTAGGCGGGTCTTATTCGCACATTGGTGCAATTTGTGGTTTGATTTATCTGCTTGGGGCCATAAGTATTTGGTTTGTTCCTCTATCAAAAAACGATGATTTAGCCTGTTAATACTTATTTACTTGTACTAATTCTATGAGCACATTAGCATCGACTTAGTTAAACCTTTCTCATACAGGAGATACCCATGGCGCAATTTTTTAAATGTATCACTTCCCAGTCTTTTGATATCAAGGTTGGGCAGATGGGTAGTTGGATTGCAGCAAATACAGTTCTTTGTTTGGGAATGTACAAGCTGACTAAGTTACCTTTAAGTGAGACAGAATTGTTTTTTGGAGTATTGCTGGTGCTTACGGTTAGCTTGCTCATGGTGTTGATGGGTTTGATTCTTCCTTTGACATACCGCAAGGCTAATGATTCAATTGGTTGATTGCCCCGACTTTATTTCTAGTGAGAAGCTGATGCTCAAATTAACTCATTCTTTTCTGGTGCTTCTGTTTCTTGGTAATAATCTTTTTGCAGCGGATGCTTCCAAGCCAAACATTCTTTTGATCGTTGCAGATGATTTAGGGTGGAAAGATGTAGGCTGGCATGGGGGAAGTTTTCATACCCCTGTTATGGATAAACTTGTAAAAGAGGGCGTTGAACTCGATGGGCATTATGTGCAGCCCGTTTGCTCGCCTACCCGCACTGCATTGCTTTCTGGCAGGTTTACCAGCAGATTTGGACCTCATGTGCTTTCGCCCACCAACTTAAGGGCCTTCCCCCCAGGCACGGTCACTCTTGCTACTGCGCTTAAGCAAGCGGGGTATAGCACTCACATGGCGGGGAAATGGCATCTCGGTTCCAAGCTAGAATGGGGCCCGCAGAATTATGGGTTTGATCATAGTTATGGTTCACTCAATGGGGCAGTTGACCCTTGGAATCACAAGTATCGAAAAGGGCCTTACGAAGATACTTGGCATCGCAATGGCAAACGCATTGAAGAAGAGGGCAACGCAACAGAACTGGTTAGCAATGAGGTGCTGGGTTGGATTAATTCGGATAGAAAGGCGCCTTGGTTTATTTATGTGCCTTTTCATGCGGTCCACATTCCCGTGGATGCGCCCGAAGAATACAAGTTGAAATACAAAAATGCGAAGCTCAATGATGACCCCGCAAAGAATGAATCGTTGCAACGCTTTGGTTCTTTTGTAACCCAGTTGGATACGAAGATAGGTGGATTCATCGAAGCTTTGGAAAAAACCGGGCAGCGCAAAAATACGCTCATCGTTTTTACTTCGGATAATGGTGGCCTTCATTCCGGTGGTAATGCCTATGTTAGCAAGGTGCCACCCACCCCTGCTCTTAGTAGCAATCTGCCTTTGCGTGGGCAGAAGAATACTTTGTATGAGGGGGGAATTCGGGTGTGTGCGTTTGCGAACTGGCCGGGCACTTTAGAGCCTCGCAAGGTTAGTGCGCCTTTGCATGCTTGCGATTGGATGCCTACCTTGACAAAACTGGCGGGTTGGAACCGCCCTCTTGATTTCAAGCAGGATGGTCTTGATATCTGGCCCATGATTTCTGGTAAAGTTTTAAAACCTGAGCCGAGGAATATTTACATCCCGCATCCCAGTGGTTCGGTTGTTAATCGTGCTGGTTGGAAATTGATTGAGTACAAGGGCAAGGCAAAAGCAGAGCTTTATCATTTAGAGAAAGATCCTTACGAAACCAGCAACCTTGCAGATAAAATGCCTGACAAGGTGAAGGAACTTCAAGCCATCCTTCAAGAGTTGAAGAAGGATGATGTTACGAAGTTGCCTGAGGATCTTGTGAAAGAAAAGAACTAATCGTTGCAATCAAACAGCCCGATGCAGTTCCTTTCTGTTCTGATACAATAAACTTGTTTTAATAGTTATTTTAGTCCCTGATGAAACGGTGCTTTTCATGTTTACGAAATTTATGAAGCTGGGTGTTGTAGGTGCTGCAGGTGTAGGTTTGATTTTCGCACAGCAGAATGTAAATGGGCAGCGTGAAACCGTTGTACCAGCGGTTGGGGGCGTGACCAAGGCTCCGATTAGTTCGAACCAATACTGGGGCTGCCTGGGTTATTGCAATGGCCCCTTGCGATCCACAAATAATCAATACTGGGGTTGCTTGGGTTATTGCAACGCTCCCTTAAATTCAAATAATGATGTATATGTTCCAACTCAGGAAACAGCCACGCCTTTCACTCCGATGTTTGCTGCTGCTGCTGCTGCGGGCAGTAATGCCAAGTTCCTTTTCCCCTTTGGGGAGTTGATGAACAAGATGGCAACTGCGCAGGCGCCCCCGCCTCCTGAACCTGATCCGGTTGAAGTTGCAAGGCTTACCAAGCAACTGGCGGATGAGAATAATAAATTGCGGGTTCAGGCTGCTGCAGAGCTTGCAAAGCGCAAAGCCAAATCTGCGGTAAAGCCATTGATGGCCATGCTGCGAGACCCAGACCCTGTGGTGCGGACAAGTGCAGCAGCGGCTTTGGCGCATTTGGGCAAAGATGTTGTGGGGGATGTCACGCAGGGTTTGTATGCGGAAGATCGCATGACTCGCATGGGCTCCGCAATGACATTGGGAATGATAGGCGAGCCTGCAAAAACTGCAATTACTGCGCTTAAAGGAAGCCTCATTGATACAGATGTAAAGGTGCGGGGCCATGCTGCCCAAGCGATCTACAGGATTTCGAAAGATGCGAAAACAGCTCTCCCGGTGTTATTGAAATGCATGCAGGATGAAGATGAGCATGTTCGGGTGGGGGTGATCAATGCTCTTGCAATGATGGGGACGGATGCAAAACCTGCAGAGTCTGACTTGAAAGCCAGACTGACAGATACCGTTCCATTGATTCAAATCAAGGCTGCTGAGGCATTGTTGGAAGTTACCAAAGACCCGAAGGGGTTGGCGCCGATGCTTATTCCTGTTTTAGAAAAGCTTGCGAGTAATGAAGATGCGGGAATTCGCGCGGAGGTTGTTGCTTTGATTGGCCAGCTTGGTATTCACGATGCAAAAGCGGTGGAGTTATTGCAGATTGCTTCGCGGGATAAAGATTCAAATGTTGGGCAGATTGCAGCAAGCGCTTTGTTTCATGTAGGCGATCCTGCAGTGCCTTCGTTGGTGAAGGGGCTTACGGATTTAAATGTGCAGGTTAGGTTTCGTTCGGTAACCGCACTGGCGCAGATGGGCCCAAAAGCAGAAAAAGCTATACCGGCTCTTATTAATGCGCTTAACGATTCAGACATTTCAATCCGATGGGAAGCTGCTCTGGCGTTGGGCAAGATGAAAAGCCTTGCGAAGCCTGCCGTCGAAAAACTAATCGATGCCTTGGAAGACCCTGCGTATCAGGTTAGGCTGATGGCTGCAGAGGCACTGGGGGAAATTGGACCCGATGCAAAAGCAGCCATGGATGCATTGAAGAAGGCGCAAAACGATAAACGAGGCGAGGTTGTTGACGCTGCCAGGCTTGCGATCAAGACAATATCAAAATAGTTTTACATGCCTGCGCGAATGATGCCTAAAAACTGATCAGCTTTGAGGCTGGCGCCACCTATCAAGCCACCATCCACATCGGGTTGGGTCAGAAGGCTTGCTGCGTTATCAGGTTTTACGCTACCACCGTATTGAATGACCATATGTGCTGCAACTTCAGCGCCATGATGCTTGGCAATCCAGCTACGAATAAACGCATGGGCATCTTGTGCTTGCTGAGGGGTGGCGTTATGGCCTGTACCGATGGCCCAAACGGGTTCGTAGGCCAAAACCAATGATTTGAAACAGGTGGCACTAACACCAGCAAGGCTGCCATCGAGTTGATTCTTGAGGATTTCATTGGTTTTATTGGCTTGGCGTTCATCGAGTGATTCGCCAATGCAAAGAATAACATGCAGGCCTACATTTAAAGCGGCATGAACCTTTTTATTAACTGCGATATCGCATTCGCCCATTTTGTGTCTGCGTTCGCTATGGCCAAGGATTACATACTTACAGCCAATGTCGAGGAGCATAGCGGGGCTGATTTCGCCAGTGAAGGCACCTTCTTTTTCGTGGTAACAATTTTGGGCGCCAAGTGCGATATGGGTTCCTTTTACCACTTCGCCTACGGTTTGAAGGTAGGTGAAAGGAGGGCATAAGGCGACATCAACTTTATCATTTCCTGCCATCAATGCGACGACTTCTTGGGCCAGTTTTTTTGCGGTGGCATGGTCGGTGAACATCTTCCAGTTGCCTGCAACAAATTTCTTACGCATGTTATTCCGACTTTCTAAAAGAGGTTAATACTTGAAGTTATATTAAAGAACAAAAGCCTTATTTGCCAACATCTTAAGCAATAATCTGCAAAAATATTAGAACTACCCAGAAACCAGTCAGGTCCCAGTAAACAATTATTGAAAGAAGTTGCTGGTTTTTAGCCAGAGATTTGCGCGATGGGATACGATCCCAGCACGGTTACTTCGGTACATTCATCATGAAAAGCTTTGAGCATTTTGCTGATTTTCGGGTCATCGATATGGCCTTCGAAATCTGCAAAGAAAATGTATTCGTTTTTTGCAATTCGTGAAGGGAAAGATTCGATCCAAGCTAAGTTCACTTTGTTGGCTTTGAATACAGCAATGGCATCAGCAAGCGAGCCTGGGCTGTGTGGAATACGGAACATAAGAGTGGTTTTATCATTGCCAGTCTTGGCGGTTTTCTGATGCCCAATAACTGCAAACCGGGTTTCATTGTCTGCGGAATCTTGAATATCTTCAAACAAAATGCGTAAGCCATAGCGAACAGCAGCCTGCCTGCTAGCAACAGCGGCAGCACCTGGTTCGCGTTGAGCTAATTCTGCAGCAGTGGTAGTGCTTGAAACTTCGGTAAGCAAAGCGTGTGGAGTGTTTTTACCAAGCCAGTTTCTGCATTGCGAGATTGCTTGGGGCTTACTGTAAACCCTGCGGATATCTTTTGCTTCGCATTTTGCCATCAGGTTGTGATGGATTTGTAATCTGATTTCAGAGCAGATAATCATTTGGGGCATGCGCATGAACATATCAAGGGTATCAGCAATGCGCCCATCGGTGGAGTTTTCAACAGGAACAACACCAAAATCGGCGTGCCCGCGGTTTACTTCTTCGAATACTGCGGTGATACTGCCAACGGGAACAAATTCTACAGCCTGGCCAAAGCGCTCGATGGCGGCAAGATGGCTGTAACTGTATTCTGGCCCGAGGTAGGTAACTTTGAGGAGTTTCTGTAATGCTCTGGAACCGCTCATAATTTCGCGGAAAACTGCTCGAACCGTACTTACATCAAGGGCGTTCGGGTATTTCGAATGGGCCTCTAAAACATTGGCGAGAACTTCTTCTTCGCGAGCAGGAGAGAAGATGTCTTCCCCATTCTCCATTTTAATTTTCCCAACTTCACCTGCTGCGGAGGCTCGGTCGTTTATCAGTTTTAGGATTTGCAAATCGAGTTTATCAATTTGATTGCGAACACTTTTGACAAGTGCTTGCGCTTTGGCAGAGTTGGGAGGAGTGACCGCTTCGATTTTTCGCGCCATGATAAGTCTCATTTAGGAATACTTTTTTGCGAAAAGTTTGGTTAATGTATGGGTGCAATCGCTTAGTGTCAATGAAGTAATCTCAGAACCCTCAACAAAAGGGTCTTTGGATCAGCTTACCATATTACCTATATTTTTTAAAGCACTTAAATTAACAAATTTGAGAGATTTTATTAGTGTTCAAAAGAATAGTGGCAGATAATGCTGCCAAATTGGCGGACGGCGTGAAAGTTCGGCCTTTTTTTGGCTTCCTCCTAAGCCCTAAAATATTTTTAGTAATCGTTATATCTCTATTCTATGATGAGACTTATGGCTTATTGAACGGGATTCTTTAATTCTGGCATGGCACTTGCTAATTTATAATCATTAAAATTCTGCCTATACTAATTAAGATTCGATTGTCCTGTTTTTTGAGTGTAGGTGAATTTTAGTGCCATATTTTGTGTAAAGTGGCAATATTTGTAAATAACTATTTGGCTTGAGCGAATAATTTACTGACTATCTTACATTTTCGAGCAATTTTGTTCGAATCTTTTCTTGGAGAACTGAGATGGCTGAAGAAAAAATCATCGGTATTGATCTGGGAACCACCAATTCCGTTGTTGCGGTTATGGAAGGTGGCGAAGTGAAAGTCATTGCCAATCAGGAAGGCAATCGCATTACCCCCAGCGTGGTTGCATTCACGGATAAGGGCGACCGATTAGTTGGCGATCCTGCCAAGCGACAGGCTGTTACTAATCCCCGCAGAACGGTTTATTCCATCAAGCGCTTTATGGGTCGTAGGGTTAGCGAAGTTAAGGGCGAAGAAAAGTTGGTTCCCTACAAGGTTTTAGGCGGCCCCGAAGAAACTGCAAAAGTTGATATCGATGGCAAGTCTTACACCCCTCCCGAAATTTCTGCGATGATTCTGCGCAAGCTTAAAGAATCTGCAGAGAACTATCTTGGCCACACGGTTCGTAAGGCTGTTATCACTGTTCCTGCTTACTTTAATGATGCTCAAAGGCAATCCACCATCGAAGCGGCTCAGATTGCTGGTTTCGATACCGAGTGGGAAATCGAAGATCCCGTGACCGGTAACAAATCCCGCCAGCGTATGCGCATTATTAATGAGCCTACCGCTGCTTCCCTTGCTTATGGCATGGATAGAAAGGCCAACGAAAAGATCGCGGTATTCGATCTTGGGGGTGGTACCTTCGATATTTCCATCCTTGATGTAGGCGATGGTATTTTCAAAGTTGAATCAACCAATGGTGATACCCATCTTGGCGGTGACGATTTTGACCAAGTGGTTATTGATCACATTGCAGAAGAATTCAAGAAAGAAAATGGTATCGATCTGCGCAAAGATCAGATGGCATTGCAACGCCTCAAAGAAGCTGCAGAGCGTGCTAAGAAAGATCTTTCCCAGCAGACTACGACCGATATCAATCTGCCATTTATTACTGCAGATGCTACTGGGCCTAAGCATTTACAGATGGCTATGACACGAGCCAAGTTTGAGCAATTGGTTGATCCATTGATCGAAAAATGTCGTGGCCCTGTGGTTCGTGCCCTTGCTGATGCCAAGATGAAACCATCTGATATTGATGAAGTTGTCATGGTGGGCGGGATGACACGCATGCCCAAGATTCAGTGGTTGGTCAAGGATATCTTCGGCAAAGAAGGCCATCGTGGTGTGAACCCAGACGAAGTGGTTGCAATCGGTGCTGCTATTCAAGGCGCGCAACTTCTTCTAGGCAGCAAATCAGAATTGTTGCTGGTGGATGTCACCCCTCTTTCGCTAGGTATTGAAACTTTGGGTGGCAGGTTGACTCGCTTGATCGAGCGCAACACTTCCATACCTTCCGAAAAGAAACAGGTATTCTCGACCGCTGCAGATGGCCAGACTGCGGTTACCATTTCTGTTTATCAAGGTGAAAGTGAAATTGCCAAGAGCGTAGGCAATCGCATGCTTGGTGAGTTCAACCTCGAGGGCATTGCCCCTGCAGCCCGGGGCGAACCACAGATCGAAGTTACTTTTGCTTTGGATACCAACGGCATTCTCAAAGTCACTGCTAAGGATCTTGGCACTGGTAAAGAGGCCAAGGTTGAAATCAAGGGCTCGAGCGGTATCAGCAAAGAAGAAGTCGACAGGATGCGTAAGGATGCTGAGTTGCATGCTGATGAAGATAAGCGCAAGCTGGAAATCATCAACGCTCGTAACGAAGCGGATAACACGGTCTTTCAGATTGAAAAGCAGCTTAAAGAGCATGGCTCGAAGTTGTCCGATTCCACCAAAACGGTGGTTCAGGGCGCTATCGATCGGGTCAAGGAATCTTGCAAGGGCGAAGATGCTCAGGCAATGAAGCAAGCTACTTCCGATTTGATCACTGCTTCACAAGAGTTGGCCAAGCATATGTCAGGCGGGCCCGGCGATGCAGGGCAACCTGGCGCTGCACCAGGTCAGGGCGCTGCACCGGGTGGCGGCGATGATGTCATCGATGCCGAGTTTGAAGTGAAGAAGTAATCAGGATTAAATAAAGAAAAGCTCTGGAGAAATCTCCGGAGCTTTTTTTATTGGTTATAGATACCTATTGGAATAAAGCTTAGCCCCCATCTTGCCCAGATTCATCTTAATTAAGCTCTACACTTTATGTTCTAATGCATCGTGCCTTGACCTGCTTTTTCCTTTGTTGTTATAACCACCAATGAATAATTAGCTTCGTTTAGGCATGGATGTTTAAATGTAAGGTAAAGAATAGGGAGTGGTTTCGGATGAAAAAGCCGGACGCTAAGCAGTATAGTTGGTTCACTTGGCCAGCCTTTTTGGCCTTGATCATTGCGGTTTCAATGGTGGGATTGGTCATTGCTCAAAACCCCAATGAACGCACGGTAAAGCCTGGCCCCAGTCCGCAAGATAAAGACGAAATCAATAAGAAAGACGGCAAAATCTGGGTCCTCGACTTCAAGTTTAAAGATCCAAGGTTGGTGAAGGTCGATATCCCGGGTCGTGGGCAAAAAGTGTGCTGGTATCTCTGGTATCAGGTAATTAATAACACGGATAAACCACGCAGGTTCGTTCCAGATTTCGAAATCCGCACAACGGATACCAACACCGTACATAAAGATCAGATTCTGCCTAAAGTTCAAAAAGCGGTTATTAGGCTGGAAGACCCTACTGCAGACCCAGATGATTCAGATTCTGGCTTTTACAAAATCAAGAATTCCGTAACGATTGCCAAGGATGAAATTCCCCCCTCGCAACCCGGCGTACCCCCTAAAACCGTCACAGGAGTGGCTATTTGGGATGATGTAGACCCTGATGCCAACAGATTTAGCATTTTTATCACCGGATTATCCAACGGGTGGGCTGTGACCGACCCCATACCCCCTGATATTGAGCCCGTAGTTCGTCGTAAGACCTTACAGGTTAACTTCAAACGGCTAGGCGACAAGTTCAACCAGAAGAGTGGTGAAATCCAGTTTATACCCCCTGCTAGTTGGATTTACAGGGCTGCTACCATCAAAATTCCGCCTCTTGGAATTGCCAATAAAGATGACGCTGGCAAAAAAGAATAATTCTTGTAGAATACTACTTCTAAATCTTCGTGTTCCTTTCCCACCCAAGCATGGGTCGGAAAATTTTTTTTGACTGGAGCTATAAACATGGCACATAAAAAAGGTCAGGGATCTGTAAAGAACGGTCGTGAATCCAATGCACAGCGCCTTGGAATCAAAGTTTTTGGTGGCGGCAGCGTAACCATCGGCTGCATTATTCTTAGGCAGCGCGGTACCAAGTTCCATCCTGGTAAAAATGTTCGCAGGGCCAAGGATGACACCCTTTTCGCCATGGCAGATGGCAAGGTTTTCTTTGATCGCGATGGCCGTCGCGTTAATGTTGTTCCCCCAGTTGCTGTTGCTGTTAACTAAAGCACGCTTCTAATGTTTTCTGCACGCCTGCTGGTTTTTGCCATCAGGCGTGTTTTTTTATACCTTCCTTAATGTTCATTTTATCTCATGCCTTCTTCACCTCCCAATTTCCAAAACTTTTTGAACCTCGATGAGTTTGAAACTGCCGCAAGGCTTTTGCTTTCTCCCATGGCTCATGCGTATTTTGCCGGAGGTGCCTGCGATCAAATCACCCTTCGAGAAAATATCTCTTCCTGGAATAGCATCAAGCTTTGGCCCAGAATTTTGCAAGGTGTTGCGAACCCCGATTTAACCACAACCCTCTTTGACCATTCTTTCGCACTTCCATTTTTCCCTGCGCCAGTTGCCATGCTCAAACTTGCTCACCCCCAAGGCGAACTCGCGGTAGCAAGAGCCATGAACCAATTAACCCTGCCTTACTTTGCCAGCACTATGGCGACCACATCTCTGGAAGATGTCGCCCAAGAAACTAAAAGTACTACAGCTTATTTTCAGCTCTATTGTTTTAAAGATCTCGCACTTACTAAATCATTGATTCAACGAGCAGAGCAAGCAGGTTTCAAAGGTTTGGTGGTTACCGTAGATGCTCAAAGCTTAGGAAAAAGAGAAGCCGACATCAGGCATGAGTTTCACCTGCCCACACCATTCAAACTTGAAAACCTTGATAACCAATCTAACCTCGCACTTCATGCTGCTAAAGGTTCCGGGGCAGAGCGTGTTTCAGCGCACTTTGATACCTCGTTGGATTGGAAATCGCTTGAAGCCATCCTCGCCGATACGAAGCTTCCATGGGCTATAAAAGGGGTATTGCATCCTGAGGATGCAACTATTGCTGCAAGCCTAGGCGCTAAAGCCATCTTCATTTCCAACCATGGTGGCAGGCAGCTCGATGGGGTTCCGACCGCACTTGAGGTCCTGCCTCTGTTTGCCAAAGTTCTAAAAGGGAAAACAGAAATCTTTGTTGATGGCGGTATTCGTAGAGGCACGGATATTATTAAAGCTATTCTTTTAGGTGCGAATGGGGTTCTTCTTGGGAAGCCGATGGTTTGGGCGCTTGCAGTTGGCGGAGAAGCGGGCGTTCTGAAGATGATGCAAATCCTTGAAGATGAGTTGCGTTTGGGAATGTGCTTGCTGGGTTGTTCCTCTCTAAAAAATCTCGATAATCGATATTTGTTTAACCGTTAATGCCTGCCAAATAACATTGATTCTCTTTTTTGTTGATTGCAAGAACGGCACAAACGCTTTAGGCTTTAACAGTTCTTTTTAAGATTTTAGAATAAGGATTAGTCAGCCCTATGAAAAATTCACTTTTATTTATGATGATCGCAATATTTACTATTGGCTTTTGCAATAAGGCAACTGCCAAGCCGATCAAAGTTTTTATCCTCGCAGGCCAATCAAACATGGAAGGCGCGGGCGTTATAAAGTCGGAGCCACAGCGTAACGGTGGCAAAGGCTCGCTGGAATATCTTGTGAAGGATGCGGCCACTGCCAAACAGTTTTCTACGCTTGTTGATTCCTCCAAGAATTGGCGCACTCGGGATGATGTCTTTATTAGTTATCTTGATCGCAAGGGCCCCCTCACGGTTGGGTTTGGATCAAAAAAAGAAACAATAGGGCCCGAACTTGGTTTCGGCTGGGTGGTGGGTGATGCCATCGAGGAACCGGTTTTGCTCATCAAATGTGCGTGGGGCGGCAAGAGCCTTGCAGTTGATTTTCGCCCGCCTAGTGCAGGCAAACTTCCTTATTCCCTAGGAGAGAAAACCAACGCTGAAATTGCAAAAGATCCAGCCATCTTGGGTAAATACTATCGTGAAACATTGGCCCTTACCAAATCTGCTCTCGCTAACATTAAAGATCTTGTTCCAGGCAGTGATGGAGAATATGTGATTGCTGGCTTTGGTTGGCACCAAGGTTGGAACGATCGCATTAGCGATAATTTCAACGCAGAATATCAAAGCAACATGGCCCACTTTATTCGCGACATCCGCAAAGATCTTGGCGCCCCTAAGATGCCTTTTGTCATTGCTGAAACCGGCATGACCGGCCCCGAGGAAAAGCATCCACGCGCCCTTTCGCTTATGAAGGCACAAGCCGCTGTTGCAGAGCAGCCCGAATTTAAAGGCAATGTGGCCTTCGTGGGCACCAAAAGTTTCTGGCGTGAAAAAGAGCAGTCCCCCAGTGGGCAGGGCTATCATTGGAATTCGAATGCCGAGACTTATTATTTGATAGGCGAATCTATGGGCAAGGCGATGATCAAGCTGTTATCACCTGGCAAGAATTAAAACTCATGCTGCGAATGGGAAAATCATTCTCTTTTCGATACTATTTTGTATTTCTTCTAGTAAAACTTCCGGTAATCCAAGTAAGCGTAAACTCTGTATGATAATACCTAGTGTGCCATGGGCTTTCATTAAGTGAAGATCCGGTGGAATCACCCCAGTTATGCTTGGAGTCAACCCCTTGATTATTATCTATCGCCATCTATTTGCAATGGGTCTGCTATTGGGCAGTTCGATATGTCTGGTGGGCTGTGATCAAAAAAAGATGGCTCCCCCAGCATTTCCACCTCCTGTCGTAAGCATTACAAAACCAGTTCTCTACACTGTTCAAAATTACCACGAATACAACGGCAACTTGGATGCCATCGAAACAGTTCATATCCAAGCTCGTGTAAAAGGTTTTCTTAATGAGATAGCCTTTACCGAAGGAGAGGAAGTTAAAAAAGGAGCACTGCTTTTTAAGATCGACCCCCGCGAACATTCTGCAGCAGTGAAAAGAACCGAAGCCGATCTTCGCAAAGCAACCACCGAGTTTGAAAGGTATCGATCCGAGGCTGATCGAGGCAGCAGGCTTGTTGGCACGCGAGCGGTTGGCACTGAAGATTTTGAACAACGGGTTGCAGTTCGCGATACTGCTGCAGCAACCATGTTGCAAGCTCAGGCAGCCTTGGAAGGCGCTAAGCTTCAACTCAGCTTTGCGGAAATTCATTCTCCTATTAATGGGCAGATCGGGCGTGCTTTGGTAACTCGAGGAAATCTTGTAGGTCAAAATGAAGCAACCTTGCTTACCACCATCGTAAGTATGGATCCGCTATTTGTATTTTTCGACATTCCGGAGCGTGATTTGGTTCAATTTCAGCGTGCCCGTAATGCAGGCAAACAAGCTGATGTTCTTAGTGGTTCGCTTCCACTTGAAGTTGGTGTGACCAGCGATGAAGGTTATCCCCATGCTGGCAAAATTGACTTTCGAGAAAATAAGGTGGATATCGGTACTGGCACGGTGCGGATGCGAGGCCGTATCCCTAATCCGCGCATTCCACCTGGCAACACGCATCTTCTATACCCCGGCCTTTATGCCAGGGTTCGTGTTCCTTCAGGTGATCCCCGATCCTTGCCTGCAATCCCTGAAGATGCTTTGATGACTGGGCAGGAGGGTCGGTTTGTTTATGTGCTGGGTGAAGGTGATGTTGTGCAAAAGCGAACCGTGCAAGTTGGCCCGCAAATTTATAAAGGTATCCCATCCGATACTTCGAAATCTCCGGTTTGGACTTTGTTCGCTCCTGCCACTACTCCCGAAGGTAAGGATCAGGTTGTTCAATTGCCTGCTGTGATTTCAATTGAAAGTGGCTTAACTGTTAATGATCGAGTGGTGGTTAATGGCTTGACCAAGGCCCGACCCGGTACGCCCGTTGCTCCCTTGGCTTTCGAGCTTAAGCAACCAGCATCTGCAGGCGCCAAATAATTCATTACCGCATCGCAGGAATTTAGAGTACCTCATGCTTTC
>CAXNFS010000053.1:0-14098 GCA_964201235.1 Gemmataceae bacterium | reverse complement strand
GGAAGCGGTAAGTTCCAACGAGAAGACCCGAAATATCATCAGTAAAATTCATGAAATTCAAAGTACGATTGCTGGAGCAGTTGAAGAGCAAGCTGCTACTACAAGAGAGATTACCCGAAATGCAGCGGATGCAGCCACGGGTAGTTCGGAAATCGCCAAGAATATTTCGGGGCTAGCAGAAGCTGCCCGAAGTACTTCCAAGGGTGCAACTGAATTGGAAACAGCAGCATTGGGATTAGATATCATGGCTTCCGAGTTGGAAAAGATTGTAAAAACATTCCAGATAAAATCATAGGATTTCAACAGAAAACAAACATAGGTCCGGCCTAAAAACAATTAAAGATAAAGCGAGGGATTATTCATGAGTATTCTGCAAAGGCTTCTTCTAATTTCTGTCAGTTTTTTACTTCCAATCTCTGTGCTTTTGTATTTTGCAATCGATGGAATACAGGATCGGGTTGATTTTGCAGAACTAGAAAAGCAAGGAAACATTTATCAGAGGCCACTGGAAAAAATCTTGAAAGCGCTTTTGATTCACAAAAACGCAGCATCTGCAGTCCTTGCAGGGGATAATGCTTCTAGCATCATTATTGCAAAAGAACAATCAGCTTTGGATTCTGCGCTACGCACTTTAGAAAGTTTAGATAAAGAACTCGGACCGACTTTGCAATTCACCCTAGATGGCCTAGCCAAAAGAAAAAGAGATGATGCAAAGGCTGATAACTTATCCAGAAAATGGGATCAATTACGAAAGTCTTGGCAGACATTGCCTGTAGATGTTTGCAAGACTGAACATGATAACCTAATTAAAATTATTCGCACCATGATCACTCATTTGGGCGATACCTCGAATCTTATTCTTGATCCTGATTTAGATTCCTTTTACTTGGTGGATGTAAGCCTTGTTGCGTTGCCCCAAGCTCAGGAACGGATCTCAACATTGATTTCACTTTATAACGCAATCGTAAAAGACGGTGCTAAGAAAGATGAAAATAGCGTTGGAATGAGTGCTCAGTTGACTCTTTTTTCGCAAAGTGATATCGATAGGATTTTTGCAAGTATTGAAACCGCAATGAATGAAGATAATAACTTTTATGGGAAGTCGGAATCCCTGCACAAAAATCTACCCGCCCCCACCGAAAAGCTTAAGAAAAATACAGATAATTTTGTGAAATTACTTTCGAATCTCAAACCCGAGCAACTGAACAAAGCCGACCCTAAAGTTCTCGAGGCGGGTAATGACTGCCTTGAGGATTCTTTCAGCCTTTGGGATGTCTGCTCTGCTGAACTTGAAGAATTGCTTAATAAAAGAATAACGAAGTTTAAGTACGATAGGTTTTATTCGATATTGCTTTCCGCACTTGCACTTTCAGTATCATTTGCTCTTGTTTGGTATATTGGCAAGGGGATAACCGTGCCTATTCGCACCAGTAGTGCAAGGCTCGATAAACTTGCCAATGGCGATCTTGCCTCAGTCGTTGAAATCCAAGGGCAGGGGGAATTGGGAGCAATGTCGCAATCCCTTTCCAAAGCTGTTTTGGGTATGAATAATGCAATCGTTTTAATTTCAGTCAATGCCCAAAAATTGATCAATTCTTCGACCAATCAAAGGCAGGTTAGTCGGAGTATGGTTGCCAGCGCAACCGAAACTTCTGCCCAAGCTAATGCCATTGCAAGCGCAGCAGAGGAAGTTAGTGTAAATATTCAATCAGTTGCAGGGGCAGCCGAGGAAATGGGCGCAACCATTAGGGAAATCGCCAAGCAGGCGCAGCAAGCAGCCCAGGTTGCAAATGAAGCGGTTACCATTGCAGAAACTGGAAATAAGGCAGTGCTTAGGTTGGGCGAAAATAGTGCCATCATTGGTAATGTAATTAAAGTTATCACCTCGATTGCAGAGCAAACAAATCTGCTGGCATTAAATGCTAGTATCGAAGCCGCCCGAGCAGGCGAGTTTGGCAAAGGTTTTGCAGTGGTAGCTAGCGAAGTCAAAGAGCTTGCCAAGGAAACAGCCAAGGCGACTGAAGATATTCGAACCAAAATTGAAGGGATTCAATCAGATACCCGGGAAGCGGTAAGTGCTAACGAGAAGACCCGAAATATCATCAGCAAAATTCATGAGATTCAAAATACGATTGCTGGAGCAGTGGAAGAGCAGGCAGCTACTACCCGAGAGATAACCAGAAATGTTGCGGATGCAGCAACCGGCAGTACCGAAATTGCCAAGAATATTACGGGGCTAGCAGAAGCTGCACAGAGCACTTCCAAGGGTGCAACGGAGTTAGAGAAAGCAGCATTGGGCTTAGATTCAATGGCCACGGAGTTGGAGCAATTGGTAAAAACATTTCAAACCAAGGCATCGTAATCTTTGCTGAATCGCGATTGATTAAGCTTTGATGAATTTTTTTGGTGATGGCTGTGATTAATCCTATAATGTTGATTGCTATCAATTATATGTTGGCAATTAACATTATTTTATTAGTGGAATAATTTATGCCTTTAATTCGTGTGCTCATTGTTGATGATTCTTCAGTAGTACGCAGAACATTAAAAACAGTGCTATTATCTGATCCGGATTTTTCCGTAGTGGGTGCCGGTTCTGATGGCAAAGAAGGAATGGAGCTGGCTTTAAAATTAAAGCCAGACTTGGTGATTCTTGATGTTGATATGCCGAGGATGAACGGGCTTGAGGTTCTTGCTGAACTTAAAAAGAAAAATCCTGAATTAGCTATCATCATGTTTAGCTCCTTGGTGCAAAAAGGAAGCGTTATTACCCTTGATGCAATTTCCCTGGGCGCGGATGATTATTTCTGCAAACCTTCCACAGGGTCAGCAGAAGAAACGATTGAACTGTTAAAAAAAGATTTGTTGCCTCGCTTAAAAGCGGTTTTTAAAAAGAATCAGTCCAGCAGTGGGGTAATTGACTTGCCTCAAGCTGCAAAAAAAATACTTAAAGAAAGTATAAAATCCGTCACACCTAAAATCTTAGCAATTGGTGTGTCTGCGGGCGGCCCAGAAGCCCTTAAAGTATTGTTGACGGCACTGCCACCCTTACCAGTTCCCGCGGTCATCACCCAACATATGCCAGCAGGTTTTACCAAAAGCTTGGCAGATCATTTAAACAGCCAAACCAGGCATGCTGTTACCGAAGCTGTAGATGGGGATACCCTTGTTGTGGGGAAGTTTTTGCTTGCCCCGGGGGATTACCACATGGTGCTAGAACCATGCCTAGCAGGAAATAAAGTGCGATTAAATCAGAACCCCCCAGAAAATTATTGTAGGCCAGCAGTTGATCCGATGTTGAGGTCGGTTGCTAAAATATATGGAGCGAGTGCCCTGACCGTTATTTTGACAGGCATGGGGCAGGATGGCCTAGAGGGATGCAAGGTAATTCATAAAGCAGGGGGTAAAATTCTGGTTCAAGATCAGTCCACCAGCGTTGTTTGGGGAATGCCAGGCAGTGTTTTTAAGGAAGGGTTGGCAGAAGAAGCACTTTCTATTCATGACCTTGCTTCAGCAATCATGGGTCGATTGAATCAAAAATAAACTATTTAAAATTTGAATATCTGGATCATTAAATGCAATTTGACAGCGCTGGTATTACCCAGGAAAACTATCGTATTTTTGTTGATTTTCTTAAAATCAAACTTGGCCATGATTTGGGCGAGGGTAAGGAATATTTGATTGAAAACAGGCTAAATCCTCTTTGTGATGCCCAGAAAATTGCGAATGTAAATGAGCTTGCACGGGAAATAAAAATCAACCCTTACTCCGCCTTGGGGAATCTGGTTGTCGAGAACATGACCATTCAGGAAACGAGTTTTTTCAGGGGCCCCAGAGTCTTTGATAATTTGAAGAAATACATCATTCCAAAATTGATCAATGAAAATGTTTATTCCCACACCATTAAAATTTGGTGCGCATGTTGTTCCACTGGCCAAGAACCTTATTCAATCATGATGCTGCTGATGCAGAATTTTCCGCAACTGGAAAATTGGAACATCAACCTTCTTGCGACTGATGTTTCTGAAAACGCGCTTACTAAGGCGCGATCTGGAATTTACTCCAGATTTGAAGTCATTCGCGGGCTATCCACTGACCTTAAAGAAAAATATTTCCTCGAAACCACGGATAATCAGTATCAAATTCGTTATGACTTGCGTCAAAAAATTAAGTTTCAGCAGGTGAATTTGCTGGAAGGATTCTATGCACTTGGTGGCCCATTCGATATTATTCTTCTTCGAAATGCTCTTATTTATTTCGCCCCTGAAGTCATCACTGGAATTTTTCAAAAACTCCGAGGCGCAATCAAGGACACCGGTTTCCTTATTCTAGGCGAATCTGAAACCATCATGGGAAAAACCACCATGTTCAACCTTCCAATTGAAGGAACGGATTACTTTACACCCGCACCACTTCCCTAATTCTTTTGGTATTTGAAATGGAAATGCCCTTCGGATTTTGGAAGCCATCCAAGGACCAAATCGCCCTTGCTGTAAACAAACAAATTTCTGATGTCATATCGCCAGGAATCAAGCTGTTGTTTTGTGGCATTAATCCGGGTCTGTATACCGCAGCAATTGAAAAACATTTTGGTAGGCCAGGAAACAGGTTTTGGCCCGCATTATTTGCAGGCGGCTTTACCCCTCGACTTTATTCCCCCTTTGAACAACACCTTCTTTTGCTTGAAAATCTCGGAATTACGAATCTGGTGAACCGTGCAACTGCGCGAGCTGATGAAGTCGGGGATAACGAACTTCAAAAAGGGGCAGAGATACTTTTAGAAAAAATAGTAAGGTATAAGCCGGAAGCAGTTGCAATTCTTGGTATCACCACTTATCGTACTGCATTCAAGAAGCCGCGAGCTAAATTGGGGCTTCAAGAAGATAAAATTTCCGGTTCTAAGCTTTGGGTGCTGCCCAATCCAAGCGGATTGAATGCACATTTTCAAATAAAAGAACTTGGATTGTTATTCGCCCAATTAAAAACTGGTGTTTTTGGTCTGTAGATGTGAAAATAACTATAAGGAGATTTTGATGAACGATAGTAAAATTGCTGATGAATTAATTGCATTGAACCAGAAGCTTTTGGATAGTATCGCTAACGCTGACTGGAAAACCTATAAAAATCTGTGTGATGTAAAAATCACAGCGATCGAACCTGAAGCACCAGGGCAGGTGGTTGAAGGCCTCGATTTCCACAAATATTATTTTGATCTTGGGTCTTCTAAAACCAAAGTGCAAACAACGATGTGCCACCCTGTTGTGCATCATAAGGGCGATATGGCTGTGATTGCTTATGTACGATTGGTGCAAAAATTGAATGCAAATGGATCCCCCATAACTGCAGCATCTGCGGAAACCAGAGTTTGGGAATGCAAGGACGGGAAATGGTTGCATGTGCATTTTCATCGTACTCCGCTTGTTTGATAACAGCCTTGGTTATCAAATTTTAAAAGGTGTTCTGTCATGTTTAAAATCCAAATAAAAAATACCACTCAAGATGCTTCTTTCGAGCATTTTGAAGGTAAGTTATTTGGAGGCAGAGCACCTTCAGGTGCGGGAAATGCCCTGATTATAAAAGACCCTTCTGTTTCCCGTACGCATTTTTGTATTGAAGCTGGGCAGGGTGGTAATTTCCTGCTCAGTAATATCAGTTCTGGAAATACCATTGTTTTTGAAGATGGCAAAAGCTTGGCTCCAGGGTCTATTGCTGAGTTTTCAACCCCCAATCATTTTGTTATTGGCGGTACCAGTATCTTTATCCAGTCTGGATTACATGGTAATCCTTCCGACTTTTTCAGCAGGGAAAAAAAAGCCAGCACTGTCTTTTATTCCCCTAGTAAACCAGAAATTCAGAAATCTCCCCCTGTCATCAATTTTGAATTCCCTTCTAATTCGCGTTTCCTTGATAATCAATCCAACCCCATAAATTTAGAAAATCAATCTGCCTCCGAAGTCATTGGTAAAATTCTCAAGGCGCTCGAAAATATTAATAAATTGCAAGCTGAACTATCTGTGGGGGAGCATTACAACAATCAGATAGCCAGGCAGCTAGTAGAAATGGCGGAGCTGGATATTGGCATGGTTCTGCTGCTTACAAATGATAAGTGGGTTATTTCAGGTTGTTATACCGCTAATGAAAATGTTTCAGTTCGGTACAGCACAACGCTGGTTAAAAATGTTGTGGAGCAGAAGAAAACATTCTTTCAGGATCTATCAAATCTTGAAGAAAAAGGCCAGTCTTTGGTAAACCTTGAGGCTGCAGTCATTTCGCCTATTTTGGATTTTCATGACAATGTCATTGGTGCATTGTATGGCGCACGCAGTAAAAATATTATTGCAAAAGGTGGGATCACAAGTCTTGAGGCGCAATTGGTTCAAATGCTTGCAAGTACTGTGGGCGCAGGGATTGTTCGGGATAGGGCCACTAAATCCAAAGCTCAATTTGAACAATTCTTTTCCTCTGAGTTAGCTAAAGAATTGGATAAAAACCCCAATTTGCTAGTGGGAAGAGAGCAGGAAATAACCGCAATGTTTTCCGATTTGCGAGGGTTTACCGCTCTTTCCAACATTCTAAAGCCCGCTGAAATTTGCATGCTCCTTCAAGACATCATGGAACATCTGAGCGAACAAATTCAAATTGAAGGTGGCGTTATTGTTGATTATGCAGGAGATGGAATTCTTGCAATGTGGAATGCCCCGGTTGAACAATTAGATCATGTGGAGAGGGCTTGTAAAGCTGCACTTGCAATGCACAAGGGGTTCCCTGATGTTTGTACAAGGTGGAGCCATCTGCTGGGTGATTTTCCAATCGGATTGGGAATTGGTATTAATACCGGTGTTGCATTGGTCGGGAATACGGGGAGCAAAAGAAAATTTAAATACGGGCCCATGGGCCTTACTGTAAATCTTGCAAGCCGATTAGAAGCTTCGACTAAATTATTGGGTTTGCCTTTGGTTATCAGTGCAGCTTCTAAAGCAAAACTTTCAACAAATTATCCTACACGAAGATTAGGGCAGGCGATGTTCCCGGGTGTTTCTTTGCCTGTGGAAATTTTTGAATGTAAGGATTTATCTGCAACTAGCGAATGGCAAGAAAATAAAATTCTATACGAAACAGCATTGCAGCATTTTGAAGCTAAATCTTTTGGGCACGCAATTAAAACTCTGACCCCTTTGATCGAAAAACATGGTCAAGGAAAGTTGATTGATAGCCCCTCGCTTAAATTGATCCGAAAATCTTTAGAAGGTCTGGAATCCACCTCGGGAGAGTTTTCGTCCATACTTTGGTCTATGACCAAGTAAGTTTGCTTCTCTATTTTCTCTAAACTCAAACCCAGACTGCCCATCTTTATCCAATTTATTTAGTTTTCCACAGCATTCAGTTCTAATGCCCTTTTAACCGATATATCCTGTGTATCTTTTGGTTTGGATTATTCCCGTTCAGGGTTTTTATGCTGAAGGCTTTTACGATATTTCGAAGTCTCTTCCTTTGCTTGTTTATTCTGGCAGGCTCGGGTTGCCTTTATAATGTTCATGAATTGATGGATCATTCGATTTGCGAACGCTCGAAAGAAGTGATTGATTTAGAACCGTTGACTCATTTCGAGAAAAAATCTGAGCTGCCTAAAGCAAACCCAGAAATTAAGTCTAACAAAGAAAAAGCAGTTGATAATAAAATTGATGCAAGTTTAGAATTTACCAGATACGAAGCAGGCCCGAACTCCTCAAAAGATCGTTTAATTGTGCCTGCCGACCTTCCAGGTGCTCAAGAACCTCCCATAAAACTGCCTAAATTTACCAAAGAAAACATGGAACAGAGAAAAGAAATTCTCGCCAAGTTGTATCCACCTCTTCCTGTAATGTTACCAGAACCAGAGTTGGCATTAAGTCCCGATGGTAAACCTTACTCCCTTTCAGATCTGCAGAAAATTGCACTTACCTCAAGCCCAAAAATCAAACAGGCAGTTGCAGCAGTTGCTGCAGCAAGAGGCGCTGCTATTCAAGCAGGCCTTTATCCTAACCCAGATTTTGGTTACGAAGGTGATACCATGCAAACCATGGGCACTGCAGGATACCAAGGCGGTTACATTCAGCAAACCATTGTGACTGCAAGCAAGTTGCCTACTGCAAGGCAGGCAGCTTTAATGGATGTTCGAATCACTGAACTTTCACTTAGAAAAGCTGAAACAGATCTTTCACGAGAAGTGCGCAATGGCTACTTTGCAGTATTAGTTGCGGATCAGAATATTCGTGTATCGAAAGCCTTGGCGAATCTTTCTGGCGAGGTATACGAAACAATCATCGAGCAAGTTAATAAAGGTGGGTTTGCAGCACCTTACGAACCATTTCAAATTCGAGTGCTTGCATTGCAAGCGTATGGGCAGCTTGTTCAAGCTAGAAATCGTTATACCAGTGCTTGGAAACAGTTGACTGCAGCCATGGGCGTACCAGGCCTTCCGCTTTCTCAACTTGCAGGCAATATTAATATTCCCATTCCTGTTTATAAATATGATGAGTGTGTTAAGCGGGTTACCTTGTTGCATACCAGTGTAGCGACAGCAGAATTTGATTTGTTAAAGGCTCAGTCATTATTAAAGCTTGCTCAGATAACTCCAATTCCAGATGTAACAGTGCGAGTGCTGATGCAAAAAGATTTTACGGCACCACCCTATCCATTGTCGCCTTCTGTGCAAGTTGGCATGCCTGTGCCCATCTGGAATCGTAATCAGGGAAATATATTGCAGGCGGAAAGCCAGATGATCTCAGCTTCCGAAAACAAACACAAAGCCCGGAATCAACTTACTGCGGATCTTGCTGAAGCATTTGAGCGTTACGAAAACAGCAGGGTTTTGCTTGGATATTATCGTGATCAAATACTTCCTGATCAGATTAGAACCTACCGTGGTGTGTTTGAAAGATTTCATGCGGGAGTTAAAGTGGGAGATAGCGACACCCTTACTTTTGCAGATGTTGTTAACGCCCAGAACATTCTTTCAGCAAGCGTTGTACAGTATCTTCAAGTCTTAGGGGTTATGTGGATATCTGTTGTTGATATCGCAAATTTATTGCAAACAGATGATCTTTTTCAGATCGCAGGAGAAAAAGTTTCTACCGAATGGATCAATAGTTCTGAAGCTTTGGAACAATTGATCAAACTGCCATGCAAACACCAATGTTCGCCACTCGGTGACCCTAAATACCTTGGGGTGGATGGGAAATGGGCACCAGCAACCAAGTCTGATAAAGAAATGGGAGTCAAGGCTTTAGAAGAGAAATCAATCCCAGCATTAAACACTAAGCCCTTGCCTGCACCAAAGCCTGTAGATTCAAAACCTGATCAACTTTTAAAGTAACGATTAAAACAATCGATGGTGTGATTTGCAGCCTTGGAAGAATCAGGCAAGGGCAATACCTCTGCTGATATAAACCCTTGGTAGTTAATTTCTTTTAAGGCTGCTGCGATAGGTTTAAAATCAGTATGGCCCAACCCTGCGGGTTTTCTATTGGAATCTGCAAGGTGCACATGCCCGACCATTGCTCCACATTTTCTGAGTGAGTCAGCAATGTTTGTTTCTTCAATGTTCATGTGAAACAAATCACATAAAAGCTTAAGGGAACCACTTTGTCCCACCTTGGAAATTAATGACATTCCTTCTTCAACCGTACGAATTAGATTAGATTCATAACGGTTGAGGGGTTCAAAAAGTAAGATAGTTCCTACATTTTTTGCTTTTTGCGAAAGGTATACCAATGCTTCCTCTAGATAAGCGTGGGCCTGAATCTGATCCACTGATTCGCAATGCCTGCCTTGAAGCGAACCAATAATTGCTGGTGCGCCATGGGGTGCGCCTGCTTCTATCATGCGTGCGATAAAATCTTTGGCGTTGTTGCGGATTTTTTCATCTGCAGAAGTTAAAGTCCATTTATGGAGGACCCACCCGCCTCCGGTTCCCAATGCTGCAATTTTCAAGCCATGATCGGTAGCAATTTTCGTGGCTTCAGATTTCGCCAAGGCTTCTGGCCCTGGTGCGAATATTTCGATGCCTGTAAATCCAAGAGCTTTGGCTTCTTTGCAAGCTTCTTGAACATCTAGCCAATAAACAAATGGCCCACCCCGCGCTTCATTTACAAGGCTTATGGTTACGCTTGATTTCATCACTTTTAATAATCCTTAAATTGGGCTACAAGTAAAGGTACGATTTATGCTAAGTTTTTAATACGATGATGGGGTTCAGAATACTCGATTGAAAGAAAGAAATCATGGCTAATTTAAAGATTGCAGCAACTGTTCTATTTAGCGCAACACTGTTTTTAAATTCGGTAGCACTTGCGCAACAAGATGTGCAGGAAGTCATCAAGAATGCTGTAAAAGCCCATGGGGGAAAAGAAGCGCTTACTAAGGCCCAGCAATACAAGCGCACCAGTTCAGGCACTATCTTTTTTGGTCAAACTCAAAAATTTACCGATGAATTGATTGTTGCTTTGCCTGCGAAAATCAAACTAGATATAAAGCTTGATACCAAGGAAAATCTTCTTATGTGCCTGGAAGGCGATACCGGTTGGAGTATTGCAAGTGGATTTCCAATCGATCTATCAAAGGAAAAAATCGTGGAGCTCAAGGAAGAATCCTACTTTCTTCAAGTGACTAATCTTGTATCTCTTTTGGAACCCAGTTCGAAGCTGACTTCGCTGGGAGAATCTAAACTTATGAATAAACCGGTATTGGGAGTTAAGGTTTCGCTTGCAGGTGGGCCCGAAGTTTCACTGTATTTCGACAAGGAAACCAATCTTCTAACCAAGGCGGAACGAAAGGGAAAGCAATCGGGGGTCGAGATACTCAAAGGGGTACAATATTCAGATTTTGAGACTTTTGGGCCTGTCAAGTTTGCAACAAAAGAAACGCATTTTCTCGGGGGCAATAAATTCGTGGAGAATAAAAGCATCACCTATACCCTCCTAGAGAAGGTTGATGCTTCCGTTTTCAAAAAACCAGGGAAGTAGTTATTTGTTGGGCGAAAGAATTAAGGGGTTGGCACTAGGCGGGTTATCTTTCAACCCACTACCAGGCCTGACCACTCCGCCCAAACCGATTGATTCTGGATGCCTTGCAATCTTATCTGTGAAAATTTCAACATCCTTTAAAACACGCTCAATCTTTGGTGTCATGCGGGTCACTGCGCCGATAGCGTTATCAAGATTGTTGTAAATCCCTGGGTCGGTTAGAAATCTTTTGATTGTGCCATCTGCTTGGCCAATAACTCGTACAAGTTCTCTTATATCTGAAATAGTGAAAACGCTTTTCTCAAAAATTTCGTCAATGTTCTTCGCCAGCGATTCGCTTCTATTTGCAAAAGGCTTGATCAAAACGGAAATATCGTTGATCATTTCTTCAACCACGGAGAATTGATCGTTCACTTTTTTTACCAACGTTTTCAATTCCTTCATCATTTCGTCTGTATTCTTAGCAAGTTGATCAATATCTTCGGTGCCTTTGCGTACATTCTTAAGAATTGCACTTACTTGTTTTTGATTTTCATCATTTAAGATGTTTCCCAGTTTGTTTAAATCATCTGCAGCTACTTCAATAATTTTTACAACTTTGTCTTGGTTCGCTTGAATCAACAAGTCGATTCGCTCGCCAATGCGGTTATACTGCCTGGCAACAGCACTGTACTCGTCTAGAGTTTTTTTGACTTCGGGAACTACATCTTGAATTTTCTTAGCAGTGTTGGTGAATTCCTTAAGGGCTTCCTCGACTTTAGGGGCAATTTTTTCGAGCTTTTGAATCGACTTGCTCATCTCATTAAGTGTTTCTTGCGTACTAGGAACGATATCGGAAGCCCGGTTTAAAAGGCTTGCAACATTCGCAGCCCGAACGCCTTCAATCGTTGTTTCAAGCGCGACTTCTTCGCGGTTAGGATCTATCATGTCATCATCTTTGGGAATTAAATCGATGCTGCTATCGTTCCCTAATAACCCTGTCACTAAAGTAGGTTGTTCATATTTACGGATTTTGTACGATCGCTCGATGGTGAGATTAACAATAACTTGGCCGTTTTTATCATCAAGCGTGATGTGTGAAACTTGCCCAATGCGTACCCCGGATCTTCTTACGGGCGCCCCTGCAGAAATCCCGGGCGCATCATTGAAACTAACTTTATATTGATTAACCGATTTAAATAAGCCAGGGATACTACCAAACATAATTACGAGCGCTCCCAGCAAAAGGAATCCGCCCAGTACCAAAAGTCCAATCTGTACTTTCATTGTCTGGTTGCTCATGATGGCTCATCCCTATGCTCATGGTTTTCAGATTCTAGCGTGCGTTCCTTAGCTTCGCCATGAATGAACTGTTGCACGCGGCGATCAGGGGTCTTAAACAGTTCATCTGTCGTACCATCAAAAATCAATTGTGGTTCATTGGGTTTTAATCTGGAGAGCGGGTAAAACATGATGACCCGGTCTGCAACCTTGTGGACGGTGCGCATTTCATGTGTAACCACAAAGCTAGTAACAGGCATATTTATGCGTGTTTGCAGAATCAGATCATTGATAACATCGGTCATGATGGGATCTAGCCCGGTCGTAGGCTCATCATAAAGCATGACTTCTGGTTTAAGGATAAGGGCCCTTGCAAGGCCTATTCTTTTTTTCATACCGCCTGAAAGTTCTGCAGGTTTTTTTTCTAGAACACTTTCCTTCATCCCAACTTCCTTGACCCGCATCAGCACGAGCTTTTCGATTTCCTTTTCATCACATTTGGAATGAGCCCTTAAACCAAAAGCGACATTATCAAAGACAGTAAGGCTGTCGAAAAGGGCAGCGCCTTGGAATAAAAACCCGAATCGGAGGCGTTGTTCATTTGTGCGTTTTTCATCAAGGGCACACCAATCCTGGCCGTCAAAAAGAACTTTTCCTGTTGAAGCCTGAAGTAGTGAAATCAAAAGTTTGAGGAGCACTGTTTTGCCACAACCGCTTTCCCCAATCACCACAAGAGTCTGTCCTTTGGGAATATTAAAGTTAATGTTTCGGAGAATATCCACGCCATTAAATGCCATGCCTGCATTTTGCAAGGAGAGGAAATTCGGATTGGAGGAGGAAGAATCCATTCGTAGCATGATCCTTATTTGGGTCCAAAGGTTTTAATGGAATTATCAGGCCAAATGGCTTGATGTAAGTTATTGAAGAAAAGCGCCAAGAAAAAGTCGAGCACCAATATCGACATAAACGACCAGACGAATGCCGAGGTTGCAGCCTTGCCCACGCCTTCAGCACCGGCTCGCGAATTCATGCCACGATGGCAAGAAATAAGAGAGATTGCAGCCCCAAAGAAAATAGGTTTGATCAAGCCAACCGAGAGATCCCAAATTTGAATGTGTCCGCGCGAGTTTTGCCAGTAGTGGTATGGGTCTACCTTAAATATTTCAGTGCAGACCATGCTGCCACCAAATACCCCCATGAAATTTGCCAATACCGTTAATATGGGAATCAATAATACACACGCAAGTACCCTGGGTAAAACCAGATAATGCAATGGATTAACGCCCAGACAAATCAAAGCATCTACTTGTTCAGTGACCCGCATGGTAGCTAACTCCGCAGCCATCGAACTGCCAATTCGTCCTGCAAGCATCGTTGCAGCAAGCACTGGGCCAAGTTCTTTGATCACGGAAACATTGATGATCTGTCCGATTTGGGTAGCCATGCCTAATGCTTGAAACTGGGAATAAACTTGGATTGCCATCACCATACCAATGAACATCCCGGTAATAGCAACCACTGGAACGCTTTGCACACCAACTCTGAAGCAAATGGGAATCATGGTACCGGCTGAGGGCATTTTAATAATCGTTGCAAGGGAAAGGGCAGAAAAGGTAGTAAAATCTCCCAAGGCAGCAAAGGCCTGTGAGACTTTATTTAGAGCAGATTTAAATTCTTTTCTTAAAGCTTCAGACATCCTGCCTCCCAAAAGCCCCGGCAATCCATGCCGAAATACTATCGTATCTAGAAGATCGGCACAGTCAGGCCTTGTATAAGCGCAGAAAAAGAGGGAGAGGAAAAAGGAGGACGAAGAAGGTGAAGGTTGTAGGGGTTAT
>CAXNFS010000052.1:0-14153 GCA_964201235.1 Gemmataceae bacterium | reverse complement strand
CCAATCTTTATTTCTGCATCCTTCCACAATAAATCTAAATCATCTTGGTAACTACTCCAGTCGCAAACCAACTGCCTAGCGTGGCATAGGCGTGTAAAACCTTCCATTGCATTTGGATCTATTTCAACTGCATTTTCCAATACTTCAATTGCTTCTTTCCAATCCTGCTTGACGAGTAGATGATCACCAAGTTTGGTAAGCATCTCAGCATCATTGGGATTTAATTTTACCGCGTTTTGAAAACATACCAAGGCATCAAAATCTCTGCGTAATTGCTGGAACGACAATCCCATTTGAAAATACGCTTTTGCGTAATCAGGCTTGTTATTGATTGCTTTCTGATAATGTTCAATTGCACCAACCACATCACCAAGATTAAACAAAGTATTGCCAATGTTAAAATGGGCTTCAGGGTAATTCGGCCTAATATTCAGTGCATTTTCAAAAGAAACTTTTGCATCTTTATACAATCTTAACCCCTGCAAAACCACACCTAGGTTATTAAATGCAATTGCATAGTTGGGATTTGCTAATGTGGCTTTTTCGAAAAACGAACGCGCTAAAGCATTGTCCTTCTGAAGCATTTTAAGCCTTCCAAGATTATTGAAAGCCCGGGCATATCCAGCATCATAAATAATTGAGTGTTGAAAACTATACTCTGCATCTTTTTGGTTTTCATTATCCAGATGCAATTCACCTAAGGAATTCCAGAAAACTGCATTTTTAGGTGAGGCGTCCACTGCCTTGATAATCCACCCAAGAGCTTCTTTTATTTTTTTCTCACCATGTGCTATTACCCCCAACAAATACAAAGAATCACCATGCTCAGGCGTTTTATCAAGTATTTTGAACGCAATTTCCCTGGCTTCATCAATATTCCCTGATTGGAATCGTGCATAAGACTCGTTACGGAATTTTTCTACTTGATTGGGATCCATAAAATTTGTCATAGTTGAGAATTCTAATTAACCAATACTACAAAGCATCTTGTATTTTTTAGTTTTGCTGAATATATTCATTACAAACATATTATAAGTTTATGCTTTAAACTTATTGTAATCTAAGAGTTAATTTTATGAGCAATGCAACAACCAATCAAATCACAGCTAATGAAGAACCTTGGCTAGAAGTAACATCATCGCGTAATTTCAGCAATTGGCTTGCCCTAGAAAAAATCAGCCTTGCATTCTCTACCTATCAGGCAGGAAAAGTTTTTCTTCTTGGAAGAAAACAAGATGGGCAAATAGCTGTATTCGAACGAACTTTACAGCGCTGTATGGGGCTTTGCTCTACCGAAAATGGCTTTTGGCTGAGTTCCACCTATCAAGTATGGCGCTTTGAAAACGCCTTGCTGCCTGGCCAAATGCATAACGATCACGACAAACTTTACATACCTCGGGTCGGGTACACAACAGGCGATCTTGATGTACACGACATTGTGGTCGAAGATTCCGGACGGGTTGTTTTCGTAAACACCATGTTCGGTTGCCTTGCTACTTTCAGCAATCAACACAGTTTCACCCCTCTGTGGAAACCTTCCTTCCTTAGTAAGATCACCCCGGAAGACAGGTGCCATCTTAATGGCTTAGCTTTGGAAAATGGTAAATGCAAATATGTTACGGTGGTGAGCAAATCGGATGTGGTGGACGGATGGAGAAATCGGAGGCATGATGGCGGTTGTGTGCTAGAAGTTCCAAGCGGTGAAACAATTGTTTCGGGCCTTTCTATGCCACATTCCCCAAGAGTTTATCGGGGTGAACTTTATGTACATAACTCGGGCACCGGGTATTTCGGAAAGATAGATCGTAAAAAAGGTATTTTTGAACCCATCACTTTCTGCCCAGGTTATCTTCGCGGCATGGCATTTTCAGGAAACTGTGCGATTGTTGGCCTCTCAGGACCACGCAAAGATAAAACTTTCAGCGGCCTTCAATTAGATTCTGAACTTGCCAAACGAGATGCAGAAGCTTGGTGTGGATTGCAAGTCATAGAACTTTCTACCGGTAATGTAATCGAATGGGTTAGGCTTAATGGCATGGTGACTGAGCTGTACGATGTTGCAGTTTTAAAAGATGTAATCCGCCCTATGGTTCTTGGATTTAAAACCACAGAAATTGCTCAACTTGTAAGCATGGATGAAGGGCAATCGCTTTAATTACCGCCGTATTGGTAATTCACAGAAGAGAAAACACGGTAATCAATATTTGGAAACAAATTATGCCGTGCTTCCACTTCAGTAAGCCAAGATTCATCAATCTTCTTTTCAATTATCTGCTCATATAAATGAAGAAAATTTAAGATATGCATTCTTGTACGATTAACCGCATAATCAACCGTAGTACCCGCCTTGATAATAAAAGCCCAATCACTCGATTGCGCTAGAAGCAATTCTCTCAAAGCTTGATTCAAAGCCCGCAAATTAATGGGATCGGGGGAAAGGTTATTAGACGCAAGTTCTTCCATGCGATCAGCGCAAGCATGAAGATGCATGTAAATCCAGTCATTTGAAGCTTCAAGCCAAACTTCACTATAACCATTGTTTCCCCAACTAGACATAACCGGTCGGCAATGCTGAATATTGGGATGTTTTTCAAGATATTCTGGAACAGTAATGCACTTGATTGTTTGTTGATCAAAATGCATTTTTCGGAAGAGAAAATCAAGCCACTGCGGGCCTTCAAACCACCAATGCCCAAAAAGTTCAGCATCATAAGGCGCAACAATTAAAGCTGGGCGATCCTTCATAGCACCGCTAAGCCACTCAACCTGTTTTTCACGATTGAACAAAAAGTTACCTGCATGTTCCGCTGCTTTTTCAGTAGCTTGCTCCGGATGATAGGGCTTCTTTTCGCCCGATCGCCCTGTAATTCTAAAGTATTTGATTCCGGTCATGGTACGGATAGCAATTTGATGCAAATGGGGCCTTAGATATTCAAAGTCTAGATCGAATCCGATATCGTGATAAAACTCTCTGTAAGCGTAATCTCCGGGATACCCCTCCAAAGCACTCCACACTTGTTTGCTAGGTTCAGTATCTCGTCCAAATGCAAAAACAGATGAACCAGTACATTGAATAGGCGCATAAATACCATAAGTGGGGCGTGGCTCTGCGAACAAAACGCCATGGGTATCAGTGAAAAAATACGAGACGCCACACGCTTCAAGAATTTTTTCGAGGCCCTCAATATAACCGCATTCTGGGAGCCATATCCCTTTTGGCTTTCTTCCAAAGTGCCTTTCAAATTCCTTCACACCAATTTCGATCTGAGCCCGCACAGCACCAGGGTTTGAACTCAGTAATGGCAAGAATCCATGAGTAGCAGCAGAGGTAATCAATTCCAAACTGCCTGATTCAAAATGCTTTTTGAACGAATGAAGAAGATTCCCTTTATGGCGATTTTCAAACAGATCAAGAATCATCTCAAATTGCGAGAGGTACATTTTTGCAAGTTTATAAAACTCAGGCTCCCAGCGGGTGCGCTCCACTTCCTTTTTTGCAAGCACGATCAGATTGTTGATGTATCGAACAAAGCGTTGTGAAAGCAAAGGATCTTCCAACATAGAAGCTAGAGTCGGGGTAATCGACATGGTCAGGCGCCATTGAACCCCATCTCTTTCCAAGTTGTCAAACACTTCAAGTAATGGAATATAAGTTTCAGCCATGGCTTCATAAAGCCAGTCTTCTTCTAAAAAGTCTTCAAATTCTGGATGGCGAACGAATGGGAGATGCGCATGCAAAACCAAGGTTAAATATCCTAATGGCATTAAATCTCCAACTCTAAATGTTTAACTGCAATAAAGGCCAGCAATATAAATCCCATCTGTAAGCAAATTAAGAAAAGAATTACTTATATCCATTTACCATGAATCATGACCCGTGAACAACTTTGATTTCCCAAAAGAAGATTTTCCAACGGGTCAACAGGCGCATTCAGGTCGATGGGAAAGTAACAAAGGTTTGCATATTTCCCACGCATAAGACTACCATTTTTCCTATCCATACGCAAAAGACCAGCTCCGTTAATAGTGATCATTCCCAGAATTTGTTCTGAAGAAACTTGAGGGAATTTAGCTCGTACAAATCTTGCCTCACCAAGCACATCAAGATCAGGATTTGAAGAAAGCCCATCGGTACCTAAGGCTACTTTCCAACCCGCAGACAGCATTTGGGGCAACGGATGGGGGGAAGAGTTGAAAAAGTCATGAGTGCGCGGGCAATACACCAACTGCCTTTTCTTCTCTAGAAATTCATCAAGGAATGTTCCATGAACCAATACACTTTGATAATTCCGATCCAGTAGTTGCAAGATATTTCTCACCGAGGGAGCCATGCCAGCTTCATCATAAACATTCTTTGCTATCAACCAATCTGCAAAAGGACCTTTTCTAGTTTGAAGTAATTCGATTTCGAGCAAAGTTTCCGCAAGGTGCATCTGCAATGGCAATTCCTGCTCAATCGCAAAATTCAACAATTCAATGCGAACAGTGTAGGGGGCATGCGGACTAACTCCGGCAGAAAGACAATCCTGCGGCTTGATACGCTCTATCCAGCTTAAAAACGCTTCGAGTGCTGTTTGGGCCCGATCTCTGTTCAACCCCAACAATTCGAAATAAACCACTCCACCCAGTTTGCTTTGAGAAAGCAAATCCCACGAATGTCCTCCCGCTGAAATATCGCCTATTAAGCAGACTCCTGCCTTCAGGGATTGGTCGATTCCTTTTTGAATATGCTCTTGCATTTGCGAAGGTGTTGTTGACATTCGATGGGCAATTACAGAATCGATCCACTCAAGAAAATTACTTCCATCTTTTCTTTCTTGAGGAAACCCTGTCAAATCGAGGTGCGTGTGTGCATTCACCAACCCAGGCAAAAGAATAACCTCTCCTAGATTTTCATCAACATCAATGGTGCCTGCCTTGGAAACCCCAGTGATTTTTTCACCTTCAATGTGAACCTGGCCCCATTCCAATGGCGGTCCATCAATGGGAACAACCCAGCGGGCAGATAATGTTTTTTGTTCCCCGGATTCTTTCAAGAAAAACTCCCAGAATATTCTTGTACATGCAAAGACGCCTTTCCTTGCGTACTACTTATCTTAGTAGCTGCAAGCACTGCAACGCCATGATGTTCTTCCACAATTCCTTGAACAACATAAGGCCCGACGGAAAGATGGGCAATCGGATTGCAATTTCCCGGAAACAAAACAACATCCGCAAGCCCTGTATCATCTTCCAAAGAAATAAATTGCATTGGCTTTCCGGAATCTGTTGTTGTTCGCCTTGCGGTAGCCACAGTACCTTCAATTGTGATTTTCTTACCAATACTTCTAGAAAAATCATCACAACTTGTGATGTGCGCGAATCCAACAGGCATGGCATATCCAGCACTAGCACGAAGCATCGCTATCAAAGGCATTTCCAATGTAAAACCAAGAGTTTTCCATTCATCATGGGCTTTATGCAACTTTGAAACCTGCACAGGGGCCCAACGATCAGGAACACGGGGCGCAAAAAGTTCTTGCGTACTTCGTCGTAATTCGGATTCCGCTTGAAGATAAAGCACTGGTCTGGGAAGACCAAAACAATCACAAGCACCAGACTGAACCAAAAGTGCAAGAGTTTCTGCACCAGGCTTCAAGCGGGTAATCAGTTCAACCAGACTGGTATAGGGCCCATTGCGATCCCTTTCTTCATACAACAACAACTTCAAATTTTGCGGAAGACCAGCAATAGCATCAAGACCAACACGAATACCAATTCCTTCAAGGCCAAAATTACCACCAGAACGATTGACACAAGGCGCAAACAAAGGAATGCCAGCTCTACGAATCGCCTCAATATAAACATGCCTGGGATAAGTACCCTGATTATTATTTAATGCTGCAGTCCAAAATTCACGCGGATGATATGCCTTCAGCCAAACAGCTTTCCAAGCAATGATACCATAACTAACCGCATGACTTTTACAAAACGAATAGCGGTTGAACTTTGATAATTGCAACCACAAGTCTGAAAGCGCCTGCTTCGAAACACCAGACCCTTCACATAAAGTGAAGAACTCAATAGCCAAAGCCTTATACTGCTCATCAGTCTCCCACTTGGTAACCTTCTTACGAAAAGCATCCGCATCAGAAGGTGAAAGCTGCGCAAGCGCTTTTAACAACCTCAACGAATCATCCTCGTAAAGCAACATCAACTGGGTATCGCCCAATAATTTTGCAAGGGCGGGCTCGATGCTTGCAGGTTTCTCAATCCCCCTGCGCCTTCGAATAAACCTTTCCTTCATGCCAATCGATGCAGCTCCTGGGCGAATCAATGCCAGCGACTGTATCACATCATCTAGACTATGCGCCTGCATCTGTACCAATAAATGCCTCATGCCGGGCGATTCCATCTGGTTAACACCGAGGGTATCACCACGCAGAAGCAGTTCACCAACTTTTGGATCCTCTTCAGGCATATCTGCATGAGGCAAGATTCGTTCTCCCGCAAGCCTGGAAGCTTCATCCACAGTCGCAAGTGCCCGATTTCCCAAAAGATCAATCTTCACCAGCCCGATTTTCTCGACCGCGTCTTTTTCATACTGGGTTATCACCACTCCTTTACGCGACCATTGCAAAGGCGCATATTCCTCGATCGGATTTGGCGTGATCACTATTCCACCTGGATGAATCGACAAATGGTGCGGCCTTCCTACCAACAATCGGGCATGAAAAAACATCTGCTTCCACTGCAATGGCTCCAATGGACAACCAGGATAATGAGGTGGCGCTAGTTCCCCTTTTCCCCCGGCTATATAAGGCTCTAATCGCTTTTCCATCGCAGGGCCCATGGCACTGATTTGATCTTCCGAAAGCCCATGTATCTTGGCAGATTCACGCAACGCCGATCTGGGTTGAAGAAACAAATGCGAACTTATCCTTGCTGCATATTGCCTGCCCCTTTGCTCGAGCACATGATCAATCAGTGCATCACGAATTTTCCAATCGAAGTCGAGATCAATGTCAGGCAAATCGACACGCCCCATGTGCAAAAAACGCTCGAAGACAAGATTGTGTCGCAGGGGATCAACATCGGTAATACCAAGCAAATAACAAACCAAAGAATTACCTGCAGAGCCACGAAGGGCAGGGGTATGACCATCCGAGCGTGCCAACCTAGTAATCTCATTCACTGTAAGAAAGTAACCATCCAGACTGCGTGCATGAATTATCTTTAACTCTTCCTCCAACCGGATTTCTGCATCTTCATTTTTATACAATCTGCGCAGGTGCATTCCTTCAACACACAAGGCCCTTAAATGCACCACAGATTCCATACCACGCGAATCTAAAGGTTCTGGAAGAATAAGTTCATGAGGCAGAACATCGACTTCAAGAGTTCCTGCAAGTATACTGGCGTTGGCAAGCGCTTCGGGAATATCAAGAAATAGTTCCTGAAATTCATTCAAGGGCAACAAATGACTTTCTGGTCCAACATGATCATCCACCAATCGTTGCAAAAGAGTACACTCGCGAATTGCTCGAACCACACGATACAATTCCAACAATCCCGGTTGGGCAAAATAACAACCATGCAAAGCAACTAGAGATATCCCCAACCGATCAGCACACTCAAGCAATTTTCGCTGACGAGAAGAAACTGAACGCCTGCGCCCCGAACGATTAATCCCAGCCCACACTCTTGATGCATAAACAGGATGCAACAATTCCAAAAGCTCTGGAGTATCAACCAATAGATGCAAACCTTGATTGAATTGCAGCAACAGTTCGCCCAGATTGGCATCATCATTCAAGTTTAACCTGCTGAGAATACAGCACAGACTTCGATAACCCGCACGATTTTGAATAAGCGCAACAACCGATTGAGACTGCGTTCGCAATACTGAACCCAGAATGGGCTTAATGCCATGGCTTAGCGCTAGGTCATGAAATGCAACTGCGCCCAGAAGATTGTTCGTATCGGTCAAAGCAAGGGATGTATATCCAAGGCGGGCTGCAACCGAGATCAAATGCTCCGGGCTGGAAACACCTTGAAGCAGAGAATACCAAGAATGATTTAGCAAAGAAGCAGCCATGGCACGACCTCCATAGCGTTAGTATACATTTGTACCTTACACTTGGTAGCTTAGCTTTTCTCATTACTTCTACAAAAATGAACCTTTCAACCCGATATTCCTCAAAACTTCCCACCCCACATCACCGGCCACATCATATAACACCTACTGGACTTCATTCGTATTCGCATTGCAGGAAATCCATCTATGAACACCATTCTCATCCGATCTGGCAGAGTTATCGATCCTTCCCAAAAAATTGATCAAATTGCAGATCTCTGGATCCAAGGAGATAAAATTCTTGGCATCGGCCCCAACCTAGCAGCTAATCCCCACCAGATTATTGATGCCAAAGGCATGATTGTTACCCCGGGCCTTATCGACATGCATGTACACCTCCGCGAACCTGGGCGCGAAGAAGACGAAACCATCGCTACCGGTGCCCATTCGGCAATCGTAGGGGGCGTTACTTCGGTCGCATGCATGCCAAATACTGAACCTGCAATCGATACACAAGCTTCTGCAGAATTCGTCATCCTTCAAGCAAAGCGAGCAGGATACGCCAATGTGTTCCCAATTGGCGCCATTACTAAAGGGCGCGAAGGCAAAGAGCTCGCAGAAATCGGCGGGCTAGTAAATGGCGGAGCAGTTGCATTTACCGATGATGGTACTCCCGTTGTCAGCGCAGAAATCATGCGCAGAGCCATGGAATACTGCAAGGGTTTCGATAAAACCGTACTCAGCCATTCGGAAGATTTGGATCTTACCAAGGGCGGCGTGATGAACGAAGGAATCGAAAGCATGCGCCTGGGTTTACGAGGCATGCCTGCCGCCGCAGAAGAAGTCATGATCTACCGCGAAATCGCACTAGCAGAACTTACTGGAGCAAAAGTTCATATTCTCCATGTTTCCTCGAAAGGCGGAGTCGAACTGATCAGACAAGGAAAGGGCAGGGGAGTTAAAGCCAGCGGCGAAGCTTGCCCGCATCATTTTACACTTACAGACAAATGCCTTCGAACATTCGACAGCAACTACAAGATGTCTCCGCCCTTGCGTACCCAGGTTGATATAGATGCAATTTTGGTGGGACTCAAAGACAACACCTTGGAAGTTCTTGCAACCGATCATGCGCCACATGCTCCTGAAAAGAAAATGCGAGAACTAGATCAGGCACCAAATGGAATCATAGGTCTTGAAACCTTTCTTCCCATTTGCATTCAAGCGCTTATAATTCCAGGCATATTAACCTGGAGCCATATGATCGAAAAGATGACCATAAATCCTGCAAAAGTTTTGGGGATCGACAGGGGTACTCTTAAAACAAATGCGTGGGCCGATGTCACCATCATCGATCCAGATGTTGAATGGACCATTGATCCAAACAAGTTCAAATCTAAAAGCAGGAACTGCCCCTATGCAGGTTGGAAAGTGAAAGGTAGGGCGGAAAAAGTATTCGTCGCGGGTGTCCTTAAACAAGATAAAAGCCCACTGTAATTACAACCTTTTATTCGATGCTTTTCATTACTTCCAAACAGCGATCAAAACATGATTGAAGCTGAAAACCTAACAAAAGAATTTTTCACAACGGGAAATGTTATCCCTTTTAAAGCAGTTGATTCATTAACCTTCAAAATCGAAAAAGGCGAAGTGGTCGGGCTATTAGGACCAAATGGCGCAGGCAAAACCACCACCATGCGCATTCTATGCACCCTTCTTACTCCTTCATCTGGTACCGCTAAAATTGCTGGCTTTGATGTCTCCACCCATCCCGATGATGTTCGAAAAAATCTCGGTTTCGTTTCCGCAGGTACTGGAATTTATGACCGCTTAAGCCCTGAAGAACTTCTCCAATACCATGGCAGATTACATGGCGTAGATGATAAAACTATAAGAGACCGCACTGCTAACCTATTTGCAATATTGGGCCTTGAAATGTACCGCAATAGGCTTGGTGCAAAATTAAGCACTGGTACCAGACAAAAAGTTTCCTTGGCTCGGGCACTCATCCACGATCCCCCGGTTTTAATTTTCGATGAACCCACCGCTGGCCTCGATCTCATCAGCACCCTTGGCCTTCTCGACACCATCAAAGAATTAAAATCACTTGGTAAAACTGTTTTATATTCAAGCCATCACTGCTCTGAAGTAGAGAAGATCTGTGACAAATCACTGATCCTCAAAGATGGTAAACTCATTTGGTTTGGCGACTGGAGAAACCAAGAACCTAATGGCCAAGGATTGGCAGAGTTCTTTCAAAAACTATCAGGGTATACTACTCAACCCGAACCAATTCAATTTAAAAACGCCTTATCATCTTAATGACCTAAAACATTCGAAATACCAACACGATAATATTCAGGCGACTGTGCTAGTTGAAACGCAAGATCCACATCAGAAAGCTTAAACCATTTCCCAACCAAACTTTTCCATGGCAGATATCTGGTTTCATTTAAAAAGCACAAAGCCTGCGCGAGGTCTTCAGGTGCATAATTGTGAACCCCTTCGATCGAAAGTAATTTGCGAACCACCATTTCCATTTGTAAACCAACTGGTGCAGATGGAAAAACCGAACCAACAAGAATTATTTTCCCTCCAATTCCAACACATTCAAATGCATTTTCAAAAGCAACAGGTGCACCAGTTAATTCAAATATGATGTCAACACCTAAACCCAAAGTTAGATTTGAAACAACATCAGGCAAGCCTGCTGGCAAAGTGCTTTGATCTGCACCAAATTCACATGCTTTTAATAATCGTTTTTCATTAGTATCACAAACAATCACCAACTTTGCCCCATAGAATTTTGCCATCGCGCAAGCAGTTACACCTAACATACCTGCACCCATGATAAGCACAACTTTTCCAGCCAGATTTCCAGCAACTCTAAATGCAGCTACATTAGTCGCAGTTGTACAATTTGCAGGGCAAGCTACCTCCAAACTTAAACCTTCTGGAATTTTAAAAACCTTGGTTCCATGAACCAGAAGAATATATTCAGCTAAGCCACCGACCCATGGCTCTTCTGGATTATGCTTTTTATGCCCATATTTAAAATTGGAATCACACTTCTGCGGTTGACCACGATTACAATAAATGCAGTTGTCACAATTTGCTACAACGCTCCAAGTAATAAAATCACCTATTTCAAGATGATTACCGGAATAATCCGTCCTCTTATTCCCTAATCCAAAAGAAACAATTCTTCCTGCTATTTCGTGCCCTAATACTGTAGGAACTTGCACACTCCGTCTACCAAGAAAAGAATGCACATCACTACCACAAATCGTACATCCTTCAACCTTAACCAGAATTTGATCCCCTACAGGATCCTTCAGTTTAAAATTGCACATTTCAAAAATAGATCTTTTTTCGCCAAATAAAGCAACCAAACCTGAATCTTGCATCATAAACCCCAAACCAATTACAATAAATTAAGTAGCAGTATCACCAACTTTTTTTACAAAATAAATCCAAGCAAAAACAACTAAAATACAACTTATAACAGATATCGAAGCAACCAGAATAACAAACAAATTTAATACAGAAATCTGTTTAGAAACAAATGAATTGGATATGATTACAACAACATATCCCAAATACCCGATGGCATCGGCAAGGTACATAAGATAACCGCAATTACCTTTTTCACGGGTCATCGCTAGTAACCGTTCAAAAATAGTTGTATGAACAACAACATAAGGTAAATACAGACCGAGTCCAACTAATACCATAAACCAAAACCCACTTAAAAAATTTACTTGCAACCCGATAACAGCAAATAAAGTTAAAATAAAACCAAGCAAGCAGATAAACAATCCTAAATAAAAAGCCTTCTTGTTATCCTTAACCAGAATCATCACACTGCTTGAAACTACAATTCCCAAAGTAACCCATAATTCAGAAATAGTAAAATTTTCAGGTTTCTTATCAAAACCTAGGCCTTTCCAAATCTCTGGAGCGAAATCCGCTCTAATACTTCGAAGAATTGTAACTAAGAGATAAACAAATATGATCAAAGAAAGCCCAATATAATATTTTGAAAAGAAACGCTTCCTATCCTCAACAAACATAGGAGATCGTTCCGAACGAGCAACAATATCTACTGACATAGGTTGCGGTATCCTTGAGAGCATCCAAGTAAAAACCAACAGAGGAATAATAAAAAAAATTCCAGAAACAAATGGCATAAAATTTTCTGAAACTCCATTTTGAAGCAAAAATGAACCTACTGATTTGCAAAAACCATCCGCTAAAATAAAACTTGCGCACAAAAACCCAAGTAACGCTTCCGTATACCTTCGCCCTTCCAAAAAACCCATAACTAAACCAAACACCATACCCAATGACAAACCATTAAGAAACAACATCATGCAATTCAATGGCACAGGTAAAAGAGCAAAACCCAATAAAGAAATATGTGAAAACCCTATTAAAACAAGAATACCAACTGCTCTACCTTGGTAGGGCATTTCAGCTATATATTTGATACCAATAAATTTTGAAAGGGTGTAACCGAGAACCTGACTCGCAACTAATATTGTTTTAAAATCAAAACCAAAAAAATCTATCTCAGAATAACCAGCAGAAGTAAAAGGTTTTCGAAACCCATACATACAGAAATATGTACCAAATGCAGCAACTATTGCCCAAAGTGCAGAAAATAGACCCTCATTTTTTTTCATAATCAGATTAAAAAATCTCATTAATCAAATGTAACCATTAATTAGCCACCGAATTCTTATTTTTTCAAAAGTTAACATAAATTTCATATTAGTTATCAAAATCAACACAATATTGTTTTTATGCTTGCCATTCATTTAAGAAAATAGAAACTAACTTAGCTTTTAATTTTATGCGGATAACAACTAATGTCATTAAAACAAAAAATAGGAATTGTTGGTGCTGGAATTGTTGGCTTATCCCATGCTTGGAGTGCTGCGAAAAGAGGTCACTCCGTAACTGTTTATGAACGAACTCCGAAAGCTTATGGTGCATCAATTCGAAATTTCGGGATGGTATGGCCTATCGGATTACCGCACGGAAAACTATATCAAATAGCATTAGAATCACGAGATTATTGGCTCGAATTGCAAAAGAAAGCAGGCATTTGGATTAACCCTTGTGGTTCAATGCATTTAGCACATGAAGAAGATGAATGGGAAGTATTGCAAGAATTCGCAAATATAGCGCCCAACCTTGGCTACGATTGCAATGTAGTAAACATTAATCAAATCATAAAAAAATGCCCATCAATTAACACCACAAACCTGAAAGGGGCACTCTGGAGCCCAACAGAATTGTGCCTAGATTCTCCAAATGCAATCAGCACAATACCTCTTTGGCTTAATGAAACCTACGGTGTAAATTTCTTATTTGATTCTTTGATAACGAAAATTCAATATCCGGAAATTATTGACTCCAATGGAGAATCAAATTCCTTTGACCAAATATTTATTTGCACAGGCCATGACTTTCAAACCTTGTATCCTTCTATTTTTAAATCTTCAGGAATCAAACAATGCAAATTGCAAATGCTTAAAATTGGCTCCCAACCAAATGGTTGGTCAATGGGACCTCACTTAGCAGGCGGCCTAACAATTCGTCATTATAAAAATTTTCATTCATGTAAATCACAATCAAAAGTTAAAGAACGCTACGCTCAAAACTCACCAGATTTTGACAAATATGGTATTCATGTAATGGCGTCTCAAAACCAATCAGGAGACATCATCACAGGAGACTCCCATGATTATGACCAACCAAACGACCCTTTCGCTAACGAAGAAATTGATAATTTAATCATTCAAGAAATTAAAAAAATGATCCAATTACCAAACAAGAAAATCAAACATCGATGGTTGGGTATATATGCCAAACATCAAGATTTGATTCAATTTATAAATAACCCTGAAAGTGGCGTTACAATTGTTAACTCAACAAATGGACTGGGAATGACACTTTCTTTTGGCTTAGCTGAAGCATTTTGGCGTGGAGAAGTATTAACTAAAAATCAACCAGGATAAATAATGAATAACAAAGTCACCGCAATCATTTTTGATTGGGCCGGAACTATCATCGATCAAGGAAGTTGTGGCCC
>CAXNFS010000051.1:0-14299 GCA_964201235.1 Gemmataceae bacterium | reverse complement strand
TATTTTCCGTTAAAATCGTTTCAGCTTCCTCAAGAGTTGTATTTTCTGGAGCAGTTACAAGATTTTCCTTGGTCATAACCTCGGAAATTTGCTGATTAGTATTAGTTAGGAATCTTAAATCCCTTCTGGTTAAAATTCCTTTAAGGTGCCCATTGATAGTAATTGGCACACCACTTATCTTGTTTTGTTCCATTATTCTGCGCGCATTGACTACCTTCTCTTCGGGAGGCAAGGTAATCGGGTCGGTAATAATACCGTTTTCGCTCCGTTTAACTTTGTCAACTTCACGAGTTTGATCAATAATGGACAAGTTTTTATGTATTATGCCCATACCCCCTTCTTGCGCCAAAGCTCTCGCAAGGTCACTTTCCGTAACAGTATCCATCGGGGAAGATAATATCGGAATATTTAGTTTGATGTTTTTAGTTAAGAAGGTGCGTAAATCAACTTCTCTGGGAACCACATCACTGTACGCAGGCTCCAAAAAGACATCGTCAAAAGTAATACCCTTATATCCAATTCGATCCAACATGGTGAAACTCCTCAGAAAAGCTTGTTTTGCAAATTATAGTAGGATGCAGGCTTGTTGGAACCTTTACCATCATCACTTGCCCATTAAACATAAAGTTTCCGACAAGTAAAACAGGGTAAGATCCACATCAACAAATCAATTAATCACCCACTAACATGATGGTTTTTAATAGCAACCTGCTAGCGGTTCCTTTTGTTTAATCGTCATGCCATATCATCATGGAAAGTGAACTTAATTTCCACAAGCAAGTTTAGCTTTTGCCTCAGCAAGAATCTCAAGAATCTGATCGACTCTTTTTTTCTCTTTCGGACCAAGGGTTCGTAGCCAAGTTTCAGTATTAACAAACAAAAGCTCGAGTTTTTTGATTGCGAAGGCTTTTTCTTGACTGAAGGCACTGTTCCGATTGCACGAAAACAACGGATTTGTATGGGCTTTAAGATCAGGCTTATTATTGTGGAAACTGATCACTCTGCCGCAAACCCATTCAAATTCACAAGGGTCTAACTCCCTGATAATTGTTTCACTTGCCGAGCTTTTATCCCGTTCAATCGTTGTGGTTTTACCATCAATCACCAATTCAATTTGATCTTCAGGGGAAAGATCATGGGCAATCAATTGGATTTTATTTAAAGGCGTGAGATTTAAGACCGTAAGTTCTAAAAATGGCCCAACACTAAAGAAGGAATCTCCTTTACGAACTGCTTCCAACCAAGATAAATGAGTAGGTGAATCAGACAAAGACGGCATTTTGGACCAAGTTTTGGGATTTCCAAGAAAAACCGCATTACTCTTTTTGCCACTGGCCCCAACTGCATTGGCTTTGACCCCAGCATTTAAAAGCATGTACCAAAAAAGCACAGGCGAGTTGTCATCCAGACTTAGATTAGAAATTTCAAAAAGATCAATTTCATTCAATATCAAAGCAGCAAGTGCTTCGCCCTGGTAGTCATTAGTGGCATCAAAAACCCAAGTAATAAGGCCATTCTTGCGATGCCCTTGCCTGCACCAATCAACAACAGACCAAATGTCAGGTGATTCAGATGAAGAAGAAACCAAAGGAAAAACAGGCCGGTGAGAATGAATGATGCCGATGCTTCCCAAAAACGGGTGATGATTAAGGGTGTTTACAAAAAGACTGCACCCAAATTTTTCAAAAGCGATTTCCTGACCTGAAAAATCTAGAATCCTAGAGGCATCAACAATATCAGTTCCCGGAAGAATATTTTCACAAGCAAGCAAATGCACCAGATCCAAGCCTTCAGATGAGCCTTCCAAAACCGCTGCGGGCCCAGAAAGATCATGACAGCGAGCATCGCCACTAATCCAATTCTCCCATGGGGAATTCGTTTTTCGCTCAATGTTAATTCGTAAGGCAGCCTGACCCTGCTTTATCTCAAGGTTTTTAAAAACCTTATGAAATCGCTCGCCCTTGGTTATCTCGAAGCTGTAAACACCAGGGGGAAGATTAATTTCACAAGCGCCATCAATGTAATAATATTTTTTGTTTTCAAATGCAACCTGCCCACCTACCGCCATATGAGGGCCGGTTAAAAACAATTGCTGCCTTCCAAGGGGATGAAAAGAATTCCCTAGAAGGTCAGCAACTCTAATACGAACAGGAACAGGCTTTTGGGTCTTTAAATCACTAACACGGAGGTGAATCAGGGTCATGTCAAAAACCTCGATTCTTCAGAAAATAAATCAAGCGTATGTAGCACCGGCTTTAGTAACAATTGCCCTGAAAGCTTCAATGGCCTTGGGGAACAATTCAGGGCCAGTATTTCCACCAGTGGGTCCGCCACCAAGAAGGTGGGGTTCCAAGGTTGCAAACCCCGTGTAGCCACGCGCTTGAACATCCGCAATAATCTTGGGTATCATGCCACCACCCGTGCCTGCCAAACATCCATGTTTTTCATTTGCAACCCAATCCTTGACATGAAAGTGGGTGGTGTAATCACGGGCTTTAAGCCAACCTTCCCAAGGGTCATAACCACAAAAGACATAATTGGCTGGGTCGAAAGCTGCATGAAAGTGGTCACAGGAAAACCTTGAAAGCACCTCGTGAACCCTATCAGGAGAATCGCCATAGATTCCATGTTCGTTTTCGTGAAGCAAAACCACGCCAGCACTCTTGGCGATTTCAACTTTCTTTTCCATTCTGCGAAAGACTTCATCCTTCCATTTAGGCCATTGATCCCCTTCAGGAAGGTAATAGCTGAAAATGCGAATGTTCTTGATACCAAAAACGCCACAAAGATGAATCGCCCGCTGAAAGCGAATTAAATGAGGCTCGAAAGGTTGGTCCGCTTTGATTTTTCCGATAGGAGAACCAATTGCACTAAGGCCAAAGCCATGCTGGTCAAGCAACTTTTTAAAGTCAGAGATTTGCGTATCAGAGAGATCCAAAACATTGGTTTGGTAAATCGAACGAAATTCGATGAACTTAACCTTACTGGCTTCAAGAACTTTAATTTGTTCTACAGGGTCAGGAGAGATTTCATCAGCAAAAGCGCTCAGAATAAAGTGTGCCATCTTAACCTCAAATCTGTTTGGGTTTACTTGGATTGTGTTTTACCTGGGGCCCAAAGCACATCATCAGCCCCATTGTTGTTGTAGACCCTAGCCATCACAAAGAGAAGGTCTGAAAGCCTATTAAGGTAAATAATTGCATGTTCATTAACTGATTCCAAGCTTGAAAGATGGACTACCAACCTTTCAGATCTTCTGCAAACCGTCCTGCATATATGAAGCCAGCTGGAAACAACCGAACCGCCAGGTAATATAAAACTGTTTAAAGGTGAAAGCTTTTCATTCCATTCATCAATCTTTTTCTCGAGCCTTTCCCATTGTTCAGGGCGAATTCGCAGCCTATTATCTGGCGCCCCATCTGCTGATGGCACACACAAATCCGCTCCTAAGTCAAAAAGATCATTTTGCACACTGCGTATAAACTCCAAATCTGCCCCTTGGGGCAAATGACAAGCCATAACTCCAAGATTAGAATTAAACTCATCCACAGTGCCATAGGCTTCGATTCTCGGATGATCCTTGGAAACCATTACGCCTGTGCCCAGAGCGGTGTGCCCCTTATCGCCAATCCGAGTGTAAATTTTCGAAAGATAAACCATCATAATCCCCAAATAAAAGTACTGTTAACTATCGCCACAAGCATGGTAGTCAGCAAAGGTCAAGAAGTTCTAAAAAAGAAAAAAGCAGACCCAGATTTCTCGTGGTCTGCTTTGATTTATCATCTGAAAAAGTTAACCGCAACCAGTAGTTGCACCGCAAGTATCGCATTTGCAACATGCGCCACTGCGTATCAAGGTAAGCTGACCACACTCATTACATGGGTCGCCTTCATACCCTTTGAGCCTAGCAACGCGAATTCGATCATCGGGCTTCGCAGCAAGCGATACCGAATGCGATTCTTCGTGAGATGCCGCAGTATGGTTGCCATTGGTTGAGGAATAACGCTGTTCGCTAGAGCCCTTCATAGGGCGTAGATTTTCCGTACGGGGAATAAAGAAAGCCTTCTGCCTAGCAATAGACTTTTCATCCCTTTCATCAGCTTCTTCATCTGAAAGATCAGCTTCATAATCTGGAGTCGCAGGGGTACGATCAATAGCATCCGCCCGAAGATCTTCAGGTTGAACATGCGCTAAATCATGGCGACCAAGATAAGTGATAGCCAATTCTCTAAAGATGTAGTCAATGACAGAAGTCGTCATCTTGATATGAGGATTACCCTGAACTGGGCCGTTAGGCTCAAACCGAGTAAATACAAATGCATCGACATATTCTTCAAGCGGAACACCATGTTGCAGGCCAAGAGAAACAGCAATTGCAAAGCAATTAGTCATGCTACGAAACGCTGCGCCTTCCTTATGCATATCGATGAATATTTCGCCGAGGGAATTATCATCGTACTCGCCTGTGCGAACATAAATCTTATGATTCCCAATTCTAGCTTTCTGAGTGTACCCTGCCCTACGATCAGGTAAACGCCTTCGATTCGCAATGTAGCGATAAACGACCTTTTGCGCCAATCGTACGGGGGAATTAGGGTTTTCATCTGCTTTTGCATCATCATCTGAGGAATCAACATTAATATCCTCTGCATCAGCAATACTATTCAAGGGTTGGCTCAACTTAGAGCCATCACGATAAAGCGCGTTGGCTTTGATCATCAGTTTCCAGCTCAACATGTAGGCATTCTTAACATCTTCAAAAGTTGCAGAATGTGGCATATTAACAGTTTTAGAGATGGCACCTGAAACAAAAGGTTGGGCTGCAGCCATCATAAAGATGTGTGCTTCAGCTGAAAGAAAGCGTTTGCCATTCTTGCCACAACGATTAGCACAATCAAACACTGCATAATGTTCTTCACGAAGATGAGGAGCACCTTCAATCGTCATGGTTCCACATACAAACTCACTAGCCTCTTGAACTTGCTGCTTGCTAAAGCCCAGCGCATTTAACAAATCAAAAGTTGGAGCTTCGATCCGTTCCTTAGGAATACTAAGCGTTTTCACTAAAGCTTCATCTCCAAGGCTCCAGCGATTAAAAGCAAAACCAAGTTCAAACACGGAAGGTAACTGGGTTTCAATTTTTTGGATAAGCTCTGGAGTAAATCCCTTTGCAGTCAAAGACTCAACATTAATGTGAGGGCAGCCTTTAAGAGTCCCCGCACCTTTGCAATAACGAACGATATCTTCGATTTGAGATTGATTGTAGCCAAGCCTTTGCAACGAAGGGGGCATCGAAGAATTGATGATTTTAAAGTAACCACCACCTGCCAACTTCTTGAACTTAACCAATGAAAAGTCAGGTTCGACCCCGGTAGTATCACAATCCATTACCAAACCAATGGTTCCGGTTGGTGCAATACATGTGACTTGTGCATTACGGAAACCATGTTTCTCGCCAAGAGAAAGCATTAGGTCGGCTTCATTTCTCGCAGCATCGAGAAGATAGCCAGGGCACTTGGATGGATCAATTTCGACGGGCGTAATGGTAAGGCCTTCGTATTCAGCAGCATTGGTTTTAAAAGCTGCCCTACGGTGATTTCGAATCACACGAAGCATCGCTTGTTTATTCGCTTCGTATCTTGAAAATGGCCCAACTTCAGATGCAATGCGGGCAGACATTACATAAGCGGCATTGTGCAAGATTGCAGATAACGCACCACACCATGCACGACCTTCAGGGGAATCATAGGGAATGCCCTGCACCATAAGAACGGTACCAAGGTTTGCATAACCCAAGCCCAAGGTACGGAAGTCATAAGACTTTTGTGCAACAGGAATACTAGGGAACTGCGCCATGTATACAGAGATTTCGAGAACCAATGTCCACAGGTAACAACCATGTTTATATGATTCGACATCAAACATGCCTGTTGAATTGTCATAAAACTTGATCATATTTAATGATGCAAGATTACAAGCAGTATCATCAAGGAACATATACTCGCTACAAGGGTTGGAAGCATTGATGCGACCATCAGCGGGGCAAGTATGCCATTCATTAATCGTGGTATCAAATTGAACACCTGGATCTGCACACATCCAAGCAGCGTTACAGATTTGGTCATATAGATCTGCTGCCTTCAGAGTTTCGCAAGGCTTAGGATCGCGACCAGCCTTTAAAGCTTTTTCTTTTTCAGTGCGGAAATAAAGAGGCCAATCACCATTATTAACAACCGCTTGCATGAACTTGTTGTCGATGCGAACTGAATTATTACTATTCTGCCCCGACACCGTAGCATAAGCCTTTGAATTCCAATCGGTGTCATATTCATCAAAGGCAATTTCGGTAGCACCAAGTTTGGCCAATTGAACCGATCGCTCGATGTAGTTGGCAGGAATCAAAAACTTAGTTGCATTTAAAACTGCTTTTCGCAGGGTCTGGTTCTTCTTGACATCAAACCGCTCAGCCATTTTGGGCCAAGCATGGCAAGACTTGATGATTGCGTTCAGTTCTCTAGATAGCAGCTTCGAACCCACTACCAACGATGCTACTTTTTGCTCTTCGACGACTTTCCAATTGATGAAATCCTGAATATCAGGGTGATCTAGATCAAGCACAACCATCTTGGCAGCTCGGCGTGTTGTACCACCGGATTTTATCGCACCTGCAGCACGATCACCAATTCTAAGGAAACTCATCAACCCGCTGGAGCGGCCACCACCGGATAAAGGTTCAGCTTCGCCTCTAAGATTGGAAAAATTGCTGCCTGTACCAGAACCGTACTTAAAGATTCGGGCCTCACGAACCCAAAGGTCCATGATGCCGCCCTCGTTGACGAGATCATCTTCGATAGATTGGATAAAGCAGGCATGCGGGGCAGGATGCTCGTAAGCGGAAGTAGAACGAACCATATCTCCTGAGATCGGGTCTACTCGATAATGGCCTTGTGCAGGGCCATCGATGCCATAAGCCCAATGTAATCCTGTATTAAACCATTGTGGCGAATTAGGGGCGGCCATTTGATTAGCAAGCATAAAACAAATTTCGTCGTGGAAGCTTTGGGCATCCTGGGGAGTAGAGAAATAACCACCCTTCCAGCCCCAATATGCCCAGCAGCCAGCTAATCTTCGAAATACCTGCCTGCTATCTGTTTCGCAAAGATCGCGGGTATCACCTTCAGCGGGAATGCTGCGTTGCAAGAATTCTGGAACACCTTCTTCACGCACCTTAGATGCATTCCTGGGCAGACCAGCCTTGCGAAAATATTTCTGGGCAAGAATATCAGTAGCAACCTGAGACCATTTCTCAGGAACCATAACATCCTTCATTTCAAACACGGATTTGCCATCCGGGTTCACGATTTTTGAAGTTCTTGGTACAAATTTGATAGACGCAAAGGGATCCATACCCTCAACGGTGAAGTTACGATTGATACGCATTAATATCCTATCTTTCATTTCTTACGCAGGGGTCGCCACCATCCATAGTAACACGACTGTTCGACGGGAAGAACCTGCTACTTAACTAAAACACGAGGTGTGTATCGTAATGACCATTCATCAAATGTACACAATAAAATTTAATAAAAAAACCGATTGTTCCGAAGCCATTATTATTGAGGGGTTTGCGACGAAGAACAAATAATTATTGCGGGGGTTGTGACCCAAGAACAAAAGGAAGTGTCAGACCTTTCTGGTCTTGGTACTTACCTTTTTTATCCGCATAACTTGTTTTGCACATCGCGCTACCTTTAAAAAACAAAATCTGGGCAATGCCTTCATTTGCATAAATTTTAGCAGGAAGTGGGGTAGTATTGCTAATTTCGATAGTAACCCTGCCACGCCATTCGGGCTCTAATGGTGTAACATTCACAATGATACCACAGCGGGCATAGGTGCTTTTCCCAACACAAACAGCGATGATATCCCTTGGAATCTCAAGGTACTCAACTGTTTCCGCTAGGGCAAAACTATTAGGCGGTATGAGGCAATAATCGGCTTCGATATCTACAAAAGAGGCTGGGTCGAAATTCTTCGGGTCAACCACGGTACAACGAGCGTTAGTAAAAACTTTGAAATGCCTGTCAACTCGTACATCGTAACCATAACTCGTAACGCCATAAGAAATCAAACCCTTGCGGCCTGAGCATTCTTCAAAGGGAACGATCTTAATATTTTCCTTGATCATCCAGTCAGGTAAAACAGCCATGTTTTGTTCCTCGCTTCCAAAAAAAACTAGCTTTAACACAAGAACCATCATCAGGATGGAATGCAAGTGTAAGCCACATAAAATTCATCATAGACTTAAAGATGTTTATCCTTTCCAAAGTAGAAATCAACTAATAAGTTTTGGAATTTATTCAGAGATGTTTGAACCACTAGTCTTTAAGCCCGAATATTTATTAACAGAATTTAAATTGTTGGAAATAATCTTCTTGGCAAAAATAGATTTTGTGTGCATGATGGCAAAAGAATTACAAAAAAAGAGTTTCGGTATTGGGTCCCACCTGTTAAAAATACAGTTAGAAAGCACAGACTATTGTTTAGACCTGCGAATTGTTAAACCTGTTTTTAAAGTATGTAAGGATGATCATGAATTCTGAACTTATTCCAGCTGAAACATCTGCCCCTGACTTATCAACTAAAAAGTCTTCCCCCAAATGGTTTACCTATTTGGTGCCTGTTGCAACCTTAGTGGGATTGGTACTTCTTGGAGGGTACTTTTATATTCCAGGAAATACCCAAGCATTGGCTCAGGTTCCTGCTGAAAAAACCGTCGCACAAGAGAAAGAAAAAGCTAAAACTGAAAAAGTTTCTGCCCCCGAATTTGAAGGTGGCGTTGCTTGGCTTAACACTGCAAAACCTATCAGCATCAAAGATCTCAAAGGCAAAATCGTTCTTTTGGACTTCTGGACCCTTTGTTGCATCAACTGCATCCACACCCTCCCCGACCTCGCAAAGCTTGAAAAGAAATACGCAAACGAACTAGTGGTTATTGGAGTTCACTCTGCAAAGTTTGAAAACGAAAAAGAAACAGAAAGCATCCGCAAGGCAATTGCCCGCTACGAAATCAAACACCCCGTAGTTAATGACGCCAACATGAAAATCTGGCGGACTTATGGTGTTAACTCTTGGCCAACATTGGTCCTCTTGGATTCCGAAGGTAACTTTGTTGCAAAAGGTTCGGGCGAAGGCTTGCACGATGCGGTCGACTTGGCAATTGCAAAGCTAGTAAAATCTGGCAGAGAAAATAAAACACTTAATGAAAAACCAATCGACTTCGGTCAATCTGTAGAAAAAGCTACTTCACCACTTTACTTCCCTGGTAAAGTCTTGGCAGATGCAGAATCTAAACGCATTTTTATTGCTGACAGTACTAATCATAGAGTTATCATCACTGATCTTGAGGGCAAGTCTCTTGCAACAATCGGCCAAGGTGGCAAACCTGGGTTCAAAAATGGATCCTACACCGAAGCCATGTTTGATGATCCTCAGGGTATGGCCCTCATGGGCGATGACCTTTACCTCGCAGACAGAAAAAACCACTTAGTTAGAAAAATAGATCTGAAAAAACAAACTGTTTCCACTGCTGCTGGAACAGGCAAACAAGGCCATGATCGTGATACTGGCGGTATCGCTACTTTGGTTGGCCTTAACAGTCCTTGGGATTTACTCCGTAAAGGTGATACTCTTTTCATCGCTTTGGCTGGGCATCATCAAATCTGGACACTCGATATTAAATTCAAAAAGCTTCTCCCTTACGCAGGCAATGGCAGAGAGACTCTTAAAGATAACCCTCTAGCTTCTTCGAGTTTTGCACAACCTAGCGGGTTAACCACCGACGGGACAAACCTATTTGTTGCAGATAGCGAAATCAGTGCCATTCGTTCGCTTCCATTGGATGGTAAAGGCAATGTTAAAACTCTTGTTGGACTTGGCCTTTTTGATTTCGGCGATGTCGATGGATTTGGCGATGAAGTGCGAATCCAGCATGCTTTAGGCGTCTCTTGGCATGAAGGCCTGATTTATATTGCAGACACCTACAACAGCAAAATCAAGACGCTTGATCCTAAAACCCGCGAATGCAAAAATTATCTTTCCAGCACCAAAACTGGTTGGATGGGTGGCCCAATGTTCAATGAACCTGCGGGCATTAATATCTCCGGGGGGATGATCTATATCGCAGATACCAACGCCCACCGCATTCAAGTGGTGGATCTAAAAACAAAAGCTGTCAGTACTCTTAAAATTACTGGCGTCGATATCGTACCAAGGTAATCAAGTACAACAGCTTTAACAAAAGTTTTACAATCATTACCCAATCAAAACGACGCCATATGATGCAATTGAGATCTTTCTTTGTAATTGCAGCACTCACTTTGAGCCCGGCTTTTTATGTCGTGGGGCAATCCCCTGAAAAAATCTCACCGCCCGCAACTGCATCACGAATTGATTTTTCTGCATCCTTGGGCGCAGTCGATCCTTTTTCTGATTCTAATTTAGAAAAGCCAAAAGAACTTACGGTTCGGAGGGGCGAAGTTCTTGTCCTGCGTATTCAAGGAACCCCAAAAAAAGGATTTCACACCTACCCCATAACCCAACGATCCGAAAATCAAGATGAGAACGGTCTCTCAAAACTTACCTTCAAAAACAATCCAATATTCTCTCCTATACATCCCCTAAAAGAATCCGAACCCGAATGGAAAGAAGAAGGGGTGCTTGGCTACTTCCTTGAGTTTGAAAAACCTTTCACATGGACTCAGGAAATTTACATTCAACCCGATGCCACGGTAGGCAAAAACGAACTTAACTTTTCAATCAAGTTGCAAGTATGCGATTCTAAGTGTGTTTGGGGAGAACACCTATTTAGCATCCCTGTATCTGTATCCAAAGCAGACCCCCTCGAACCTTCGCAAGATCTTAAACAAAGGTTAACTATCAAAGAGGAGGCGCCTAAGGTTCTGGCCAATCCTATAAACAGCAATCCCAAAAGCAACAAGCAGCAAACTAATACAGACAACTCCAAGAATGGAACTGAAGGCTTATTGGCATTTGCACTACAGGGAATGTTTTGGGGGGCTATCTCCCTCGTAACGCCCTGCGTTTTTCCCATGATTCCCATCACGGTAAGTTACTTCCTTAAGCAATCAGAAAAAACCAATCACAGGCCGGTCGCGATGGCAGTAGTTTACAGCCTCACTATTGTTATTGTGCTCACCATTGCCGCGGTGGCCCTACTCTCTTTCTTTCGCTTACTTAGCGTACACCCTGCCATGAACTTTGGCCTGGGATGCCTTTTTGTTTTCTTTTCTTTAAGCCTGCTTGGCATGTACGAAATTGAGCTCCCAAGTGGGTTGGCGCATTTCACCAGCTCCAAACAAGGACAAGGCGGGATGGTTGGAACCATCTTCATGGCACTTACTTTCACGATCGTCAGCTTTGCCTGTGTTGCCCCATTCCTTGGTGGTTTTGGTGGCACAGCTTCTGGATCAAATCTCACTTTCCTCCACCGCCTGCTTGGTGGGTTCGCCTTCTCAGTGACTTTTGCATCCCCATTTTTCCTGCTTGCATTGTTTCCCGGAATGTTAAAGAAACTTCCCAAGAGTGGTAATTGGCTCAACAGCGTCAAAGTTGTGATGGGCTTTCTGGAATTGGCAGCTGCAATCAAGTTTTTCCGAGCAGGAGAACTTGTATTGTTTCCCGAACCATTAATATTCACATACGATTTCTCGATGGCAATTACGGTTATTATTGCTCTTTGCTGCGGGCTATATCTTTTGGGCTTTTTGCAACTTCCGCACGATATGCCCTCAGAACACACGAGCGTTCCTGGAGTTGTACTAGGCTGCCTTTTCCTGGCATTTGGATTATATCTGACACCCGCATTATTAAAGTTAAAGGAAGATGGATCGCGCCTAAGGCCATCGGGAATGATTTTCGCTTGGGTTGATTCCTTCCTACTTCCGGAAGAAAACGATGATCTTCCCTTCATCGGGGATTTAAATCGTGGCCTGGAAGAAGCAAAGAAACAAAACAAGATGGTATTCATCGATTTCACCGGAGTGACCTGCACCAACTGCAAAATCAATGAGGCCAATGTTTTCCCGATAAAAGATGTTCATGAGCTTCTTAAAAAGTTTGTGTTGGTGCAACTTTACACCGATCGTGTTCCAGACAAACTTTACTCTCCCGAAGAACGATCCGCATTTCAAGGTAGCGCCACCAAACAACGCGCTGATGCGAATAAAAATCTCGACTTCCAAAAGTTAAAGTTCGACACAGAGCAACTTCCTCTTTATGTCATCGTCAAACCCGATCCCAGTGGCTTTGTTGAAGTCGCAAGGTATGACGAGGGTAAGATCAATGATGTTTCAGCATTTGTAAAGTTTCTAAGGTCTGGGCTAATAGGAAAATAAACCAAATTCGCAACTATCTCTTAAGGAGAATCAAGCAATGTCTTCCGCATCTAAATCAAAAATCATCAAAGCACCCAAGGTTTCGAATCAGAAATTGTTCATCAATGGAAAATGGGTCAACAGTATATCCGGCAAAACATTTGCAACTTTAAACCCTTCGACTGGTCAGGAAATCTGCCAGGTGGCTGAAGCCGACTCTGCAGATGTCGATCTTGCTGTAAAAGCAGCAAGAAAAGCATTTGAATCAGGGCCTTGGAAAAAAATGAGCGCAGCAGAGCGAGGCCGTAGAATCAACAAACTCGCAGATCTTATGGAACAAAATCTTCCAGAGTTAGCTGCACTCGAATCACTCGACAATGGCAAACCTCTTCGTGATTCCCTTAATGCGGATCTTCCGCTTAGCATCAAGGCTTATCGCTATTACGCTGGTTGGTGTGATAAAACCCACGGCAAAACTATTCCCGTAGAAGGCGAATATTTCTGCTACACCAAGCATGAACCCGTTGGTGTTGTAGGCCAGATCATTCCTTGGAATTTCCCATTGCTAATGACCGCTTGGAAATGGGCCCCTGCTCTGGCAACCGGTTGCACGATTGTTTTAAAACCTGCAGAGCAAACCCCTCTTACAGCTCTGAGGATGGCAGCACTTGCCCAAGAAGCAGATATTCCAGATGGTGTTATTAATGTTGTGCCAGGATTTGGCCCCACTGCAGGCGCTGCAATCACTTCGCACATGGATATTGATAAAGTCGCCTTCACAGGCGAAGGCAGCACGGGCCAACTAGTTATGCAGGCTGCGGCCAAGAGCAATTTAAAACGCGTCAGCCTTGAGTTGGGTGGCAAAAGCCCAAATGTGGTTTTTGCAGATGCTGATATAGATGCTGCGGTAGAAGGTGCCTATTTTGGTTTGTTTTTTAATCAAGGACAATGCTGTTGCGCAGGTAGCAGGCTTTTCGTTGAAGAAAAGATCCATGATGCTTTTGTGGAAAAACTAGTTGCTAGGGCAAAAAAACAACGCATAGGTGATCCCTTTGATATGACAACCACCCAGGGGCCCCAAATATCCCAAGAACAATGCGATCGCATTATGGGATATATCGATATCGGAATTTCCGAAGGTGCCAACCTGTTAAGCGGTGGTAAAAGAGTTGGAAATAAAGGGTATTTTATCCAGCCAACCATTTTCGATGGTGTCAAAGACAACATGCGAATTGCAAAAGAAGAAATTTTTGGCCCGGTGATGAACATTCTCAAGTTTAAAGATGTGGACGAAGTGGTTCAGCGGGGCAATAAAACCTTCTACGGCCTTGCTGCTGCTATTTGGACCAAAGATATTACCAAGGCGCACCGCCTTGCGAATAGCTTAAGGGCGGGCACGGTTTGGGTCAATTGCTACGATGTTTTTGATGCTGCTGCACCCTTTGGCGGTTTCAAGATGAGTGGTATTGGTAGAGAACTAGGGGAATACGCTTTAAGCCTCTATACCGAAGTAAAAACTGTCTACATAAACCTAGGCTAACAAACCGATTAGTGGCCAAATGTACACCACCTTTGCGTTCTGGCCTTTTATTCCCGCTTTGAACCATGCTATAAATTCTTCTAATGAGCAGCGGATTGGCTTTACTTTTATGCTGCTTGATTAGGAGAATCGATATGGTTAGGTTAATTTTATCGTTAGTGGCTTTGTTTCTTTTCGTGGGTAATTCGTTCGCCCAAACTAATGTGCCTGCAGCCGCCAATCAGGTTCCTTCTGCTGCACAACTCCAGCAATACCTCAATCGCTGGGAACAAGAAATGCTCAAGGTTCAAACTCTTGCAGCAACCATTAAATTAATTGAAAAAGATAAAACTTTTGAAACCACCTCTGCTTCCATAGGTGTTGC
>CAXNFS010000050.1:0-14377 GCA_964201235.1 Gemmataceae bacterium | reverse complement strand
ATGTCCGGGGTATTGATAAAGCTATTCTAAGTGTTCATTGCCATGATGATCTCGGCCTTGCGGTTGCGAATAGTCTTGCTGCAGTTTTGGAAGGTGCCCGACAAATCGAATGCACCATCAATGGCATCGGTGAACGAGCAGGAAATTGCGCCCTCGAAGAAGTTGTGATGGCTATCAAAACCCGTCAGGACTACTTCAAGCTGGAAACCAACATCAACACAAAAAAAATATTCTCCACCAGCAAGCTTGTCTCCCATGTAACGGGAATTCAAGTACAACGCAACAAAGCAATCGTTGGGCAAAACGCATTCGCACATGAGGCAGGCATTCATCAAGATGGCATGCTCAAAGAAAGATCCACTTACGAAATCATGAACCCAGTTGATATCGGCTTGGCTCAAACCGATTTGGTACTCGGTAAACACAGTGGCAGGCACGCCTTAAAGCAAAGAGTACAAGAATTAGGCTATCACCTTGATGAAGCCCAGTTCAAAAGGCTCTTCGACGATTTCAAAATCCTCGCAGACCGTAAAAAAGTCATCTACGATGCAGATATCGAAGCACTTGCCGAAGCAAAAATCCATTCCGATCCCACCATTTGGACTTTGGAAGCCGTAACTTGCAACGCCGGCACTGGAACCATTCCTTCCGCTGTTGTTGCCCTTTGGCATAAAGATGGCCATATTGTTAGAGATGCATGTATTGGGGACGGCCCTGTTGATGCAGTTTTCAAAGTTATTTCAAAGCTTACAGGCGTGAATGTCACCCTGAAAGATTATCGCCTGAGAAATGTTACCGTTGGGGAAGATGCCCAAGGCGAAGCTCAAATCGAAGCATTATTTGAAGGCAAGGTATTAAATGGCAGGGCTGTTAGTACCGATGTTATTGAAGCCAGTGCTGTTGCATTTCTTCAGGTAATCAATCGGGTACTGATGAGGCAGGCGCATGGCGACCGCATCAAACCAACCGAAAATCTGCCCCAGTAAAAAATTACTGCAGAGGGACCAGCTTTAAACTGAAAGGTACTTCAACAGCGATTGGAGTTCCGCCTTCGTATATGATTTTGAAAGGCGCCTTCGAGCTAGCGGGATAGGTGACATTTATACTTCTTTTGGTACCTGCAGGGCCAACCTGCATGCTGGTGGAAGAAGAATTGGGGACCAAAGCTTTACTCTCTGCATCAAGGATTTTAAACCCGCCCAAATTTGCTGACGCTGCCCCGCCAACAATATTAAATTGACCATTATTTATAATGATATTATTCTGAACCCCAATGTTTCCAAATTGAATCCGATTATTTTGAGCATTTGCAGCAACCGCATCAGCGGGAATATCATATTCAATGCGCAGAGAGTGCGAGCCTTTAGCATCTTTGCCACACTCATTAATTTTAAGCCATGCACCTGATTTTCCTTCGATCTTTTTCCCCACTTCCTTTTCAATATTCGTTATTTCAAGGATAGGTTTTGAATCGTCCAACACTTGCAAAACAAGCTTTCCCTCAAGAATTTGAATGCTCTTGGATTCTTTTTGTGCCTTGCTGAAATAAATCGGAACTTTAGAATCAACCGCACCTGCCTTTCCCTCCTGACCTATTGCTTGAATAGGCCGAGCAATGATCCTGCCTGGTATAGGCGGGGCAGCTATATCATTACGCACGACATTGGTGTCTTGTTCCAAGATTTGGCCAGATTCATCCATGGCCTTAGTTATGTTGACTGAAGTGATCGCCTGCAATTTCAATCGGGGTTCGGGCGTAACTTCCAAACCAATGAGGATGTGCTTTGCATCGGGTTTACCAAATACACTTTCTGCGTTCTTCAACAAACGAACTCGAAAGGCAGACTTGTTATCTGTAGGTAAAAATTCAACATTACCCTCTTTAAGAGTGATCACATTATCTTTGACCCGTCCGTTAGGTGCTTGGTCCATCCCTATTGCAATCTGCCCAAAGACCTGCCCAATTCCTGGTGGCAATGGTTGGGGCAAAACTGCGGGAGGGGCAACTGGCTGGGCTTTTTCCTGAGGTACGAATAAAACCTTAACATCCTGCGTCCTCGTATCTTTGTTTACCCCCTTCTTTGGCTGAATCTTGGGCTCTTCCACTTCTTTTTCAGGAACCGCTGGCACAAGCTTTGGCACCGCCCCAGGAAATATATTTACCTTGGGAAATTCAACCTTGATTGGGTTCCCACGAGCGCCCTGCAAGCCTGCTACTTCTACCAAGTTTGCATTCACCGATATCGTTTGCAGAGCTTCCCAAAAAGAGGCATCCTTCATTTCCACGCTAATCTTTTTTGATTCAAGCGCACGGCTTTTATCTTCCAACACGATCCGATACCCCGATTGCTTCACCAAATCCGCTATCACTTCTGTTACAGGGGCATCCACATGCTTCATGGTAATTTTTTTGGGATCAATCAACTTCTTATTATCAGATTCTGTCTCAATCTTTTTGATCAGCGATTCCGTCCTGCGCCTAATTTCTGGATCTTCACTTTTTCTTGCCTTGCGTAATTGCTCTAACGCTGGTTCACCTGCTAATCCCAAATCCTTTTCTGCTTTTTCCCGAACTTCAAACGAAGAATCCCCTAATGATTTAATCATTTCGGAAATCGCTGGCTGAGTAATCTGAATTGAACTAGCTTGATTATTTACAACTACAAAAAATAAGACTACCAAAATCATGTATCGCTTAAACATGGAATCACCCCGTAACAGAAAATTAAGATACTAATTATGATCTCATAAAACCAAACATGCGTCCATGTTTTGCATCTTAATTACTTTGCCCTTTCTAAAGGCAATAAAAAAGCCCCCAGAGATTATCTGAGGGCTTTTGGTTTAAACTCAAATTATGCAAGCAATTTATCAACAACGGTTCCTTCGCGGAACAATTGGATTGGCCTGCCTGTGGAAGAGTTAATTTCAAGCTTGGGATCAATTCCAAGGTTGGCAAAAATGGTGGATGATACATCATCTGGAAGGCAAGGATCAGTTGCAGCAGCCATGCCCTGTGCATCAGTAGTTCCATGAGCGTAACCGCGCTTGAACCCACCACCTGCAAGAACCACAGCCATAGATCTGGCCCAGTGATCACGGCCAACATTTTTGTTAACCTTAGGGGTACGGCCAAATTCGCCCGCACAATATACCATAGTTCGGTCCAGCATTCCGCGATCAGAAAGATCGGCAATAAGTGCTGAAAGAGTGTTATCCAAAGTGGGTTGCAACTTCTTCGAATGCGATTCGAAGGTTTTGTTGTGGGTATCCCAACCGCCAATGCTAATGGTTACAAAGCGTACGCCAGATTCTACAAGTCGCCTTGCAGCAAGTGCGCTTTGGCCAAAGTTATCAGCACCATAACGAGCCCTAGTTTCAGGTTTTTCTTGGGTCAGATCAAAAGCCTTACGGGTTTTATCAGAACGAAGGATATCAAGAGCTTGTTGATGGAACGCATCAAACCCTTGGATAAGATCGGCTTTTTTATCCACTTCGCGGAAGGTTGAATCAAAGCCAGCAAGCAACTTGTCACGGTTGTTCAATTCTTCCAAGGTGAAGTCGGTAGGAAGTTGGATTCCACGAACTTTAAGGGTTCCTTTGCTTGCTTTACCATCAGCAGAACCTGCATTACCTTCAACAAGGAAAGGATTATAGGCAGTGCCGAGGTAGCCAGAGGAACCAGCGGTACCACCGCGGATATCTGAAAACGAAACATAGGAAGGTACGCCTTCCTCACCTTTTACCAACTTGCTAACCAGCGAACCCATTGCAGGGTACTGAAGAGCTGGGGTTGGCTTGTTTCCGGTCGTCATGAACACCGTTGCGGGTCCATGGGAAGGGATGGAGTGATAGATAGAGCGGACGATGGTGGTTTTGTCTGCAACTTTAGCCATCTTGGGCATGTGTTCGCTGATTTGAATACCAGCAGCAGAGGTATTGATTGGTTTGAATTCACCACGAATGCCTTCTGGGGCATCGGGTTTAAGATCCCACATATCGATGGTCGCAGGGCCACCAGCAAGCCATACCATGATGATGGAATCCGCTTTTTTGGAAGCAGAAACGCCATTTCTTTTAGCAGCAGCGTGAGCTTCGAGTTTTAAAAGTTCGGGAAGGCTAAGGCCAAGAAGGCCTGCACCAGCACCGATTCTTAAGAAGTTACGGCGGTTAAACCCTTCGCAATCAGAAGCAAAATTAGCAGCCATGATACATCCTTTGGTGCCCTAAGGTTTTATTCTGTCTAAAGTTCCAGGGCAAACTTAGAACTTCGCTTGATATTACCAAGCCGACAAAATCTTAATGATTAAAAATAAACTCCTTGGTATTTAGCAACGCCCAGAGGGTGTCGACAAATGCCGTTTTTCTATCCATGCTTTTGGCACGGTATTCTTCAAAGTGTTTCTTTTCGCGATCGTTCGGCAACCTACTTAAAGTGGAAAGAAACATTTCTTCGAGTGCTTTTTGGTCATCGGAGAAATCTGCAAGTATTTTCTTGATCATGTTGCCTTGCGATTCAACCTTGATTTGCAGGTTGGTATCGGCCATCAAATATAATTTCTGGGGCAAAGCTGGCTCCATGGATCTTTCGCAATCGCAAGCAGCGGTGCGAGGGGGTCGGCCAAAAATCCGGAATGCATAGCTAATGCTAGAGTTAACCCTGCTAGCGCCGACTTCAATAGCCCTTGCATCCTTGGGGGCTTCCGCACCAAAATTTTCCACCATCCCTGTTGCAGCACAAAGTACATCCACTACCACTTCCGCCATCATTGGGCGAATAAAACAATGGGAATAGTTGTTGTCATCAAGACGGTTGGTTTCATTGGGAACATGAGTCAGGTTATAAACCCGGGAAAGCAGGATATTTCTTTCGAGTTTACGGATATCATAACCGCTATCAATAAAATCCTTAGCCAAAGCATTGAGTAGTTCAGGATTAGAGGGAGGGTTGGCGATTGAAAAATCATCTAGAGGGTCCACAATACCAACGCCAAAGTAATGGCCCCAAACACGATTAACAAAGCTTCGTGCAAAGTAAGGATTATCAGGAGTTTTCAACCATTCAAACAACTTCTTGCGAGCATCAACGCCTGCTTCCATTTTAATTTCAGGGCCACCCAAAGCCTTAGGGGCCAGCGGAAGATTTGTTTCTGGATGGGTTAATGCTTTTCCACCGCCCTTGCCTGCAGCTACCGTGGTTACATAAACCTCTTTAATCACACTTATATTGTTGTTGTTTGTTCCTGTTGCATTTTTCTTGCGCTCTGCATTTTCAGCATCAATCACTTTTTTTGCTTCGGGCGATGTACCATATGCAAACTGAGTGAATACATTTGCATATGAACGATAATCGGCTTGGGTCCAGCGATCAAAGGGGTGTTTATGGCATTGGGCACATTCAAGGCGAACGCCCATGAAGGCGGCAGCCGTTTTTTCGCCCCACTGGTCTAAGGTTACTGCGGCTTGCTTGCGCCAGAACAAATCCAATGTGTTTTTTTCTGCGTAAGAGTTTGTAAACCCTTTGGACAACTCTTCATCGATTTTGTTAACTTTGACCACATATTCTTCAGGGGTATCCCCATCTCGACTTGTTGCACAAAGCACACCTTCCACGATTTTGTCGTAGGTCATATTTTCAGCAACACGCTTCCTCAACCAATCGTGCCACATCTGGCTCTTTTTTATTCTAAGATTTTGAGGGTTTTCCATTGCATCGGTATTATTACCAGTAATATCACTTAGCTTCGTTGCCCATAAGGCTGCATGCATCGGGTGCTTCAAAAGTTCATCGATTTTTTTGGTTCGTTTGTTGGCATCTTTATCTGCAACAAAGGCACGAATATCATTCGGAGTAGGCAAAGTGCCTATCACATCAATCGTGATTCTGCGCAAAAACTCTGCATCGCCCGATAGCCCACTAGGTTCGATGTTGAGCCTCTTTAGCTTCGAAAACACAATCTTATCTAGGTAATTTACTTCTGGCACACTTGGATACTTATAACCTGGTTTTACATCCAGTGGGACCATTGCCCTTACTGGAAAAACCGTGCCACGATAGGCAATAATTATCGAAGTATCTCCAGCACGATTGCTAGTTACGATTCCAGAGGAATTAACCTCTGCAACTCCATCATCCAATGTTCGGTATTCGCTTAGCGAGGTAATATTTTCGGTAGTTCCATCTGCAAAGGATACCATCACTTTAAGATTGATTTTTTCGCCCGGCTTTTTGAAAGGGATTTCTTTTGGTGTGACATCCAATGATTTGATTTCGCCACTGCCTTTGGTTAAAGGCGCACCTTGTACAATCCAATCCTTGATGAGTTTATGCTGCCAAGAACCTGCAGAAAACTTTCTACCACCTGCGTGTTCGGTCAAACCCATGGCTTTTAAAAGCAAAAGACTATTATCAGGGTTACCTAAATCGATACGCCTGCCATTCATTTCCCTGCTAACGGAAATACCATCTTTTTCTGCTTCATAACCAAAAAGGGAAAGCCTAAAACCATTTTTACCTTGAAAGGAACCATGGCAAGAGCCAAGGTTGCAGCCAGATCGGCCAAAGAGCCCAACGATATGTTTTTCAAAATCGACTGTTTTAATCACAGTGCCATCAGGAAGTTGAACTTCCGCACGAGCCGGGGTATTCATGCCAAACAGCACAACCACGCAAACAGCAAAGATCTGTTTCCACTGGCAGCACGCTTTCATGATCACTCTCCCCTTATTAATATTAAATCTAAAAGGCGGGAACTCGAATAAGGCTGGCATGAAGTTTAACTATTAGTTAAACAATGTTAATTAATGAAAGTATCGGTATTTTTACTATTACACAACAAAATAATTAAGATTCAATGGATTTATCAGCAACTATATTGTGAGAATTGGCAGTTTGTTCGGTGTAAAGGTAATGTATCCCATGAAAAAAGCCTCCCAATGTTAATATGGGAGGCTTTTAATTGTTATTAGGACTACCCGAGACTAATCGCGGCTACTGAAAGCCATGAGAATTCTCAAGATGTAAAAGAATAGGGTTGCGACTGAGGAAAACAACATTAATGCAGCTGCAACATGCTTGTTCGTAGGAAAATTCAACATGACCTGCGAGGTTTCATATAGAATGTAGGCGCTCATGAAACCCACCATCGCAAATGAGAAGATAAGCCCCAGTGAAAAACCAAAGATCATCGAACAAATGATCAGACCAAAAATCAGCATACTTCCCACTGAAAGGGCAGGAGCCAGAAAAGAATAATCCTTACCGGTTACAAACACCGAAATAGTTAGGCCTGCAAAAACGCAAAGCGTCAACGCGCCTGCTGCGGGAATCAGGTTAGGATCCTTCATGTAGTGGGTCGCGACATAAAGAATCGGAAGGAAAATCAAACTTTCTGCAACTACATACAGGCCAAGTCCCAGATATTGGATTGCGGGGGCGGAATCAGATTGGGCCAACATGGTGGCAACATAACTAGCGCCCCAGAAGGCAAGCATCACAATCAAGAGCGACCAGGATGAACCGCCAAAAACCGACATGATCTGTTGTTCGGTTATGGTTCGCAAAAGAACGGTTTCAAGCGCAACAAAGGCAAGTATCGCACCAGCCAAGTGTGCATATGTTTTTTTAATAAAGGTAAGCCTAGCAGAGCCTGCATAAGTCATTTCCTGCATACTAGAATCATAGTTCATTGAATTTTCCTTTAATTTTTGGGGCTAATCTACACATCATTATTTTAACAGAAGCTAGGGCTAAAAATCCAGCATTTCCTGAAAAGATAAGAAAATCAATTATGAAAGTTATAAATAGAAGCAGATGCTTTAGGGGCTACTTCTGCGATATGGGAGAAATCGGTTTTTCTTCAATCGGTTTTTGATCTATAGGCGGGGCTTCACCCACCCAATTTTTCACCTTCGGAATCTTGCAAGCTTCCTGATCCTTACAGCACAAAGGGTTAGGCCCTTGCGCAATCGGAGATTTATCTTTCCAGAAATCCTTGGCAGGGATGAACACCCGATCCCCGGGCGCAAGCTGGTAATTTGTAGTCGTATCGCCTAATTGCACAATTTCTTTGAAACATACTGGAAGTACGATTCGGCAACTTCCCGGCGGGGTCGGCCTTGCTACCACAATGTTTTGCCTAGAGGCCTTATCGTTCAAACCGCCTGCCTGCAAAATGGCATCAAGAACGGTTTCACGACCTGTAAGAGGGAAAGTTCCTGGAGCATTCACTTCGCCTACCACATAAAAAACTTTGCTTTGTCTATTTACCAACCTAATGGTGATGGGGCCTGCATCCTTAACAACAGAACTTATTTGCGCCTTAACCATCGATTCGATTTCATCAAGGGTTCGTCCTGCAACCGGCAAACGGCCATATTTCCCTAAGCTTATAGTCCCATCCTGCAATACAGGCTGATCACCTGGAAGTCTGATTGGTGAATCAAGGTCTGCAGGTTGAACCAGTAAAACATCACCTGGTTCCGCAGTAAGAGAGGAAGTTAAACCTTTATCTAGTTCTCTGGGGACTTGTGGAATTTCGGTCACAGTATTTTTCATGTTACGGGCAGAATCAAGCAAAGTGTTTCCATCTTGGCAAACAGAAAAGATCGACCCGGGGCTTTGGCAGCCACTTACGGGCGCCAGCATCCCAATGATCCAAATCAGTTTAAAGATAAACCCCTGTTTGATTTTCATGCCTGTTCGACTTATTTCTTCCAATTTAACAACAACGCCCCCACATGCAGGGAGGTTTACCAGAAATAAAATTGCTTGCAAGACGAGAAGTAGAGAAATAATTACTGGCCGGCTGGTGTGAGCCTTCCAAAGAAAAAGCGCAGGGATTCTTCTGTAAGTAAGGTAAGGGGAACGCTCTTAACAATGGGGTTCTTGTAATTCCCTGTGATTTTATAATGCAAAATACCTGCTGCGAGAGCGCCTGTCGCTTGGGAAATAACTTCGAGGGGAACTGCGCCAATAGCTGGCATTTTTAACCCCAAGTTTCGCATCGCCTCGGGAAGGACAGAAAGGCTGCCCGTTCTTGCAGTAGCTTCAAGATCCATCTGCCCTTGTGAAGAAATATTTCCTTCGATCAAAACCATAACCAAAGCGTTGGAAAGGGCAAGCCTTTGAATACGAATTATGCCCCGATCCATACGAGCTTTTAATTCGCCCTTGTCAAAAAAAGTCCCGGTTGCAACACCAGGCAGGAAAGGAACCAAATCCCTCACGATAGGAATACCCTGCGCCCTACTGTGGGTAAGAGTACCTTCGAGGTTGGCGGTAATATTTTCCAAAGATTTAACATCCCTGCCTGCAAAAACAAGTTTCCCTTGTACCGTTCCCGATCCGGGCGACCTAGTGTCGCTAAACTGCGCCTGTAGCGCCTTCATTTCCAGCGACTGAAAGCGAAGATTCCCCGTAAGGGCATTGCCCACACCCCAGCGGTATTCGGTTGCGCCATACACTTTGCCACCCGCAACGGATCCGGAAATGTCGCGCATTACAAAATTCCCCACCCCTCTCGAAGGAGCAACAGAATAATCATAAGGCGATCTCCAATCACCGAATTCAGCCCCATAAAACTTCAATCCGATTGCAAACGCTTCGCCATTCGCAGTTATTTCTCGTCCGAGTTTCCCGCTAAATCTTGTATCCAACTTCCCAGAGGGTTTAAGGTTTGCCATCCAAGGAGCAAACAATTTCCCCATCTCTGCGTGGTTAAGCGTACCTTTATAAAAACTGCTTTCCATGTTTTCTAAGTTAAGTACTGCTATGCCGCGCAATTGCCCATCGGCCAGATTTCCCCCGATATCCTTGATGGTGATCTCGTTCTTTTCCACCACCACATTCCCTTGCAACAAATCACTAAGTAAATAATTCGAATGGCTGACTCTATTAAGTACGAGTTTCCCATTTGCGGAAAGTTGAAGATTGTCGACATTCATCTCGTAGGGCAAATCCAAATTACAAACCGCATCCAATCTTCGCAGTTGATCATTTGCATCCATAGCGACAAGAAGTTGGCGCATTTTAATACCATTGATATTCAAGTTCCCGGTCATTTTCGCCTTGGAACCCGAACTAAGATTAAAGTCTAATTTCCCATGCCCTTCGGCAAATTCAGTATTCACATTCCCCTGAAGGGAACCCCGTTTCCAGTTGATAAAGGCTTTGGTCTGCCTTAGTGGGATTCCAAGAATTTCATACCCAGAAGAGTTAAGATCTGCTGCGAAAAGAACTTCTCTCTCGCCAGTATTATCTTGGGCGGAGAAGTTGGTTTGAATGATTCCGCCTAACTTTCCTTTGATGGGGAGTTCTTTTTCCGTTGCAGTTCGGACCAATAAACCCGCATCAATGTCTTGAATATTAAATTTGATATTACCAGTACTAAGAGAGGCGAGAGGTATTTCTGCATCCGCAGTCCACCTTCCGCCCATAATATTTCCGCCCGCATCATTAAACACAAGCTTGTTAGGATCAATTCGCCATTCAATATGATTTTTTTCTAACAAGAATCTGCCCAGAGTTAACTTATCGAAAAGAAGCTTTCCGGAAGATTTCCAATCGAAGGGTGAAAAAGTACCTGAAGCAATGGACTCAATTTCGCCCAAACCATTAGGATCAAAAAAAAACTTATCCTTGCTGAACAGAAGGTACGCTTTACTAGAGTCCAGGGATTTAACATTAAGTTTGCAATGAAAGGGCATGGAATGATTTAGGTGAAGTGTAGCTTGGCCCAAAAGTTTCCCAACCTGACAAGAGGTAACCAGATCAGAGGCTTCCAACCTACCTTGAAAAAGATTGAGCCTTCCCTCCATAGTGGGAAACAACAAATCCCTGAAGGAAAAATTATCAATTCGAAACAGGGAACCAACCTCCCATGCGGAAGGCTCAAGCACTTTTGCAACAGTAGTTTTAGCATCCAATCCAAAGGAAATCGTGCTGGAAGTTTGTTTCCCAAGTTCAGGCATCCAGATCGAAAAAAGCCCCATCGGTACAGAGGATGCCTGCGACCGCAGGTGGACTATCCCTTTTTCCCGTATATCTATTCTGCCTGCTGCGATGATTTCACCTGGTGCAATTTTTCCCTTGGCTGACTCCCCTTTCGCCCCTAACTTTGCTACCAACTCAGATAGTATAATCTCCCCATTTTGCATCTGGGCATCCGCTTGAAAATCTGAAACAGGAATGCCAGACAGTAACATGTTTTTAAACTCAACCCGGGCCTGCCCCAAGTAGGATTGATGATCATGAACTTTTTCGAACGGGAAGCCAACTTGCAAATCAAGTTTTAATTTACCCGCTATTCCATCAGGGGCTTTAGCGCCGAGCATTGCAAAAAGATCCCGAGCAGGAATATCTTCAAAATGAACTTCAGTCTGAAAGAAAAGAGAGTTGTTGCTTTGAAGCTTGGGTAGGGGCTTTTCGGTTTTAGGCACCGCAGGCAAAAGCCCTGGGTTGGCAGGCAAAGGCGCAAGCTTAAACCCTGCACCATCGGATTTAAGCTCCAACGGAATAGGCTTTGCAGAAAACCCCAAAAGCTTGGCTTGCTCGATTAACCCTAGGCCCGAACCTGAAGTTTGCATCCCCTTCACAGGGTCATGCAGAAATTTCAACTTGGCCCAACCCGCAACCACACCCTGCACAAATGAATTGCCCTTTTTATCCCTTAGACCCCAGCCATCGGGCAAATCTTGAATCCGCATCTCTTTGATTTTTAGATCATAATCCATCTGATAATTATCGGTGCGAAAGTCTAATTCAGCATTGATCAATTCAATAACACCATTGGCAGCACGACCTTGAACTTCGCGGATTTTTACCAATCCATTATCGATATCAACCTTCCCTTGGGCATCTACAGCATCCAAGTTGATGATCGGAATATTTACCGAAGTTTTTTTAGGCTCGAGCCCGATTTTGTAATCGACGCTATCTTTCTTCCCATCAAAAAATAAATCCATCATCACCGAGGTCAACCCACTTAATTTCACATGATCCCATGTAACCTTTGGCACAAATGGCAGACTTTCCAACAAGGTTCTCGATAACGAAACCTCAAGCGTATTCAGATTTAGTTCGGAGTCACCATCGCCCGGTTCTACTCTGGCACGAAGGTTCCAGCTCCCCCAGATTTCGTCCTGTAAGGTTGCGACAAATATCAAATCCTTCCTTTCATCCCGCCATGCTTCACCCTCAATTCCCTTGATGATCAAAGGAGGCCTGCCATCCTGCTTAAGACAGAAGTCTGCATTTTTCAAAAAGAGCCTGGGCATTTTAGGCGGAGTATTATTTTTGCTTTTGGGAAGCTTCGTCTGCAAATCCCCTTTTTCATCGAAGTGTAATGTCACCGAAGCATTATGAACCACAACCGATTCTGGCACCACCTGCCCTGCTATCAAGCGCAACAGCGAAACATCGGTCTCCATCGAGCCAATTTTCAACCAAGGCTCAAGCTTCTTTAAATCAGTCTCAAATACATCGATTTTACGAATGCATGTGGTGCCAAATACTCCAAGGTCGCACTCATTCACCCGTATCTGAAAATCAGCAATGTCGCTTGCAGTCTTATCCAACCAAGGGCGTAACAACCCGATTGCCAATAAAAATTTCGCACTCAACAACACTACAGCTAAAAGTAACATCCCCCCTGCGATGGTTTTCCACCCCAGACGAAACATCTTCCACAACCGCTGATTCAACTTTCTGACCGGCTTTTCTTTTTTCGCTTGTGAAGAATCCATTCCCATCCTTTACTGGTTCTTTCCGTAAACTAGTATAAATTGTAACGGGTTTCACTTTCCCTGCGAAGGCGACTCCGTTTATACTTCTGCTGACTGGGGTAAATGAGGCGCTTTGGGATAGATCAAGTGCCCTCCCCCTTCTCTTAATTAAGGTATTCAGGCTTATGACAACCAAAATTCAATGGCTCGGGCATTCTTGTTTCTACATCGAATCCAACTCCCACAAAATCCTTATCGATCCTTTTCTTACTGGCAATCCCGCCGCCTCACTCAAAGCTGCTGATCTAAAAGCGGACTTCATTCTTGTTTCGCACGGCCATGGCGACCATGTGGGCGACACCATCGAAATTGCAAAGCGCTGTAATTCAACCGTCATTTGCAATTACGAAATCAGTGGCTGGATGGAATCCAAAGGGGTTAAAGCCCATGGAATGCAGCATGGCGGAGCGTTTCAATTCCCCTTTGGAAAAGTAAAACTCACTCTCGCTTTCCATGGTTCGATGTTGCCCGATGGAAGTAACGGCGGAAACCCCTGCGGTTTCTTAATTCGCTTTAACGACAAATTTTGTTTCTATGATGCTGCAGATACGGGCCTGTTTGGGGATATGAAATTAATTGGGGAGGAAGGGATCGATCTTGCAGCGTTGCCAATAGGCGACAACTACACCATGGGACCCGAAGATGCGATCAAAGCGGTAGGTTTTCTAATGCCTAAAAAAGTGATACCGATGCACTACAATACTTTCGACATGATCAAGCAAGATGCTCACGCATGGGCAAAAGAGGTTAAAACGCAGACAGGTGTTAATGCTTTAGTACCCAATCCAGGCGATTGGATTGATCTGGGATAATTGCACCCCCGCACTCTTCTTAGCGTTTTCTTTTAGCGCCAGTTTTCTCATCGAGCGGCGGATGTAAATCCGCTGGTGTTGGAAGACAGAAGCAGAAGATTAGCCACGGATTAACACGGAAAAACACGGAAGGAAAACACACACAATTCATTGAACAAAAGGTTCAAATGGATTAGTTGCAGTGGGGCTTCCCCATCGCAACTACTCTGTCTTTAAACAAGCTGCCCCAAATAAACGGTAAGTAAAAGTAAGAATAAGAAAAAGGAACAGGGCGAGCACCAGCGGATTTACATCCGCCGCTCAATAAAAAATGGTGGGCTTAAGGGCAGTAAAAAAGTGGTGAAAAATAGAAACACGGGCTAGCGAAGCGAGGGGCCCTTTTCCCGGAGGGAAGAGGGTTGGGAGTAGGGGGAAGAAAAAGAAAGTAAAAGAGAAAGAAACAGAAAAAGGCTCGGGGCGAGCACCAGCGGATTTTAATCCGCTGGCCGTTACAGTATTTACGGGTGGGGCCGATCAAAAGTTTACCAGCCAACTTTTGCCCTGAAGACATCCAACCCTGCAAGACAGGCTTCATCTGCGGTATCAAATATTTTATCGCATGGCAATTGCTTGCCATTGATGGTTTGCATTATCTTTACCCCATGCTTACCCTTCGAGGGAATCAAGGAGATCAAATAGGTTAATTCATCACCAAAGAAAAGCATCCAAGACTTGCCATTCTCGCTGGCAACAAGTTTGGCATCATGGCGCGCAACCCAATCCGGTGTAGCTACAGACATTTT
>CAXNFS010000049.1:0-14507 GCA_964201235.1 Gemmataceae bacterium | reverse complement strand
AAATCATTGGTCGAACGATAATTGCTCGGTATTTTTGTTAACTCTCGAACCACGAAACCTTCAACCTGAGGAGAATTCGATTCTACATCATCATGATTAACCCCGTAATTTCCAATCAAAGGGTAAGTCATGGTTACAATCTGGCCTTTATAGGATGGATCAGTGATAACCTCCTGATAGCCAGTCATGCTGGTGTTAAATACTACTTCACCAGTAGATTCAACCTGGGCACCAAATCCTTTGCCGGTAAAAACAGTCCCATCTTCCAAGGCTAGTTTTGCAAGCATAAGTTGATTTTAGCTCCCTTTACTGAAAGAAGATTCCCACATAAACTTTTTACGGCTAAAGCCCAATCTTTCCAAGATGGTAGCAGGCAAAAATTAGGATCATAATTAAAAGTGATCGATTGCTAACATTTTCTCGAACTTTTTAAGGTTAATTAAAAGACTTTCTAAAGGAAGACCAATCACATTAGTGATAGATCCTTTAGAAATTTTTACCCAAGGATCATTTTCTTCCTCGATGGCGTAAGATCCAGAGTGATTTTTCCAAGACCTTGTTTCAAGATAACGCTCAATTTCTTCAGGTATCACTTTTTTAAACGAAACGATGGATTGTTCCTGCCAGCATAATTGTAAATTTGTCGGTTTATGCCAAAGAACTACCCCGGTCCATAATTCGTGGTTTCGGCCAGACATCCTAGAAATCATCTCTTTGGCGTCTTCTCGGTCTATAGGTTTTAGCAAAGGTTTCCCATCTATCCATCCGATGGTATCGGCTGCAATAATAATACCTTGTTTAACTTGCAAACTTACTTCCTGGCCTTTTAACCAGGAAATGACTGCAACTTGTTCCCTTGGAGATGAAAAACCCGAGGAAGGTTCATCGATATCCGGTTTAATTATTTCAAATGTGTTGAAAATTCTTTTCAGGAGTTCAATTCTTGAGGGTGAAGAACTTCCAAGGATTAAGTTTTGCTGGCTTTCCATGCTTGAATCGTACTTTCTACCAGAGGAAACATTTTTTCAGGAACAAGATCATCGAGACAAATCATTTTAGGGCATTTTGTAAGGTAACTGCCTTTGCATGGTACGGAGGTTGAAACAGTATTATGAAATTGACCATAGGGGCCATTCCATTCAACCTTGGTGCAAAGAAAGGGAGCAATAATATTTTTTTTCTGAGCAACAGCAATATGTAAGGGGCCCGTATCGTTGGAAAAGACGAAATCCATTTGGGAAATTACAGCAATTAAACCACGAAGAGAAGTTTTGCCCGCTAGATTTATTACGGGAGTTCCCGGCGCAAGCAAGTTTGCAATTTCTGACGCATTTTTGTTGTCATCGTTGCCGCCAAAAAGAATGATACTTCCTGAAGTCTCTGATTGCGCTTTTTGTAATACCTTGGCATAGTAACTTGAGGGCCATTGCTTGGTAAGCCATCTCGCTCCCGGGCAACAACCAATCCATGGTTTGGGCATTAGGGAAATCAATTTAAGGACATTTGCTTTTTCGGTTTCATCAATAGGAAAAGATGCCTGCGGGATTTCTCCCTTACAGCCAAGAAACTTTGCCGCCTCCCAATACCTTTCAACTGCATGCATCCCCTTGGATGGGTAGTTAACCAGATGGGTGTAAAAATAGCTTGAGCCTTCTCTGCAATCTTCAAGGCCGACCCTTATAGGTGCTCCACTCAGTCGGGTAAGAATTCCGGTGCGAAGCAAGCACTGTAAGTCGATTGTCAAGGTGGGCTTGAGCGCTCGTATTCGCTGAATCAATTTCCAAGAGGACGATAAACCCTTTCCAAAATTCTTTTTCCAAATATTTCGATCGAAGCTAAAAACCTCATTAATATCTTGGTGATTGGTCAGAATAGATTCGTAAGATTGGTTAACAAGCCAAGAAATTTTAGACTGCGGGTATGTTTCTCGAATGCCACGCAAAAATGGCAAACTATTGGCAATATCACCTATTGCGCTAGGTTTAATTATTAAAATTCGCGCGGGATCAAATTCTTTTAGAATGAAACTTGCTTTCATTTTGAATTAATTGTCCGTAGAAGATTTAAAACCCAAATTACTTTAGGGTTTCTTGTTCAAGGATTCAAAAAAAATCTTTACTCTTTTATTTTGTTCCTCAAGTAAAGTAATTAATTCCAATGATTCTTTGGGGCTTATGGTTAATTTGTTTGGGTCGTTTTGTGTAGGGTCTAACTGGAGATATAAATCTCTGGAGATTTTCAGGTATTTTAAAAGTCCTGCGGTATCTGATTCTGCAATGCATATGTCTAAACTTGAAATAAGTTTTTCATTTTGTTTTGTCAATTTGCTAAGGCTTAATTTTGGTAAAGAATCGAATAAAAACTTTCTGGATTCCACCACTTTAGCAGATTTGTTTAACCATAAATCCTTGAACTGCTTAATATCGCTTTCAACTTCAGGGGCATCTGCAAAAATCGATTCCAGTAAAGCAATTGCTTGAGGAAAATCACCATCGGCAGCCATGCGTTTGGCTTCAGTGGTTTTGTAATCTAAAATTTTTCGTGCAGGTGAATTTTTGTCCGTCTCAATCTTAACCAGCCTCCCTTGGTATTTATTTAATTCGGCAATATATCCAAGAAGAGCGTCAAGTTTTTTTTCTCCAAGTTTGATCTCATTATCATTTTTGATTTCAGGCCATTTTAGTTTTAAATCATGGAGTCCAGTCTTGATGTTGTTGGTCTTATCAACGCTAAATTTTGAAAGTTTTTCAAGCTTTTCAATCCTAGTCTTTAATTCTTCTTCCTTAAAGTTAGGTTTATTCAATTCTTGAAAAAGTGCGCCCATGAAAGCGAGTTGATCATTAACCTGTATCAACCAGATAAGCTTTTGTTTTTCGTAAGGTTTTTCTGGCTCGAAATTTAATGTAATTGATTCTTGCTCGTTTAAGGTTTTAAAGAAAGGGAATTGAGCAACTATATTTTTGTTTCGGATTATTTCAACAAATGCAACGCCCTGGAATAAGTTTTCAGAATTACCAGAAAAATCAAATAATCCTTGATTGTTTGTTTTTGATGATAATCCTGCCTGATTCGATCCAACCTTAAAAGCAGATCTTAGCACTACATCAACGGGGAAATAGTTGCTGGGAATATTTGGATCTTGGTTTTGTTCTTTTGGTAATATTTTAAATTTGACATCTATAGATCCACTAGGGATTTTAATAGCTTTTAGGCCGATTAAATCTGGTAGTTCGATGCCACTATATAGCCTGGACTTAAACTTGATTTTTTTATCGTTTGAAACAATGGGGTCTGTGAGTTGTAAAACTGTCCATTTGTAAATATTGTTGGATTTGCTAGTCTGGGTTTTTCTGAGAATCTGAAAGTAGTCCCCTTTTTTTGGTGAAACATAATCCGATTTTAAGTTACTGTCGATATCGAATTGAAGTTCATATATTTCGTCTGTTATTTTTTTTGCGACAAGTGCTTTTGGTACAAAATATTCTTTAAATAAGTCTAAAGTCTTTGAGGGTATTTCTTCTTTTTTTTCGCAGGTTGATTGTTGTGTTGGAAACATGATGCCTGATTCGTTGTCTGCAAAATTTATTTTGATGACAAAACGGTTCTCTTCGTGGGTGATAAGTAAGTTTGCTGACATACTTTGATTAGTTTGGTTTTGTAGATTATTTAAATTTTCGGACCCAGTGAGTTTAAATTCTTGTAGTTGAATGATTCCTTTAAAGGTTTGTTTAATTCTGCTTGAAATGGATTCTTGTATAAGGTGTGCTGTTTGTTTGGTTAAAAAACCTTTAGTATCAAATGCAATGAATACTTGAAGGTTTTTTTCTTTTAGAGAATTGTTTAAATTCATACCACTGCTTTTATTTGTAAACAAGCATGATAAAAAAATCAAAACAAAAAACAGCCAAACTTTTTGCATATCAATTTCCGCAATTATTTAGATTGCTTTAGCGAGATCATCAAAAAAATTAGGGTATGTTTTTGCAACACAGGATGGATTACAAATAGTAATTCCGGGTGTTTTTAAACCTGCTATGGCGAAACTCATTGCAATCCGGTGATCGTTGTAAGTTTCTATTTCAGCTCCGTGCAATTTTGCGGGATGAATAATAATGCTGTCGGGGAATTCTTCAACTACGGCGCCAATCTTTCTTAATTCGTTTGCAAGTGCACTGATACGATCTGTTTCTTTATGTCTTATATGGCCAATATTCGTAATCTTTGTTGTTCCCTTGGCAAAACATGCAACGACCCCAAGAGTCATAACGGTGTCGCTAATATCATTCATATCTATATTGATGCCGTGTAATTCTTTACCTGTAATTGTTGTTGAATTGTTGGTTTGAGTGACCGTTGCTCCCATAAGTTCAAGAGCATGAACAAATTTTAAATCGCCTTGGAGAGAGGTTTTTCCTAATCCCGGAGTTGTAACAGTGCCCCCTGTAATTGCTGCAGCCGCATAAAAATAGCTTGCTGCAGACGCATCGGGTTCAATTTGGTATTCGAATCGGTTTCCAGTTTGACTTCCTTTAATCAGATACTCTCGGTCAGAAATTTTGGTGGTGTCTATTCCCCAGTCATTGAGCATTGCCAGAGTTATGGCGATGTAAGATTGAGAAACAATTTTGCCTTCTAAAATTATATGGGTATCCCCTTTGGCAAATGGGGCAGCCATTAAGATTCCACTTATAAATTGACTGCTCATTTCTGAATTAATTCTTGCAATTCCTCCGGACCAACCCGAGGTTTTTATAATTACAGGAGGACACCCATTTTTATTTTCACTTGAAGAATTAATGTTAAGGTCATTCAAAGCTTTTAAAAGATCATTGATGGGGCGTTCCTGCATTCGTTTGATGCCATCGAGTTTATAGGTGCCATTTCCTAGACCAACCATTGCTGTCAGGAAACGCATGGTCGTACCGGAGTTTCCAGTAAAAAGATTGGCATTTGAAGAGGGGATGATCCCTGAAGCTTTGGGGGATGAAACAATTGCAGTGCAGTCTTTCCAATTTACTGAAAGAATAAAGCCGAGCTTTTCCAAGCAATCCACCATGATTTCAGTATCTTCGCTGCGCAAGACTCCACTTAGATGGGTTTTTTTATCGCTCGAGTTGAGCGCTGCGATCACGAATGCTCGATTGGTGATACTCTTTGAACCTGGTAAATGGCACACTAAATCAATCGGTTTTTTTAACGGAGTGATTGTGGTTTTTTCTGGATAATCTTGTTGTATTTTCATGGTGTTAAATCTTCATAAGAAACGCGTACTAGAAATAATCCCTTTGCTGGAGCTGTTGGCCCAGCATATTTTCTTTCCTTTAATTCTATTAGCTCAAGAATTTTATCCTCTGGCCAATGTCCCCTTCCTATTTCTATAAGTGTTCCAGCTATAGCCCTTACCATATTATAAAGAAAACCGTTCCCTTCGATATTAAACCATATCCAAGGCCCCATCCGGTTTATTGATGTTCGATAAATTGTTCGAATGCTATTTGTGCGATTTGGCCATTCAGATTCGAAACATCGGAAATCATGAGTTCCGATTAGTTGTTGGGCAGCTTTGTGCATTTTTTCATGGTCCAGTTCCTGTTTCACCAGATGGCAGAATTTCCTAGTTAAGGGGTCAGAAATCCCAGATTGCCTTATTACATAACGATAATGCTTTTTCTTGGCATCTTTTACTGAATGAAAATCATAAGGAACCTTTGTTATTTCACTGATGGATATATCATCAGGCAAAAGTGCATTAAGGCCTAACAGTATTTTAGATTCACTTAAATTTGAATCAACCCTGAAATTTGCAACTTGAGCAATGGCGTGCACCCCAGTGTCAGTTCGACCGCTTGCGTAAAGTGTTATTTTTTGGTTCGTTATTTTTTCAAGGTGCTTTTGAATCGTTTCCTGAACGGTTCTAAAACCAGGTTGGGTTTGCCAACCCTGAAATTCTGTGCCATCATAACTAATAATAAGTTTTAAATTTCGCATAATAAACATTGTCATTCGCAAGCGAAAGTATTTCCATGGGGGCTAGTGCTGTAATGGTGGTATCGAAAAACTTTTTCCTAATCATTTGAAAACTTCACTGCAAATAACCATTGATTCTTAAACTAGTTCTATTTCTTTCATTGTATCTTTTTAAAGCCTTTAGGGAATAAATTAATCATGAACGATGACGGGCCGGAAAAATGGATGAGCTTGGCCCTTGATCTCGCAATTCGAGGCCGTGGATTGGTAGAGCCTAATCCTATGGTTGGAGCTGTATTAGTTAGAGATAACATTGTGGTTGGTGTCGGTTGGCACCAAAGGTTTGGGGGTTTACATGCTGAAATCGAGGCTTTAAATCAAGCCGGTAATAAATCTGTTGGAAGCACTTTGTTTGTATCTCTTGAGCCTTGTTCTCATCATGGGAAAACTCCGCCTTGTGCAAATGAAATTTTAAATTCCAGGATATCCAAAGTTTTTGTAGCAATCCGTGATCCAAATCCCTTGGTTGCTGGTAAAGGCATTGCTTTTTTACAATCTCATGGGATTGAAGTGGAAGTTGGGGTTGGTAAAGAAAAAGCTGAATTTATCAATGCCCCATTTATTAAATACCACTTGCATACAAAACCATTTGTTATTGCGAAATGGGCTATGAGTCTGGATGGTAAGATTGCGACGAAAACTGGTGAATCAAAATGGATTAGTAATGATAAATGCAGAGAAAAAGTTCATCAATTAAGGGGGTTGGTGGATGCAATTTTAGTTGGTGTTGGAACAGTAGATCTTGATGACCCCATGTTAAATGCAAGGCCAGAAGGGCCAAGAAAACAAATACGAGTTGTGATCGATCCTAGAGCCAGAATAAGCCTTTCTTCACGAATCGTTCAATCTGCCAAGGATTTTCCAACGATAATTGCTGTGCGTGAAAATGTTTCCCGAGAATTAAAAGTAAAATTGCAAAATTCGGGATGTGAACTGCTCGAACTTACTTCGAATAATTCTGCTGAAATAGTTGATGAACTTTTAATACTGTTGGGGAAAAAAGGGATTCAAAACCTATTGGTGGAAGGAGGCGGAAAAACGCTGGGGAGTTTTTTTGACGCGTCTCAGGTTGATGAAATTCAGGTTTATATCGCCCCATTTATCATTGGTGGTACAGATTCAATCTCGCCTGTAGGAGGGGCTGGAATTCTTGAAATGGCCCAGAAGCGTAAAATAGCTTCTTTTGCCACCGAGATGATTGATGATAATATTCTGTTATCGGGTAGACTTAAACATTATGAATCAAAATAAAGTTTTTGGATTATTATGAAAACTACTACTTGGCAAAAACATCTTTGGATTAAATATTCGCCAAATTATGAGTCATTTACCTCGTTGTTTGTTTCGTTTATCGTTCACATTGTATTGGTAACCTTAATTATGATGCTTGGTTGGGAAGGGTTAAAAAAAGCAATAATCGGAGATGTCAACCGTAGGCTTGGGGTTTCCTCAGTAAGGGTTGGGGGTGGCACTTCATCTGGTTCCCCTGATGCAAAAGAAAATGATGATACGATCAAATCCCCTCCTAAATTGAATCTTCCAGATAAAGAAAACATGCCCGAAATTCCTTTAAAGTTAGATCCCTCCCCGACAGAAAAAATTAAAGTTGATAAATCCGGTGGAAAATCCTTGGTGGAGGATGCGAATGCCAAAGCTCAAGAGCTATCTCGTATAGGGCAAAATTTAAAAAGCAAAATGATTGAGGGTTTGAAGGGTGTTGGAAATACAAAAGGAGACGGGGTTGGCGATGGTCGGGGTGAACGAATGCTTCGGTGGATAATGGTTTTTAACACCACAAATGGCTCGGATTATCTTTCACAATTAATGGATTTGAATGCCCGGCTTGCTTTTCCGGATCCAAATAAGCCAGGTAAATTTTTAGTTGTTTCAAACCTTGGTATTAAACCGATAACAACCATGGAACTGGATTTGTCTTCAGTTAGTGATATTTTTTGGGTGGATGACAAAGCACAATCAGTTACAAATTTATCTCGTGCTATGGGCTTGCAAATCAAAACTGAGGCATTTGTGGTGCTAATGCCTATTTCCGTTGAAGAGAAATTGCAAAAACTAGAAAAAACCTCGCTTCAAGGTGCTAAAGAGGAAGATATTCAAGAGACTCGGTTTACAATTAGTAAAACCGCGGGTAAATACGAACCCTCCAAGGCAGATATTACCTTTAAGAAAAAGTAGGACTACTTTTCCAGTGCTTGAAGTATTTGCTGAAAATCAGCAGCCCTTGCTGCATCTTGAATAGATATCACCGCTTGGTAAGGAACATCGTCGCTGTAATATAAAATCAAATCTTTGCTTTTTAATTTTCGTGCAGAAGCTTTTAAGGCAGAAGTAAGATTGTCACTTTCAACTGGTTGTTCATTGATATAGAAAATAGTTTTTTCACCTTCTTTTTTTATCACAACTTTAGTTTTTTGATCGGCTTGGGAAGTGCTAATTGCTGGGATTTTTGAATCTGGATTGGTTTTAGCTGCTTCAAGATGTTGAACTAATTTTGCATAGCTAGTTAAGAGAATGAAAAAGACCAAAAGTACCAGGCAAACATCAATTAAAGCATTCATATCGATGTTCTCATCATCTTCGTGCTTGATTGTTGATTTTGATACGAAAGTTTCATCGAATTCTGGATAATCTTGTAGAGTTTTCCATGCGATTTCTCCTTCTTTTCGGATTTCATCATGGATAGAAATTAACCCAGATACAATCAGATCTTGTATTTCGATGGACTCAAGAAGAATTGGTTTTGAGTCTGTACCATGGTTTTTCAAATCCCAAAGGCTCATTTTTTTCCGGTGACTCCCAGATGAATTTTAGAAATATCATCTTTGCCAAATGATTTTTCAATTGAAGTTACCAAGGTGCGAATGGTTCCAGCAGATATATCTCCCGGAGCATACACAGTTACTTCTTTAAACCCCTGCCCTTTTTTAATTTCATCTTGAAGATAAGCAATCAATTTATCTTGGGACTCAAATTTGGTTGTTTGGTCTTTTTTTCTCTCTGCAAACCCGACTGTGTAAGCTTTATTGTTCTCTACTTCAATCCAAGCTTGGTCTTTTATGCCCTGCACACTGGCATATTCTGCAATCGGAAGTTTTGTAGATGTCCCTGAACCTAAAGAAGATGTGCTCATTAGAAAATAAACCAAAAGCACTAGGCTTACATCTATTAGTGGGATCATATCGATATCATCGTCAACACCTTGATGCTTTTGATAAGAATCAGATGGGGACTCCAAGATTTCTGTTTCAGGATTTTCTTTTTGTGGCAAGGTGTTTACAAGAGAGGGGTGTTGGCCAACTTCGAACCAATCTGCGGTGCCAGCAGGCCGTATTTTGTCACGAACAACTAATCGTCTTTCTTCAATCCATTGCACAATAGTAGCCGCAGGGATCTCTCTGATCACCTGATTAGCTTTAATAATCCACACATCATAATATTTGGCATCTGGCAGCATAATTGATTTAAGGTTTAAGGGGAGTTTTTAGTGTGACTGCCATTTCAATAAATTTTTGAACAGTTTTTTTTATTTGAAGTTCAAAATCATTGATTTGAGCTTTGAACATTACATGAGAAAATACAAGGGGTATTGCGGTAACCAAGCCAAGAGCCGTAGCAAAAAGGGCTAAACCAATTGAGCCAGCTTGTTCTGAAACGCCCCCTTGAGCTTCTTGTATTTTTGTGAAAGTTCCAATCATACTGATAACTGTTCCAAGTAAACCAACCATGGTTGCGATTTTTGCAATTGCTAACATTGTTGGGAGCAGAAAGTTGAGTCTTGGAATTATTTCAAATTCCACTGCGTTGTTTATTTCTTTTCTGGAAGCAGGTATCCCGTTTCCCAGGCCTTTAATACCAGCGGAAAACAATAATACACCCAGCCAGTCTTTTTGATCGTTGTTTAATGTTATTGCTGCTTTTATGCCATCTTTAAGAAGTGTGGCTTTTAATGTTTCTAAATGTGCTTCAGTATTTTGTAGAAGCCCTCGATTAAGAAGAATCCGCCATGTTATTAACGCAATTCCACAAACCGACATGGCTAGCATGGGGATTGCGAATATCCAGTCATTTATTACAAACATCCAAAATGATGACATTGTGAGTCCTTTTAAAAGTTTTCTACTTTGATTATTTTATTAAGTCCATCAGGGCAACGATAGGAATAATTGATTTCTTTCTCACACCATTTTCCCAATTGGAATAATTTGGATTCGGAATTTGATTGGGCAACAAGTTGGATCGCAAGGGGTAATCCAGATTGAGAAAGTTGGCATGGCATGGACAAAGCAGGTAGGCCAGTGAAACTCCATGGGGAATTAAAAGCTGGATCGCCTGTTGTTTCATTGCTTGGGGCCTCCGTGGTTGTAGCAGGCACCATGTAGCAATCGTGTTGCTTTAAGTTTGTTTCGAAATAATCCTTCCAGTATTTTTGCTGGTTTTTGCAGGAAATATAGTATTCGGGTTTGACCTGGGATCCTTCTTTAATCAAGGATGTGATCCTAGGCGGATAATCTTCAGGCCTTCTTGAAATCCAGTACTCATGAATTTTAAATGCTTCATAAGACATGATAGCGCGATGTTCTGCGATTGATTTTGCAAATGCTTCTGGTAGTTCGATGAAAGTAATTTGTGCGCCTGCTCTTTGAAGTTTTTTAATTGTTTCATCGAGCATTTGGCGGATTTCTTCAGAGGCATTATCCCAGAAAAAAGATTTTAGAACAGCAATGCTTGGAGGTTTTGAAGTGTCGGGTTTTATATTTCCAGGTTGTGTTAACTCTTCCCAAATAATTTCTAAATCTTCAATGGTGGGCGCCAACATTCCCATGTGATCCATGGATTGAGCCAGCGGTAGCACGCCATCTAGGGGCATCCAGCCAAATGTTGGTTTTATTGCAGCTACACCACAATAACTAGCTGGTCTTGTAATTGATCCCCCTGTTTGAGTGCCTAAGGCAGCAGGGATCATTCCGGAAGCTACTGCGGCGGCCGAACCACTGCTTGATCCACCAGGCGTTTTTTGCAGGTCCCAGGGGTTCCGAGTGGGGGGTGGATCAAAGCTGGCATATGCTGTTGTTACTGTCTTGCCCACTAAAATTGCGCCAGCTTTTCGTAGCCTAGTTATAATTGTTGCATCTTGTCGGGCAAATGAACGAGCCCAAGACATGCATCCTGCACGTGTTGGCCAGTCGTTGACATCGATGATATCTTTAATTCCAAACGGGATGCCGTGCAGTTTTCCACGATTTAATCCTGACGCAATCTCTTTCGTGGCATTTATGGCATCAACCTTTGCCTGTTGTGGGTCCAAAAATTCCCACGCATTAATGATGGGGTCGATCAGTTTGATTCTTTCCAGATATTTATCTAAAAGGGAGATCGGTGTAGTTGAACCTTCTCTGATAGACTGGTATAAGCTTTGGATGGAATCCATTTGGGTACCTACGAATTTCTTGGATGACGAAAAGGTAAGCATAACATGATAAATGTTGCGGTTCTAGGGGCCTCTGGGTATACAGCGCTCGAAGTTATAAAAATTTTACTTCGCCATCCGCTCGTAAAAATCGTTGCATGCATTTCTAGGCAAGAAGGGACCCCTTTAGTTTCAAGTATTCACCCTTCCCTTACAAAAAGAATTGATTTGCGCTGTGAGGAGCTTGATCTAGGTTCATTAAAAGCGAAAGGTGTGCAATGCGTTTTCAGTTGCCTGCCTCATGGGGCTAGTATGGAGGTGATTCCGAAACTGATTAAAGCTGGTATCCGTGTAATTGATCTGTCTGCGGATTATCGATTAAAAGACCCTGTGATTTATAAAAAATGGTACGGTGAAGAACACCTCGATGTTTCAGGTTTGGCCAGTGCTGTTTACGGTCTTCCTGAATTTAATTCGTTGGATATTAAAACTTGTAATTTGTTGGCGAACCCTGGTTGTTATCCGCAAACGGCTATACTTGGACTGGCCCCTTTGTTGGTTGAAAAGTTGATTCATCCGGAACAAATAATCGTTGATAGTAAAAGTGGGGTTTCCGGAGCAGGGAGAAACCCAAAGCAAGCTACGCATTTTCCTGAATGTAATGAAAGTGTAAGCGCCTACCAAGTTGGCAAGCATCGGCATACGCCTGAGATGGAGCAGGCCCTCGAGAAAGTTTCTGGTGAAAAAGTGAAAATTATGTTTACCCCTCACCTTATCCCAATGGATCGGGGGATATTTTCAACTATCTACGCCAAGCCTAAAAAAGAAATTTCTGAACAGGCGATTCATGAATTAGTCAGCAAATTTTACCAAGGTAAACCATTTATTAGGGTAGTTGGTCATCTTCCAGCTACTAAAGATTCGGTCGGTACAAATTTTGTCGACTTACATTATAAAGTTTCAGGTGATTATATCGTGGTGCTTGCAGCGGAAGATAATCTTATTCGGGGGGCTAGCGGGGTTGCGGTGCAAAATTTCAATCTGATGTTTGGGCTACCCGAAGTTACCGCCCTTCTTCCTTGATTTTTAGTTAAATCCCTATTGACAAGATTCTTCCTTAGGCTATTTCGATTCGCATGTTGGGGTGTTTTTTAATAGGGGGCTTTTGTTATGAAAAGAAATTTAATGGTCCTAGGGGCTTTGGTTATCTTCAGTTCCACATCTTTTGGCCAATCTCAAAGTAATCCTAATGGAACTATTACGCAAAATGGCAATAGTTGGAATCCGTTTGCATTTTTATTGCCAAACAAGCAAGATGCAGCACAAATGCAGCAATCGCAACTTTCAAATGCTCGTTTGGCGCAACCACAAAACTTGTATCCGCGAGATTCTACCTTGATGGATTTCTTTAGCCCGTTGCCAAAATTGAGCAATTCAACGCCAACGGGTTATTCCATTTTCCCCAAAAGAAGCCAATTGCCTGGCAAAGATTATTTACGGGGTTTTGGTTTTAGGAGTGGCGGTCAGTAAAATTCGAGTTTTATAAATCTTTTCTTTCATAAATCCTCAGGGTTTGGTATAAACAGATATCAAACTTGGAGGATTTATGGCTATTCTACGATTTGTTTTTACGGTTCTATTGTTGCTGTGCCTGACCTTGAGTTCTTCATTTGGTCAAGACAAAGATAAAAAAGCAGATGATAAAAATGCTAAATCTGATCCTAAAGAAAAATGGATACCTGCTGGTCAGGTTGTTGCGGTATTAAAAGAAGTGCGCGAAAGCGATAAATCAGTAGTTCTTTCAATTCAGACTAGGGGCAGCTATTATAACCCTAAACAAAAAAGTTTAGTTCCTGCAAAGATGGAAGATATTGAGCTTCTTTTAAAAGATGATGTTAAAATTCGTCAAGCTAACCCGCCGGAAGCTTTTGATGATAAAGGCAGACCCAAAAAATATACCGTTAAGGAATTAAAGGAGCTTAAGGGAGATGATTTAAAGACCCCTGGGTATCCTGCTGATTTTTCAGATTTAATCAATCAATCGATTGTAAATGTAACCTTGATGCAAAAGCCACAAAAGTCGGCTCGTGGTGGTAATTCTGGTTTGATTGGAGTTGCTGGGAAAAAAGAAGACCCAGAGTTAGCAAGAGAGATGCGACCCAAAATCGCATCCATTGTAATTATGGGTCGCATGCCGGAAAACAATAAACGGTAGCATCTAGTACTTAGCTGCACCCGAATCTGATTTAAGCCCTACTTTTGCAAGTGTTGAAGCGACACCATCCATCATCATTTTTAATTCGCTGTTAATTGCGATAAATTGCCAGCCCTGTTCTATACGAAGTTGAGCCTCTTCTGGGCTCATGCAATGAATTCCAGGCGCAACCTTGTTTCGTTTGCAGGCTTCTAAAATGGTGTTTAATGCTGCGTTAAATGCATCCGCAGTGGGTCCCTTGCCATCTGCAGTTCGCATACTTGCTGCAAGGTCATTGGGGCCTACAAATATGACATCAATACCAGGAACTGAAAAAATACTATCCGCATTATTTACTGCATCAATATGCTCACATTGCAAAATCACCAATAATTCATCATTCACCTTGCTAAAATAGTCTGGTGCAGTTGCTCCAAAGTTTAAGGCGTGAACATTCCCACCTACACTTCGAGTGCCTAACGGTGGGTAAAACATCGCAGAAACTGCATCTAAGGCTTCTTGTCTTGAATTAACCATTGGTACAACCACACCAAAAGCACCATTATCCAGTGCTCTTTTAATATGATCATGGCGGTTTGAAGGAACCCTAGCTAGTGGAACGCCATTAGCATCTGCAATTGAAGCAAACATGTGGGTAGCTGTTTCCCAACTTACTAATGTGTGTTCTATATCAACAGTCAGCCAGGAAAAACCAGTCCGAGCCATGAAACGTGTTGCAATTATGCTGCCAAGGGAAAGCCAAGTTCCAAGAGCCGGTTTTCCTTCTTTAAGAGTTTTTTTGACGGGGTTTGTTTTCATCGTTGAATTCCTTGGGGGTTAAAGAAATATCCTTACTAAAAG
>CAXNFS010000048.1:0-14509 GCA_964201235.1 Gemmataceae bacterium | reverse complement strand
CAGAAAACACAAGAAACACAATCGTTTCAGAGCCATCCCCCAGTAATTTCACAAGATTTAGGTGGGTGGCACTCGCCTTCATTCCTTCTAGCCTGATGCTGGGCACCACCACTTATCTCACCACCGACATTGCTGCAATTCCATTGCTTTGGATTCTGCCTTTAAGCCTATATATCCTCAGTTTCATCCTGGTATTTTCTCACATACCCGCTTCCGTTTACCTTTTATTTGTCATCAGCGTGCCTATTATTTGGCTTGTTAAAACTGCAAATCTTCCAGAATGGCAGGGCTTTGGCTTCGAAGCTCTGACAAGTTGGCTCGATGACACAGCAAGGGCTCTTAAAAAAGACACCTCCGTTTCTTTCTTCCAGATTACTTACACTTTGCTTACTGTGATGTTTGTCGGGCTATTTTTCAAATCCCATAATCGCATCCGTTTGGGCATGGTCTTGGTAACCCCCATTCTGCTTTTGTTTGTGGTCTTTATGCATCAGATTAAAACCGCTCTCGACCTTCGGGAAGTGGAAATCATCGGCATCCATCTTGCACTGCTTTTCGTAACTGCAATGTTGACTCATGGCGAATTGGCAAGAACCAGGCCGCCTGCATCGCACCTAACCGAGTTTTATCTTTTGATGTCATTAGGCGGCGTACTCGGGGGAATTTTTAATGCGCTTATTTCTCCAATCATATTCCCACGTATTCTTGAATACCCATTAGTTGCTGCCCTAGCTTTAATTTTACTTCCGGGCTTTTCTTTACCCAACCCCCTCAAATGGATTGCTGTTCCCATCCGAACTTTCAGCTTTCTTATTGGGGTTGTTGCAGTGGGAATACTTTTGGTTCAAAATTGTCTGGATCGAAGTTATGCGCTCGAAAAAGCAAATAGCGTACCAGAGTTTACTCGCAGCTTTGCCCGCATGATTGCTATGGGTTGTAACGATCGCACCAATCTTCTTTTTGAAGAGCGCAATTTCTTCGGCTGCTTTACTATTCAAAAATGGCACAGCCCCACCACAGGCGAATTGTATCACACCATGTATCATGGCACCACCAACCACGGTATGCAATGTGTTGAACCTGCTGAAAGGCGCATCGATACCCTTACCTATTTCCATAAAGTTGGGGCAATCGGCCAACTTTTTGAAGCTGCTGAAAAAAAGAAGAATGGCGCACCAGTTAACATGGGCGTTCTTGGAGTTGGCACCGGCACTCTTGCTGCATACTCAAAAAAGGGCTGGGGCCTTACCATGTACGAAATTGACCCCGCAGTGGTTAAATCTTCCATCGACCGATCTGATTATTTTTCTTTCGTTAACGATGCGAAAAACCGGGGCGTTAATGTCGATATCATTCTCGGTGATGGCAGATTACAATTCCTAAAAGCACCCGATGCATCTTACGATCTTATTTTCATGGATGCATTTACTTCAGACGCTGTTCCTGTGCATCTATTAACCCGCGAAGCATTTGATATTTACCTTAAGAAACTTGCACCAGGTGGGATCATCGTCCTCAATATTGCAAACCGATATCTTAACTTTGAACATGTTCTGGGCAACATGACCGAAGATCGAAATATAGTAGGCATGATTCAAGGGGGATATGAAGTCCGAGAAATAGATAAGTTCGGAACCAATTGGGTGGTGATGGCCCGTAAAACTGAAGATTTTGGCGTTTTACCCGAACTTAAAGCAGAGCTTAAGACCGATTCCGAAGATTGGGTAGAAACATGGAGAAAGATTGAATCCAATCCCAAACTTGGAGTTTGGACGGACGATTATTCGAATTTGCCAAGCATATTCAAATGGAGTCGATAGACTAATAACAATTATACTTTTTTAGCTAGGAGAAAGACCTTGTCTCCCTTCCACTTCAACATGTTAGCAGCCTATGCGTTTACACTATTCAGTAGTGCAACGCTATTATTTCTTGTGCAACCCATGATCGGGAAAATGATTCTTCCCCTTCTAGGAGGCACCCCTGCAGTATGGAATACCTGCATGGTTTTCTTTCAGGCACTGCTTCTTGCTGGATATGGGTATGCTCACCTTTCCACAACTTTTCTCGGCGTTCGAAAGCAAGCCCTAGTGCACATGGGGGTCATGCTTTTACCCATTTTGTTTTTCCCGATAGCAATCAATAAAACCTTCCTTGAAGGTGGTGAAGACAACCCTATCTCTGGGCTTCTTATGCTTCTCTTCACCTCGGTGGGGATTCCCTTCTTCGTTGTCTCCAGTAGTGCACCCATCCTGCAAAAATGGTTTTCCAGCACCGATCACCCTGCTGCGAAAGACCCCTACTTTCTTTACGGTGCCAGTAATCTCGGCAGTATGCTTTCCTTGGTTGGGTATCCTTTATTCGTCGAACCTTACCTATTGCTTGCAGACCAGAAAAAGTATTGGGCAGTAGGCTATGGATTTTTAATGCTACTCACTGCATTAAGCGGCTGGCTCATGTACAAATGCGCCCCTGCTGAAGTTTCAACCTCGATCAATCTAGAATCCGAAGATGAAGCAGAAAAAGTTTCATGGGGTCGTAGAGGTTGGTGGATTCTTCTTGGTGCAGTTCCGTCCAGCTTGATGTTGGGGGCAACCACTTATATGACCACGGATATTGCAGCTATACCTTTACTTTGGGTGCTTCCTTTAGGTTTATACCTCTTGAGTTTTATCATTGTGTTTTCGCGAGTTCCTGAATGGGTTCACTCTTCGATGATAATTGCAACCCCCATGCTTGCACTTCTATTAGTGTTCATGATGCTTTCAGAAATCAGACCACCTAAAGTTTATTACACGGTGGCAATCCATCTTACTTGCTTGTTCACTGTTTCCATGGTTTGCCATGGAGAACTTGCAAGAAACCGACCTTCTACCAAGTACCTTACCGAGTACTTTTTGTGGATGTCTTTTGGTGGCGTGGTAGGCGGGCTTTTCAACGGCCTTCTCGCACCTATCGTATTTTACGGAATTGTTGAATATCAGCTTATCCTTATGGGTACATGCTTTATTCTACCCCCGCTTTTCACGAGCATACCTAACAAATGGAACAACCTTGCTGATCTTAGCCTTGCCTTGCTTTTCATCATTGGTGGTGCAGTGCTCATTTACTTAAGAACCAAAGATGACGACATCCAATACGATATCTTGAAAAGCACCAACAACTGGAAATGGCATGCAAGTATCGTTGGCATCTTTCTTGTTTATGGTGTTTATTACATATTCAAAGAAAGAGCCCAACGGCTCGAGCGGGCCTTGGATGTTGTTCTCCCACTAGCATTAGCATTTCTCTCTTTTGGTCTTATCTGGGGCCTTTTTTCAGACACACTATGGCCTAGAGTCAAAGGCTTGGCTGGTTGGATCAACCTCAAGCCTGCCCAAACTCTTGCGATTCTTACTTATGGTGTACCCACGGTTCTTTGCTACACCTTTGTCGAGCGCCCTTTCCGCTTTGGCCTAAGTGTTGGCGCAATTTTGCTCGCCTCCGGGTTCAACACTCTTTTTGACACTAGTGTTTCTTATCAAGATCGAAGCTTCTTTGGTGTCCTAAAAGTCGAGAAAGACAAATTCTTCCGCAGGCTCGTTCATGGTACAACCTTGCACGGCAAGCAATTCCTTGATCCAGATGGCCATGGTATTCCCCTTACTTATTACCATGAAACAGGCCCCATCGGCCATGTGATGGCTGCGTACAATGTGCCTGACAAAGATAATAAATACCCTAATTGCGCTTTCATCGGTTTGGGTACGGGCACTATGGCTGCTTATGCAAATAAAGACCAGCATGTAACTTTCTACGACATCGATCCCGTGGTCAAACGGATTGCGTTTGATAACGACAAGTACTTTACCTTTGTTGAAGATGCGCGCAAGAAAGGCGCGAAGGTTGACCTTATATTGGGGGATGCTCGACTAACCATGGAAAGGCAAGAACTTTCCGATGATGAGAAGTACAAAATCGTCGTGGTCGATGCTTTCAGTTCCGATGCGATCCCAATCCACTTGATCACTCGTGAAGCGCTGAAAATGTACCTCACAAAAATCACTCCCGATGGTTTGATTTGCTTTCATATTTCCAACCGCTACCTTGATCTCAAGCCTGTGCTTGCTAATCTCGCTAGGTCGGAAAACCTGAAGACGCTTTATTTTAGTGATGATGATGAAGCAGAAGCAGGGAAAGCTCGTTCAACCTGGGTGGTGCTGGCAAACAACCAGAAGGCTCTTTCACGATTGCTTACCAAAGAAAACCTGAAGCCGATTCAAACTGAATGGGATAAGCCCCTTAAAATGCTTTCAGGAATGTCTTGGGAGCAAAGCCCCGGGCCTGGCTCTTTTGCCCTAATGCTTTTAGGTGCGTTAAAGAATACCGATGCCCCATGGGAACCTGTAAAAACGCGTGATGATGTGGGTGTTTGGAGTGACGACTACTCCAATCTTCTTAGCGTATTCATGTGGTAAAGTGGGCCAAGCTCCAACAAAAAACCTCGCCCGAACTACTTAGTTCAGGCGAGGTTTTTCTTTTATCCCGACTCATTCTACCATTCAATTTCCTGCCCCAAGCCTTCTGCTTTAGCTTTCTGAAACACTTTTAATGCTACAGCTAGATCTTCGATTCCTAAACCGAGCGACTTGAATAATGTGATTTCAGAAGGATCAACCCGGCCTTTGTAACGGCCCCCAATGATTGGGCCTAACTCGCGAACTTCACCCCACTTTAAAGATCCATCTTCAAAGCCCTTTTGAAAATCTCCTGCCTCTATTCTGCATTGATCACGGCTATCAACCACGATCCTACTGAACTTTTGCACTGCTTCTGGGTCTAATTCTGCCTTGCCCATGAAGTTGGATCCTATTGCGTTTACATGCATCCCTTCCTTGAGCCATTCTGCTTTAAAGAATGGATCTCGTGCGGAAGTCGCGGTCACCAAAATATCCTTATCCTTGGCGACATCATCTGGGTTTGCAAGCGGGGTAACTTCAACGCCACAAACCTCGGTCATCTCTTTAGCGAAGGCATTGCGATGTTCTTCATTGGGGCTGAATACATCTACCTTGGTGATGGTGCGAACCTTGCACATTGCTATAAGCTGGGTTCGGGCCTGCTTGCCACTACCAAAAATCCCCACCCGCGATGCATCTGGGTTAGCAAGATACTTCGTTGCAACACCGCTGGCAGCGCCTGTTCTTACCTGCCCAAGATAATCAGCCTGCATTAGGCTAAGAAGGTCTCCGGTTTTGCCATCAAACAAGGTGAAGAGAAACTGAGCATTACCTTTTCTGGTGGTCGCATAAACTTTCGAACCCATGCCGCCCAAAGTTTTTGCGGATGCCCCCATGGTATGCAATACGCCATGATCGGTTACCACTCTGGCACGGTTTATATTCATTGCTTCTTCAATACCAAGATTTTTCAGCCCGATTTCTACCCCTTCCATCGCCATTTCCATGGTCAACACTTTACGAACATCATCTTCTCTAAGCATAAGTACAGGCATGACAAAATCTCCATGAGGCAATCATAGGGGCAATTAAACGGCTGTTTTCAGCCAATCCTGAAGCTTATCAAGGCCTGCCTCCAAAACTTCTTTGCTCGTGGCATAAGAAAGTCTGGCATAGCCCTCTGCGCCAAAAGCGGAACCTTGAACCAAGTTTACATGGGCTTGTTCTAAAGCCAGCAAACAAAAGGACGCAGAATCAGATACTGTTTTACCAGCAAAGGATTTACCAAAATAGGAAGAAACATCAAAGAATGCATAAAAAGCACCGGGCGGCACCTTACATTTGATACCCGGCATCCCTTGTAACTTCTTAATCACAAAATCCCTGCGGAGTTCAAATTCCTTGCGCATAACCCCTACACATTCCTGCGGTCCGTCCAATGCTGCAATCGCTGCAGCCTGGCTAACGCTACAAGGGTTACTTGTTTCCTGGCTTTGAATATTCGCCATCGCTTTAACCACTGCTTCAGGTGCAATAGCCCAACCAATGCGCCAGCCTGTCATTGCGTAAGTCTTGCTAACACCACTTATAGTTATGGTTTTGGCCTTCAAACCTTCGCGCAAAGTTGCAAAGCAAGTAGCCTTAGCATCGCCATAAACCAACTGCTCATAGATTTCATCGCTGATCACACCAATATTTGCTTCTAAAACAAGATCAGCAATTGCTTCAAGTTCTGCATGGGTATAGACAGCGCCGGTAGGGTTACTGGGCGAATTAATCAGCAGTAGCTTTGTTCTGGGCGTAATCGCATTCTTGATTTGCGCTGCTGAAACTTTAAAATCCGCTTCCATGCTACAAGGAATCAATACAGGCGTTGCACCAGTCATCGACACCAAATCGCTGTAGCTGACCCAGAAAGGCGTGGGAATAATCACTTCATCCCCTGGGCCAACCAAGGTAAGCAAGGCATTATGAATGGAGTGCTTTGCACCATTGGAAACAATGATTTGATCAGGGGTGCAGTCGAGATTGTAAACTTTCTTGTACCAACGCGAAATCGCTGTTCGAAGCTCGACCGTTCCATGGGCAATGGTGTAATGCGTCTGGCCAGATTTCATCGCAGCAATTGCAGCCTGGCAAATATGTTCGGGGGTGGGGAAATCTGGTTCGCCCAGACTGAAATCGAACACCTTCACACCTTGGGCACGCAATTGCCTAGCCTTGGCCCCTGCAGCCAAAGTTGCGGATGGCTGAACCGACAAAGCCAACTTCGAAATTCCAAGCATCTATCTGACTCCTGCATGAATATTGTAAAACACCGTCAAGGATGATGGACACTCCTGTCAAGGCATTGTATCGTACTTAAATTGTAAGTGGAGATCCCCCGGGGAAACACCTTGTCTTTAAAGCTGCTAAATATCATACAACGCTATCCTCCCGCCCTGGGGGGTTCAGAAATTTACTTTCAAAAACTCAGTGAATTTCTCGCTTCGAAAGGGCACGCGGTTTCAGTCTGGACCAGCAATGCCAACAATCTTGAATCTTTCTGGACGACAAACCACCCGTTGCTTCCCCCTGTCGAAGAATTTATCAACAGCGTAAAAGTCCGTAGATTCAAGCTCTTCCATATTCCCTTGCAACGATTAGTGTTAAAAATTATTTCAAAAATCCCTGTCCGAACATTGCAGTGCCTTACTTTTTCTCACAACCCGATCATGCCTGAAATGCTAAAGCTGGCTTCCCGATGCGATGAGACTTTCGATGCGGTTCATGCGGGCTGTTTCCCTTATGCCTTCCCCATTTATGCGGCAATGAAACTTGCAAAAATAAAAAAAATTCCTTTCCTGCTCACTCCTTTTCTTCATCTAGGCAACCTAGATGACCCAAAAAATCGAATCCGCAAAGGATACACCCACCCTGCTCTTCTCATGCTTGCCAAAAACGCAGACGCCATTTTTGCCCAAACAGAATTTGAAGCCCAAACACTTGAAGACCTTGGTATTCAACCCAAAAGAATCCATATGCAAGGCATGGGAGTTGATCTGCAAAGTTGCACCAAGGGCAACAGCGCAACAGCACGCAAACTTTGGCAATCCCATCCCAACGAAATCGTAGTAGGGCACCTAGCAAATTTAAGCTGGGACAAAGGAACCACCGATTTGCTTTCAGCTATGGAAATTCTTTGGCGCAGAGGTAGCGCTGCTAAGTTAGTTCTTGCGGGCCCCGCAATGCCCTCGTTTGAAAAAGCATTCCGTTCCTTCCCCTTCAAAGATAAAGTAATCCGCACAGGGCCACTTTCTTCAGAGGAGAAGAAGGATTTTTTCGCCTCTCTAGATATCTTTGCCCTGCCCAGCAGATCTGATTCATTTGGCATCGTGTTATTGGAAGCATGGGCCAATGGCAAACCATGTGTGGTATACAAGGCAGGTGGCCCAGGAAGCTTGGTCAAACACGAATCTGATGGGCTGGTTGTTCCTTGCGATGATATCGACAGCCTTGCAACCGCACTAGAAAAGCTCATACTCGACAGAAAATTATTCGAGCAACTAGGTGCTGCAGGAAATAGCAGGATCGTAAAAGAATTTCTTTGGGAACAAAAGTTCCAAGTGTTTGAAAATGCTCTAAAGTCTTTGGTTTGATAAGTGCAAAGTTCTAAGGCTTGATCTTGAGAATTGCATCAAACGCTGCATCAATCACTTTTTCGTTTTTATCCTGCAATGCGCTCTGAAGTGCAGGCATGGCTTTGATTGCTTTGGCCCCAATTCCGCCCAACAAATTTGCAGCTCTTGTTCTTACTTCCGCATCTGTGTTCTTTAAAAGTTTAGCAAGTACTAAAACTCCAGGCTCTCCCTTTGCAGGCGCTAACTTCATCGCTGCTTCGATCAAATCGCCTCCGGGTTGATTTTTACCCCACCCACAAACTTGCACCATGGAACGCAATGCGAGTTCTGCAATATCGCGCTCAGGAGACTGAAAAGAATCAATCAGGAATGGCAAAGAGGGATAACCTTGGGTGCCAAGCGTTCCCAAAGCAGCAAGGGCACGAATCTTGGTATCTTTATCAAAATGCTCGGTAAGAATGCAAAGTTCAGAAAGTGCAACAACTGCATCCTCGCCTAGGCCTGCAATTGCGGTGAGTGCCAGTAACCGCGCACCTTTAGGGCCATTAGTTGAAATTTTCGCCAGCGTGGGTACTGCAGTTTTACCCATCTGCTGCAAAGTTGAAATAGATTTAGTTCTAATTTCCTGATCCGAATTGAGCGCAAGTTTTTCTAAAATAGGAAGCGCCTGAAGATCAAACATCCCCAATGCAGAGATGATAACAATCTTCCTAGCAACCTCGGGACCTGAATCTAACTCTTTAACCCATTGCTGCAGATTTTTCCCCTGAAACACTTTTTCGGTTTCAAAGGCAAATAGTGGTGCAGCAATCAAGACCAATGCAATCAGCAAGTTAGTTCCTCATTCATCACCATCAATTTAACTTCTAGACTTTTGAAAAATCGCATCCACAGATTTACCCTTGCCATCTTCCGTTGCATAGAAAGGCCTTTTCTCGATGTCAAAAGCAGTCTTGGGCGATATTCCCATCGCAGTAAAAATTGTCGCATGCATATCGGGAATTGATACCGGATCCTTGGTTACTATCAATGGCCTTTCATCTGCAGTAACTCCATGCACATGCCCCTTGCGCACACCACCACCAAATAATACCGCAGAGCACGAACCTGTAAAATGCCTGTGTAAGCCATAGTGCTTGGGCTCTTTTAATACATCCGACTTAGCACGCGATTGATCCGATGCATTACTTCCAGGCACACCTTCGATCATCATGTCTCTGCTGAATTCCGTTGCAAGCACAACAAGGGTTCGATCCAGCATCCCTCTTTTTTCAAGATCCAAAACAAGCTGGGCTATCGGCCTATCGATCTGCTGTTTCATGTTCGTTAAAGTTGCATGGCCATTTTCATGAGTGTCCCAATGCAAGAAAGGAACATACTCGGTAGTAACCTCAATGAAGCGAGCGCCCGACTCAGCAAGTCGCCTAGCAAGCAGGCAACCCTGACCAAACCTACCTGTGTTGTAATTATCGTAAACTTCCTTGGGTTCGCGCTCGAGCTCGAAGGCCGTGCGCTCGGGTGAACTTAAAAGCCTATAGGCATTTTCCATGGATCTCACGATCGAGTCACGATGGTAATCACTGGTTTTATCGCCAATGGGGCTGCGCTGAACCATTTCACGCCATCGAGCCATGCGTGCTTCAAAGCGTTGTGGCGTCATGCCCTTTGGTGGCCTAACAGAGTTCGCAGCTTCCATAGGGAATGGAATATTAAAGGGGCCGTATTCGCCACCAAAGAAGCCCGCAGTCGTGAAAGCTTTTAGCTCTTCGGATTCGCCATGCCCCTCGAGTTTTTGACCGATGTTGATAAAAGCAGGAATCGCAGGGTTGCGTTGGCCAAGCACCTTCGCCATCCATGCACCGATATGTGGCGCAGCAACAGTTTGAGGGGGTACATACCCTGTATGCCAATGGTATTGGTGCCTCGAATGTAAGATGGTACCAAGGTCAGGCATACGATGAGAACGAACAATAGTTCCCCGATCCATCACCTTTGCGACATTTTCCAAACCTTGAGAAATACGAACACCATCCACCACGGTTGGAATCGAGGGAAAGGTGGAAAGAATGGAATCAGACCGAACGCCCACTTCATAGGGAGTATAGCGTTTAGGGTCAAAAGTTTCGGGCCCAGCCATGCCCCCGCCCATCCATAATAGAATGCAGCAATCAGCGGTAGCTTTGGGTTGCTCAATTTTTTCAGCAGAAAAAGCCCTGGGCTCGTTCATGCCCAAAGTAGTAATACCTGCCCCGGCTAATTGCGCCAGAAATCTTCTGCGTTCCATTATTTCATCCGTGGTTGGATTATTGTTGTTCATATCTCTCCTCAACTTATCAATTGAAATTCGGGAAGTAAAAATATCACCCATAGTAAATCTGCGATGGAATCTGCATCTGGCTTTTCACCCAAAAGCCCTGATGCAGCGCTAAGTTCCGAAGCATCTGGATTCCTTCCAAGAGACCGCATGTAAACATTCTTAATGATCACATCTTTGTTTTTATCTTTAAGCTCTGTAAAGATCTGCTTACCGCCCCTACTGACTATGTCGTGAAAAATGGCCCCCGATGCAAGATCAAGCGCCTCTAGCGTGGTTAGCAATTCGGCACGGGTGGTGACCACCTGCTCACGATTGGGCCTGCCCAAGGTTCGCATCAGCATATTGGAATGCACCAATACTGCCCTTACGAAGTTGCGTTTTGCAGAACCGGTTGCAAGCGGAATATCCTTAGGCAATGGCGCATCGGCTTTTGCAGGCGCAGTACCTGTTACCAACCAAACCGCATCCATGAATTGCTCTGCGGTCATCCGCTTAAGCATTGGGCCATTAAAAACGAAGTTTTCCGCTGCGGGCTCTTCAGCAAATGTTGCAGCCTTCAACTGATAAACACGCGATGAAGTGATATGCCCAATCAACTTCTTAAGATCGTATTTGTTTTCCTTAAAATACGATGCAAGGTAATCGAGAAGGTCATCATTCCACGGCTTATTTGCCATCATATCAACAGGATGAACAATGCCCCGCCCCATGAACTTCTGCCAAATTCGGTTTACAATAGTTCGCGAGAACCGACCATTATCAGGATGGGTAACAAGGGCAGCAAGTTGCTCAAGCTTCTTGTCCTTAGGAAGTTTTGCGTCGATGTTGCCTAGTTCGGGCCAGAGAAATCCTGCAACTGCATTCTTCCCGGTAGGTTTATCACACCTAAAAATCTCAAGTGGCTTATCCGATATAATCGCAGCCAAGGAATAAGCATCGTCAAGCTTCCAATTATCGATGAAGCTATCGTGACAAGAAGCGCACTTCATGTTGACGCCAAAGAAAACCTGAGAGATATTTTGTGAGAATTGCAACTCTCCAACCTGACTCGCATTCACCCGCCCGCGCCATTTGATTCCCTTAATAAAACCCTCTGAATCCGCATTAGGCTTGATCAATTCCTGTGCAAATTGATCATAAGGCTTGTTGGTTAAAATCGAATTATAAAGCCAAGAGGTGATCTGCTTGCGCCCACCATCAATGTACCCCGTGCCTTTGTATTCATTGCGCAAAAGATCATTCCAAAAGCAAAGCCAAGGATCGGTGTAAGCACGCTTATCTAAAAGAAGGGCCTCAACCAGTTTTTCTCTTTTTTGTGGATCAGCATTTGCAACAAATGTTTCAAGTTCTTCAGTTAGTGGCAATAGCCCAACAATATCAAGCGATGCCCTGCGATAAAAAACATCATCTGTCACCAGCGCCTGATTGCCGTCTTTTTGCTTTGCGAAGTATGGCGCAAGTATACGATCAATCGGATGGCCTGCCCCCGTGGGAATCTTTACATCCCGATATTTTAACGGTGCAACATAAGTACCAGCCTTAAAGGTGAAGTTATCATCCCAAGGAAGCTTGGCATCAATCCAACGGGCCAGAGTTTGCACTTCTTTTTCATCAAGTGCGGGCCCTTTGGGAGGCATTCTTTCTGTTGTATCCTTCGATGTTATTCTCTTGTGCATCTCACTTTTTTTACTATCGCCTAAAACAACAGCCTTGCTTTGAATTAAAGCCTGCCTGGTATCGAAAGAAATGCCAGCCTTATAGGTTCCGTTGGTATGACATGCGGCACAATGTTTTTTAAGGATGGGAACAACTTCGTGGGCAAAGTCGAGCGGCTTTTCCTGCGAAAAAGAAACCCCAGTTGCAATCAACAAAAACAGAGCACTGCACATCAATTTCTGCAAGTGATCAAAGCATTTAAAAAACATGAGTTACTTCCGTGGTAAACAAGCCATAAGTAAACAGGCGGGACACAAATCATTTGAACTATCTTAACCTGATTTATTTAAATAATGAATAGGCAAAAGAAAACCCCATGAAATCTCATGAGGTTTTGTATTAGAACGAGCTATTAATCACGAATTATTCCATCCTGCGACCTTGCAAGAAGGATTTGATGTATACCTCATACGAACCTTGAAAGTTCGAGATAAAGGCAATCCTATGACCATCAGGCGACCAGGCAGCAAAGTTATTGATTGATTTATTATTGGTGATATTTCTAACCCCAGACCCATCTTCATTCATCACAAAAATATTATAACTTCCCGTACGATTTGAGGTAAATGCAATAGCTTTGCCATCTGGCGAATAAACAGGCCAAACATCCATTGCAGAATCATTGGTCAATCTTAAAACTCCAGTCCCATCCTTTTTCATGGAACAGATTTCAAAATTGCCAAACCTCGAACTCGCAAAAACAATGCGTGAACCATCAGGCTTCCAATTGGGATTATTATCAAAGCCCTGATCCTGCGTAAGCCGTTGCACCTTCTGACTGGCCAACTCCATGGAATAGATTTCCTGATTTCCATCCCGAGTGCTTACCCAAGCAAGATGTTTACCATCAGGGCTATAGCGCGGACTTTCTTCAAAAGCCTTATGCGGTATCAATACCTTAGCACCAGTTCCGTCCGCCAAAACTTCGTTGATCTGCAATTTACCATCAGTGCCTTGAAGAATATCGTGAACATAAGCAATGCTTTTTCCATCGGAAGACCAATGGCCATCAAAGTGAGGCGTGTTAGGCGAAGGAACCACCAGTGCAACAACCTCTGCACTTTTCTCCGCTTTAACAGTACAAAGCTCCATTTTTCCCTGATGAATCCGGGTGAACAACAACTTCTTCCCATCGGGGGACCAAACTAAATGAGATTTAAACGAGCCATCATTAGTTACTTTAACCAAAGTCGAAGGCGCTTCTTGAAGCTGATAAACAGCCCCACCAACAATGCTACAAATCATTGCAACAAAGAAATGCATTAGAACAACTCCGCAATAGGCTCGCCATCGACCGTTATGCCCAAGGTTTGCGATTGTTCACTGGTTATGCCAATGGCTTGATGAATGGTTGCAGCAAGATCGCCCGGAGTGCAAGGCCTGCTCGAGGGCCTTTCTGCGCGCGCATCACTCGTACCAATCACCATCCCCGGTTTTATTCCGCCCCCCGCAATCAAGGCGCTGTAACAATGCTCCCAATGATCGCGCCCTGCTTTATCATTAATCTTTGGCGTACGGCCAAACTCCCCCACAGCAACCACTAAAGTAGATTCTAACAACCCCCTGTTTTTCAAATCATCAAATAGCGCAGATAGCGAATGATCCAACCATGGCCCATGCCGATCGATCATGATCTGGAAATTTCGGTAATGATGATCCCAGCCGCCATCGCCTGCATCCTCCTCGGCTTCAACATGATCACTCCAATTGACCTGAACAAACGGAATACCTTTTTCCACCAAGCGCCGTGCAAGTAAACAAGACTGGCCAAAGCGGGTTCTGCCGTACTGATCCCTAACGCTTGCGGGCTCTAAAGAAAGATCGAAAAGTGATCTTGCTTCGGGCCGCATAAGCAACGCAAAGGCCTGATCCATATGCTCGCCCCACGAATGGGAAAAGCCTTTTGAATCCAGCTTTCGACTAGCATCAGAAATCGCAGTATTCAGTTTCTTGCGATCTTCCAACCGCTCGGGGGTAAGGCCCTGCCCAAGTTCAAGTGCGGGAATGCGCATGCCATGCATTTGATCATAAACAATACGAAAAGGGTCGCAGCTTGCGCCTAAAAATCCACCACCCTCGCCAATGATCGCCTTCTTCCCCTGATGCAATTTCCCACCCACCACCATGAATGAAGGCAAACCCGAATCCAGTTTTCGCACTTTGGCAACAATACTGCCAGTGGTCGGCCTAGCCTGCCCCGCCTTGGGCTTTCCATCCAAACCCACCGCACCTGCAATGCTGCCAGTTAAGCCAACGGTTCCTGCAACCCCATGATCATTGGATTGACTATGCATGGATCGTATGAGTGAAAACTGATCCGATCGTGATGCAAGCTTGGGGAATAATTCGGAATACCGAACACCGGGCGACCGTGTTGCAATGGCGGAAAAAGGTCCCCGGAATTCCGCAGGCGCATT
>CAXNFS010000047.1:0-14517 GCA_964201235.1 Gemmataceae bacterium | reverse complement strand
ACCACCGAATGCAAAGTACGCGTTTGCGAAATGAAGCAAGTTAAAGAAAAACGCAAAGTTCAATATTGCGAAAGCGTTCCTTACGAAACCACCATCAAGGTATGCGTTCGTAAGCCAGTTGAAGCCAAGAAGGTTGAAGTAGCAAAGCCTGCAGAATGCAAACCAGCTTGCGAAAAGACTGCTTGCTGCGAAAAGAAGTGTGGCCGAGGTTTGAACCTTGGTGGCCGTCTTTCTAGCCGTAAGTCTTGCAGCTAATCTGATAAGATTTTAATCAAACTAAGGAGCAGGGGGGAATAATTTTCCTCCCTGCTTTTTTGTATTTAACCATATTGCGAATTAAGGCTTCTGTGTAGTTAATTACATTAATCGTGCGTTCTTAGATGGAAAGATTGCATTTTTTGAATTAAACTTATATTAATACATTAATCGCAAAATAGGACAGATGAGTCTAGTTTATGAATCCTCAAGACCCGGATGAAAACAAGTCTGATTTCATTGAAACCAAGTATTTGGAATCAAACAATTCCGAAGATGTGCTTACTACTAGACTTGTCGAAAACATCACCCCCCAGGATTCCTCCCAGGTAGCACCTAATCCCACCAGTGGCAATCTATTATTGAATCGTTTTTTAGTGCTTAAAGTGCTGGGAGAGGGTTCCTTCGGAAAAGTTTTTCTTGCCAAGGATGAGCAGCTTGGCAGATTGGTTGCGGTTAAGGTTTTCAAGCGCCCTGTGCGGGATAAAAAGCAATTTGAAGTCTTCCTTTCGGAAGCAAGGATGCTTGCGAAATTAGATCATCCCAATATTGTTCCGGTTTATGATGTCATTAATTCTGAGTCTGAAGGGGTGTTCATCATTTCCAAATATTTGGATGGTGGAAATTTGTCTGAGATTATTGCTAAGGGAGCTCATTCTTATCAAAATATTTCAAAATGGGTCGCAACTATAGCAGAAGCGTTGCACCATGCCCATATGCGTGGCCTTGTGCACCGCGATATCAAGCCGGATAACATTCTTCTCGATTCCAAGGGGAATCTTTATATCGCAGATTTCGGGTTGGCCCTTAGTGAGGAATTATTTGGAAAGGTGACGGGATTGTTGGGCACACCAGCATACATGAGCCCTGAACAGGCATCGGGGTTGGCGCACATGGTGGACGGGCGCACCGATTTTTTTAGCTTAGGGGTTATATTGTATGAAATGCTGACTGGTCGCAGGCCTTTTGAAGCAAAGACGATTTCTTTAACCCTGCAACAAATTATTAGGATTGAAGCCAAGCCGCCAAGGCAAATTAAAGACACCATTCCAAAAGAATTGGAAAGGATATGCTTAAAAGCGTTAAGTAAAAACTTGAACAACCGATACCTTACGGGGCTCGATTTTTCAGAAGACCTCCAAAATTATTTGAAGCAAAATGATGTTGTACCTATCATGAAAAATGCTGCGGAATTGAATGCAGCCAATCTTTCTGGGGTGTCGTCATTCCAAGCTTCTTTATCTGGATCCGTGTCGAGTTGGGCGAAGATTTCCAAAACTCCAGGAATGGATAGCGTCATCAAGATTTTGGAATCGGGTGCTTCAATTTTGCAATCAGCCTTGGAGAGCTCTGATAAGGATTTTTCTGTTACTAGGCCTTTGCTAGAGCAGCATTTGAGCGATATTAAAGATGATACAAACGCAAAAACTAGGGTATTGCTTGCTCTTTTGCCTGCGGATCCATCCTACGCCAAGGCGTTACTTGAGCCTCTCCTGGTTGCGAAACCTCAAGACTATATTGTAATGCGCCAGCGCCTTGCACCTTATGCGGACATCGTGATCCCACTTTTAGAACAAAAATTCGCACAACTGCCAGAATCTGATTACGCTATGAGTTTGCGAATTGCAGGGGCACTAGCACTTTGGCGTCCTTCTTCGCCCTTCCTAGATAAAATAGTTCCTTCAATTGTTGGTAAGCTTGTTGCGCAGGATCTGATTTATCTTCAAGAGTGGGCGGAAATATTCAAACCCCTGCAAAAGTTACTAATTCATCGGCTGGTTTCTTTTGGGCAGGATCATGCGAATCCTTCTTCGAGCCGCAGTTATGCTAATGCAATTGCGCTTGAATATGCAAGTGATAACGAAAGAGTATTGTTTCATTTGTTTGTCAGTGCTGATTACAGCATCATAAAAACAATCTTTAAAAAGATTGTTCCAGTTAAAGATAAAATGATCGCCTATCTTAAAAGATTTCGATCTGCGGTTGTTCCTACAACTATTCCCCAAGAAAAAGTGAATGCTGAAATACGCAAGGGCATGGCGGCCTCTTTACAGTTGGCACTTGGGGACGCTGATGGATTCAGCATTTTTGCTAATTCATAAGACGCAACATCTAGGAGCGAAGCGCAGACTTTTATTGGCGCACTTGGTGTAAGCGCTACAATGCTTTTTGAAAAAATCCAGAAAGAAACCGATCTGGGAACCCGTGCAGCCTTGGTTCTTGCGCTGGGTGGTTTAAGCTTCGAAGATATTTCCGAAGCGATAAAAAAACAGTGGAAAGAATATTTCCTCGACTTATATAAGACTCATCCTGATTCTGGGTTGCATAGTGCCTTGGATTGGATATTAAGGCAAAAACTAGGCCTTGGCGCTGCGTGTGATAAATGCATTCGAGATCTTGAGCAGGTTTCTGAACCTGCAAAAAATTGGAGTGTTAATTTTCTTGGGCAATGTTTTATTAATATAAAAGGCCCTGTTCAATTCTTAATGGGGTCGCCTAAAGATGAACTCGAAAGGGTTGAAAACGAAAAGATCCATGAAACTTTAATACCAAGATCTTTTGCATTATCTCAAAAACTTGTCACCGTTGAACAATACTTGAAATTTAATCCGAGCTTTCAGGCTGGCAGAAACAATGCTAAGGTTTTGGGTAATCCCGCTGCGGGAATTTCTTGGCACCAAGCTGCAGAATATTGCAACTGGCTTAGTGAGCAGGAAAAAATCCCCCAATCCCAATGGTGTTATCTCCCTAATGAGAAGGGGTATTATGCAGTGGGAATGCGCCCTGCTAATGATTTTCTCAAGAAAAAAGGTTATCGTTTACCTACCGAGGCCGAGTGGGAATTTTGTGCTAGGGCAGGTACGAAAACCCCTTGGTTCTTTGGAGCTGATGGTTCACAAATTGATCAATTCGCCTACTGTCAAATTAATTCCAATAATCATTTATGGCCTGTCGGGCAATTGAAACCCAATGATCTTGGATTTTTTGATATTGCAGGAAATCTCTACCAATGGGTTCAGGATATTTTACAGCCTTATAGTGATGCCCCAATCGTTGAAGATTCAAAGGTCGATTTGCGGGTTGTTGATGATCTGTCAACTAGAGTGTTACGAGGTGGTGCATTCTATTACCCTAGGGATATTTTACGCTCTGCTCATAGGGGTGGTTTAAAACCTGATCAGTCTAGCGATGGTAGTGGTTTCAGAATTGCCAAAACTTTATCTTAGTTATTCATAAATTACTGAAACAAACATTAGGCTGCAACTTTGTTTGTTGCATTGCCTGATACAAATTTTGAAATTTGATCAAGCATACCTTGCTCAAAATTTTTCTGGTTGAAGGTTAGTGCAAATTTGCGTGCAGCATGACTGTTGTAGAAATTCTTTTCTTTATCAAATTCCCTGATGGCATTGGTCATGCATTCAACAGATGGTTCTGCAAAGAACAATCCGGTAGCTTCATTGCCTGATTCGCGGCCAATGATTGTTTCAGTTGCGCCACCTTTTCCTAAAGCTATAACTGGAGTACCGCAAGCTTGCGCTTCGACCGGAACAATTCCAAAATCTTCGAACCCAGGAAAAAGCAGGGCGCTGCATCGTTGCATATGGTCGCGGATGGAGGCATCCGTCTGCCAGCCAAGGAAATGCGTTTGCGGTCCTGCCAGTGAGCGAAGCCTTTTTTCGTCTTGCCCGGTACCTATGATTACTAGCTTTTTCCCCAAAGCTTTGCATGATTCAATTGCAAGATCAATACGCTTATAGGGAGCGAAAGCAGAAACCACGAGGTAAAAATCTTCGCGTTGTACATCTTCAGGCGCATAAAATTCGGTGTCCACTGGAGGGTAAACCACCGAGCTTTCTCGTGAATAACAATCGCTTATTCTGCTTTGAATTGTTTTGCTGATCGCAATAAAATGAGTCACTCGCTCAGATGTTTTTTTGTCCCATTCCCGAATGTGGTTCAACACCGGCGCAGCTAATCTCTTTTTTATGCTTAATTTTTCTCCCGCCTTAAAGTAATCATCCCGCATATGCCATGCATATCTTACAGGCGTAAAACAATAACATAAATGTGGCACACCCTTGGGTGGTATGACACCTTTTGCAACACAATGACTAAGGCTGACGACAAGGTCGCAATCGGGGATTTTAATTGATTCGATGGCATTGGGCATGAAGGGTAGTAGATACCGATAGTAATTATGAACGCCCGGAAGTTTCCCGAGCCAGGATGTTTGAGGGTTTAAATTTTCGATCGTGGGGCTGAGTGCGCCTTTTTTGTGAAGCAGTGTGTACAATTTCGCATCGGGAAATAGTTTGCATAACGATTCGAGGCATTTTTCGCCACCCCGCATTCCCGTTAGCCAATCATGAACAAAAACGATTCGTGGTTTCAACATTGCACCTATTATCCCCGCAAAATTTAAAGGCGATGCAAGTGTACTTTGGGGCTGTTTTTTAAGCTAGGCGAAGATCTTTTAGGGTGTAATGGGGTATCGAATCTTGCCTAAACTTCCATTTTCGGTTTGAAAATAAGTGGAAGTTGTCTGCCCAGTAATCAATTATTTGCCTGTTTTACCAAGGCTTTTCATGTACGCAAATAGATCTGCGATTTCTTGGTCTTTCGCCTCATCCAGCAAGCCTGCAGGCATAATCGATTTTTGCGTTTGTTGCCTTAGGGATATCTCGTTTCCAGATAGTCGCTGAGGCTCGCCTGTTGATGTTTGCAAAAGCACTCCGTCCGCGGACTCGTAAACCACTAGACCCAAAATGATCTTACCTTTGGTTGTGGTATATGCAATTGCGCGATAACGATTGGGCACATCCTTGTCTGGATGGACGATCGCATTTAAAAGATCAAACCGGGAAAACCTTTGTGCAACTCCCTCGAGTGCAGGGCCCAGTGCCTGAGACCCCGAATGGCATGATGCGCACTTAAGTTGAGTGAAGGTTTTCTTTCCTTTTGCAATATCGCCTTCGTCCCATTTGATTTTCTCAAAGCGGGTTTTCCATTGGTCCAGACTGATCCCACCCGACATGGTCAAAGATGTTAAAAGTTTTCCATCATTGGCTTTGGCCCAGACAATCCATTCTTGCATTTGGTTAGTGGCAGGTGCAGTGGTCCACTTCTTGCGTAAAAGAGAAAACACCTGATCTTGAAGAGGCTTGTATTTTGGTTCACTAGGAAGGTTTGGAAGTTTTTGCGCCAGAAGTAAATACTCGGCTTCGCCTAGGGGCGCAAGTTTATCAAGGGCAAGAAGAATGTCAGGCAGATCATCATTCGAGATTTGGCGCAGAATTGTTGTAAATTTTTGCAGATCATCCCTCACAGGATTTTTGGCAAGAATCTTGATTAGTATTTCGTCTAACCCATGCTCGCCCCAGAGCACTCTTATTGCTGGAAACGATTCCGCTGGGGCTAGCAATTCCAAAACTCGCACGGATTGCGAATTCCAAGCTAGATCTGGTTTTGCCTGCATCTTTGTTGCGAATTTCTTGGCAGCATTCTTTTTTGCTTCTTTCATCTCTCCCAAATAAATTGCATGATCGGGGAGCCCGAAGTCATCTGAATTCGCTACTAAATTACTAAAATCCTTGTTGTTTTTGCAAAGATCTGCAAAAATCTCTTGTAACCGTAAAGGCCAGTTTCTGTCTCGCTTCATCCCCTTAAGGTCTAGCTCTGCCCCAAGATTTAACATCGCCTTGATGGCCTTAGGTTTTTGTTCCTCTGAAAAGGAAGATCCGGTTTGTGCGATGGATGCCAGAAGATGAATTTTTCTCACAGGGTCATTTGAATTACTTAGCTTAGCAAGAAGTAAGCTTAAGATTTTTTCGTCATTAAATTTAATTAGGCCAAAGGTTCGTTCTAATTCGAAATCAAGACCTGAGTCTCCGGATGGATAAGAAAGAGCAAGTAACTTCGTTTGTTCTAATGTTGGAGTCCACGATTCTTTGAGTTGTTTTATCGAATACCCTTCGCGGTAATTGCCTCGCTGCGAACTATTGGGAAGCTCACCCATTGCCATTTGCATAATTCGAACCGAATCAAGCCTTGTTGCAAACGAAGTCTTCAAGTTCATAATATTTTCAAGCGCAATTATTCCTGCTTTTGAAGGTTGCGATTTTACCTGTGCCAACCCCAAGGTGTTTGCAGCTATGGTATTGCTAGGAATAATATTTGCCCCTTCGTGTGCTTCAATGAACTTGGTGGTGGCATATCTGATGAAACGATCAGGGTGATCAGCGTTGGCAGAAAAAATCTTATTAATCGACTCTGGGGTTAGGGCAGTTTCGAAACGGAGGAACTCAATCGCTTTTCTTCGTTCCAAAAGATTTGGAGAAGATGTTGCTATAAGTAATGCTTTTTCAGGGCTAATGATTTGAACTTTATAGGGTAGGGTGTTTGCAGAAATAGGATTTGTTTTGTGTTTGATGCGAAAAACAGAACCTTTTGTGCCGCGCCCTCCAATGCAAATAAATAATTCTCCAGTAATGGGGTTCATATCCACCGCGGTGGGTGCAAACCCAGAGCTGCCTTTGGGCTCAAGAAAAACATCGGCATTGGTGCTGAAGGAAGAATCTTTGGGTTGAAGTTCGCAAATAAGAATTCTGCCAAAGGTCCAATCTAATATAAAAAGTGCGCCTTGATACTTTGGTGGAAAGTGAGTTCCCTTGTAACAAAGTACTCCAGTGGGCGAACCTCTGCCTGCAGTTGCAATAGGCGGAATGATATCAGCATGAGATGGAGGCGAGCGCCAAGTTTCTGAATGCTGCGGATTCCACCAGCCATATCTTCCTCCTGACACCAAGTGATAAATTCTTGTTGGTTCATACCAGGGAAGTGCGATACAGCGTTCATTATCCGAATCAAAGGTAAAAAGTTCGCCATCGAGATTGAAATCAAAACAGTACGGGTTACGAAGTCCGTCAACAAAGACTTCTGTCTTTTTGTTTTCTGGATTGTATTTGATCACAGTGCCAGCGATGGGCTTTTTTACAGGGGATGAATTCCCCATTGCAAATGCGGAATTAATACCTGTGTTATTGCCACACAGGATGTAAATCAAGCCATCGGGCCCCCTTTTTACTGCGTGGGCCTCGTGCTCTCCACCCGTTTTAAACGATAGGTGTTTTACCCCGGGCCCCGCCGCGGTTACACCATCATCAGCAATCGGAATCGACCATAACCCCTGATTCCCTGTGTACCATAGGAGTTTTTTTTCAAAGAGAAGTCCGGTTGCACCATCGATGGGGGCCTGAGCGAAATCTTTGTAAGTGTCTGCTTTCCCATCGTTATTTGAATCAATAAGGATACGAAAGTATCCCTTGCCCGACACCATCACATCGCCTTTGGGGCTTATTGATAAACAATAAATGTCACTTGCCAAAGAGTCATCCGCATAGGGAAGGATTTCGAACCCTGCAGGCATTGTTACTTCGGGAAGTTGATTTGATATTTGCGATGATGTAAATAATACCAATGCAAAATAGGCTAATAGGTTCATGGGTCAAGCACGCAGCGAAATCCCGTGTGAGAAAGACCAGTATCTTCCGCACCATGCATTCTTAAACCAACCCTGTATCGAACGCAATAGTTGGTGCTGCAAAGAAAAGAGCCTCCCCTTTGCACCCGAACCTTTGCTTCGTTTCCATGCGGATCGATAGGCGAGGCTGGGCCCTTAGGATTTAACAAGGGTATTTTAAAAGCGTCTGAATCTAAGCCACGATACAAAAGTGAATAAGCATCAGGCCTGTACCAGTCTGCGCACCATTCCCAAACATTGCCGCTCACATCATATAAACCGTATCCGTTTGGGGAAAAACTCTTGACTGGAGCTGTGCCACCAAACCCATCAGTTTTGTCATCACGGTTAGGGAAGGGGCCTTGCCAAATGTTGGCCCTGGGTTTGCCTTCGAACGGTGATTCGGATCCCCATGCATAAGGCTGGCGTTCTAATCCACCCCTTGCAGCATATTCCCACTCTGCTTCTGTGGGTAATCTTTTTCCTGCCCATTTGCAATATGCGACAGCATCTTCCCACGCTACATAAACCACAGGGTGGTTTTCCCGACCTTTGTAGTTGCTATCTTTGCCTTCAGGGTTTTTCCAACAAACACCTTCTTTATATTTCCCCCATTGATTGCATTCGGAGCAGTCCACAACTTCTTGTATGGGTGGGGAAAAAACTCCCGCTCCAGGAACTAATTTTTCCGGGGGCACATCAGGAAACTCTTTGGGGTCTAATGGCCTTTCAGCAATAGTCTTATACCCAGTGGCATCTACAAACTTCTGATACTGAGAGTTGGTAACTTCGGTTTTATCGATGTAAAACCCTTGAAGTCTGACCTTATGAACCGGCAAAGCATCTGCATATTTTTCACGGTCGGAATCATCGCCCATGGAAAATTCTCCAGGGGGTATCCATGCCATTCCTTCTGGCACTTTAGGTGATAATAGGACCCAAAATATTACGCCAATTCCTATGATTCCAGAAATGATGCTAACTATTCGAAAGCTTGGCTTGTTAAATAAGCCACTATCTTTTTTCACTTCAATTTTATTCATGATATTTTCTTATCTGGAAGTTTAAGTTCATTCCATTAAAAAATGCAGCATTTTACTTGTTTCTAAGGTTGCCAATATAATTATATCGGTTTTTTCAATCCCTTAAATCATTTTCGCTATCAAACTATAAATTATATAAGCTATTTTTATGCTTTTAAGTATAATCAAGAATATAACTTTATTGAAGTAGAAATACCAATCGCCCTTGGGAATTTCTTTCATGATGTTACTAGTTTAATATCGGGGGCCAACTAGATTTGAACCTGACTACCGATTTTAATGAAAACCAAGATTCAATCGTCACTCGCAAAGTGCTTGTGGTTGATGATTCTCCAGTCGACCGCCATTTAGTTGGCGGGTTAGTCAATTCTCAACCTGGTTGGCAGGTGTTTTTTTCTTCCAACGGTAGTGAAGCTCTCGAATTTCTCAAAAACTTTAACCCCGATGTAATCCTTACCGATCTTTTTATGCCTGATATGGATGGGGTCGAGTTGGTTCAGAAAATCCGTAGGGATTTTTCGAAAATCCCAATCATCCTCATGACTGCCCATGGGAACGAAGAACTTGCGGTACGGGTTTTGCGCGCTGGGGCTGCTAGTTATGTCCCTAAAAAATTGCTCGCCAATGAATTGCATGCAACTTTGAATGAAGTGCTTAGCACCCTACGCAATGAGAAAAACATTCAAATTGTTAATAATGCTCTTGTTTGTCATGAAGTTCATTTTGTACTGGAAAATGATATTGCTCATGTTTCGCCTATGGTTAGCCATATCGAACACCTTGTCGGCCAGTTTAATTTTTGCGAACCCAACTCTATGATGCTTATTGGTGTCGCTTTGCATGAGGCGCTTACGAATGCCATGTTGCATGGCAACCTAGAATTGGATTCCAAATTGCGGGACGATGACGAGATTTATTTTTACACCCTTGCAGATGAGCGAAAAAAACAAAACCCCTATGCGGGGCGTAAAGTCATGTTTGGTGCCAAGATTTCCAAGGAAGAGATTCGCTTTACCATTGCTGATGAAGGCCCAGGGTTTAATCCCAACGGTTTGCCCAATCCTTTTGAACCTGAAAACCTTGATAAAGTTACAGGCCGTGGAATGCTTTTGATCCGAACTTTCATGGATCATGTCGAGCATAATGAACACGGTAATCAAATCACCATGATTAAAAAACTTAAGGCTAGCTAGCTTTTTGCTTTTTGAACCGGTTTGCTTGTGAAGTAAGTGTTCCACTTCTTTAGTGCAATAGCACGGTTTTCTTGAGTCGTAAACCCTAACATATATGGGTTAAAAAAAAGAGCTTGATTGTCTCGAGCAAAACTGAATCCGTAATCTTTGTGCGATTGCCCGCTCATGTGAACTAGCATTGCAAGGGCTACATCTCGAACTTGAGTACTTCCTTTTTGCTGGTTGGGCAGTTGGAAGTTTCCTACTACTGTTTCGTCGCTCAAGAAATTTCGCAATATTCCAGAGTCTTCCGCTGTTCCCATTTTCCCGAGAAGGGTCAAAGCCACGGTCTTTGTGTAAACAGGCATTGTTTTTTCGGAAGCTGCCCTTCGTGCCAATTGTAGGCCTTCGGTCATATTCATGTTTTGTGAAAGGTGCAGGTGTTGAGAGATGATGTTAGGGTCTGTTTGCTGCAGCATCCATGTTCCAAGTAGTTTTCTAAAAGGGCTGGTACCCTTTGACGCACTGATTGCATCTCTTGCAGAAGGTTGGTAAAGCAGGTTCGTAATATTGTTTACTGCTTCCTGGGGTAATTCCATGTTGGGCATGGTTGCAGCAAATAGAACCGCTCCAATATCGCCTATTTCAAGATTTATGGTTTTGCCTGCAACTGGGCTGAAAATACTATTATGCAGCCATTGTGCTTTTTCAGATACTATTGACTTCCCTATGTTTTTGTCGTTTTGAACTTCATCCATCAAGCTGGGGTCAGCTTTATAAATCTGCCCATATAGGGCTCTTGATGATGTGCTTTTTCCAACAAGTTTTTCAAACCTATCCCAACCGGGAAGCGCAGTGTTTTTACTTCCATCAGCATCTTCAAGAAATGCCTGTAACTTCGTTTTCTTTTCTGATTCGATAATTGATGAAATCAATATTCGTGATCTTCGCACCACTTCATAGTCTGGATGAGTCAGGCCGTTTTCCAAGGCTGGAATTGATTGGTTGCCCTGCCTTAGAATCAATTCGCTTGCTTGTTCCCGCGATACAAAAGAGTCTGAACCAAGTTGTTTTACCAGTTCCCGGATTTGAAGCTCATTTAGTTGTAGGGGTTTGTCCGCACCTATTCCTAAAACGCTTGCAATTACGAAAATGCCAGCAAATTTAACTCTTCTTGAAATCATGGGTCTTGCCTACTAAACCATGTGCAAATTTCTTAGCTTTCAGGTTAAACTAGCTTGACCCATATCGCAACCTAAACCGGGTAAACTTTTTCCCAGGTGCGTTAAACATTAACGGTTAAGCAGGCCATATCGACAAAAGAACGACCTGTTACTATTCTAGAGGGGTATTCGACCCGATTTAATGAAAGGCCTATTCATGCTTGATAGAACTTTATGCCTGAAACGAAGACAGTCTTTCCTCGACTCGATGGATAACCCCAAAAGCCCACTCGTGCTCGCAGATCCCGCGCACCTCACTTGGCTTTCAGGCTTTTATGTCGACCCTTTTAGCCTTGGTTCAGGCTTTGGTGGCATATTGATTATTAATCCAGATGCTAGTTGTGTTATATTCTACGATACCCGATTGCCCGATTCCGTTAGCCTTTGTGTTGCCGATGATATTGTTGCAGTCAATTGGTACGATGGTATCACGCACCCCAAAACTACAAGGGCTCTTGCGTTGCTCCCCGAAGTCGAAAAACGATTTCCAGGAGCCTTTATTCATGATCGCATCGATACAAGCCAAGGTGTTGAAATTCACAAGGCCATCAGCAAGTCAAGGCGTAAAAAATATCCAGATGAAATCGCTCTCATCAAACGATCAGCTCAAATCGCAGAAAAAGCTCATGCTTGGGTTCTTAAAAATATCGCACCCGGTATGACCGAACTTGATATCTATGCAGAGGTGCAAAAAATTTGCACCTCACATGGTGGCCAACCCCTAATAGTTTATGGCGACTTTGCTGTTTCCCCCGGCCCAGAGCGCAAAGGCGGTCCACCCACCCAACGCATTCTTAAAGAATCTGATATGTTTATTCTAGACTTTTCAGTCGTGCTTTTTGGCTATCGAAGCGATTTTACCAACACTCTTGTTGTCGGGAAAAATCCTTCTTCCTCCCAGCAACAACTCATGGATCTTGCTAAACTCGCTATGAATGCAGGCGAAAACAACCTTCTCGACGGTGTTAATGCCAGTCATGTTTATCAGTCAGTAATGGGTGTGTTTCTTAAAGCGGGATTCGGTGAGCACTTCCCACACCATGCAGGTCATGGGTTGGGCCTTTCTCATCCGGAAGCGCCTTTTATCGTTCCGGGATCCGACGAAATCTTAGTGGCAGGCGATGTCATTACTTTGGAACCAGGGCTTTATGTTCCAAATGTTGGTGGGTTACGCATCGAACGAAATTACCTGATTACCGAATCAGGCTTCGAATGCCTCACCCACCACAATATCAGCCTAATCTAATTACAGCAATTAAGGCAGTTGCTTCAGTCGCACATTGCGAAAGTGCACTTCAGATTGTTCTGATTGAAACCCAATTGGACCACTCTTAAGCACGCTTTGACATTCGCTGACTTGCACGCCATTGACTTTAACTTTCACTACGCCATCAGCTTGGCAAGTTACTTCGGTTTTGCTCCATTCGCCCATGGGTTTGAGTTGCTTGGTGAGTAGTTCTTGATCAAACTTATTGTAGGTTATTTCTTCTTTTTCCAAACCGATGGTAAAGATTTTTCCATGGTTCAAATATCTGCCTTGGGGTTCCAAGCTGCGGGGGAAATTCTTGTTGAAGGGTTCTTGCATGTGGACTAGGCAACCGGAGTTGCTTTTTGGGTCGCTGCCTACTGGGAAGCGCCATTCATATTCGAGCACATAATTTTTGAAGGATTTGTCGGTATAGAAAAAGCCTGTAGGCTTGCCCGAGCAGATGATTGCGCCATCCTTGACCGTGCAGTTTTTGGTGGTGTCAATTTCCTTGGGGGCTTTAGGATCGAAGAAAAACTTCCAACCTTCCATATTTTTGCCATTAAATATCTGGGTGTAGCCATCGTTGTCCGCTGCTGCTAGAGAGCCTACGACGATTATTGCTATAGAAAGAGCGTAAAAACGCATCACAATCGACTTTAAAAGCATGATTAGGGTCCTTTTTATTGAGGGCTGAAATACACTCTTTTGATTGTAACGGCTTATATTTTTATTTCAATTACCAACTTCTTTCAGCATTTAATTGACGCAAAGTCTTAACTCTAATAGACTTTAAGGGTAGGTTGGAGAGGTGGCAGAGCGGCCGATTGTGCAGCACTGGAAATGCTGTGTGGGGGCAACCTTACCGGGGGTTCGAATCCCCCCCTCTCCGTTTGATTTATTTTCTTTCAAATCCCTTCATAATCTTTATAATTTAATTTTGTGCGTCTTACGCAGCGATGATTTGATCACTGAAAAGGATTTTATATGGATGGCCTGCCTTCCTGCCCCAAATGCAAATGCGAATACACCTACGAAAATGGTAGCCTTTTCGTCTGTACGGAATGCGATCATGAATGGAGCACCACCCCTGTAGTGCCTGTTGATGAAAAGCGAGTATGGAAGGATGCCTACGGTAATGAATTGAAAGATGGCGACGCGATACAAGTGATAAAAGACCTAAAGGTGAAGGGGTCATCCTCTTCCGTTAAGGTTGGTACGAAGGTCAAGAACATTCGCTTGATCGATGGTGATCACGATATTAGCTGCAAAATTGATGGCTTTGGCCTAATGCAGATAAAATCTGAGTTTGTAAAGAAAGCCTAAGTAGTTTTCACGAATTCCCATGCGCGTATTCCATTTCACGGAATTGGTCCGCAACTAAGTTAATACTTGACCCCTTAAGTTTTCTAGTTAGAGACGCTCTTCATAATCTTAATATTGCTGCAAATCTATTAATAAGTTTGTACGAAAAAAGCTGCTTAGGATTACCCAAGCAGCTTTTAGTTAGATCGTTTTTAGAGTTAAACAATTAAGCTTAATCGCCAGAAGATCGATGGCCACCACCATTACCGCCACCACCGCCACTACTTTTGAACTTGTTGTACTTGGTTTTCTGGGATTTATTTTTGCTGCCTCTGCGTGGGTAGTCGCCGGGTGCAGAACCAGAAGAATTAGAAGAACCTGAAGATCTAGGAGCAGCAACCTGCCTGCTGGGTGTTACTTTTCGGTAGGGTTCCGACCTCATCGGAGCTTCTGATTTCTCAGGAGCTGCTTCGGGTACAAATTCAAATTTAGGTTGAACAACAGGAAGTTTCCTGTTGACTAGTTTTTCGATTGCCCTAAGCAAACTGCGCTCTGAAGAATCACAAAAAGACACCGCTTTGCCTTTTGCCCCTGCGCGTGCAGTTCTGCCGATACGGTGAATATAAGTATCAGCTTCCCTTGGTAGATCGAAATTGACCACATGCGTTATATGATCCACATCGATGCCACGGGCTGCGATATCAGTAGCAACCAATACATTTACCTGGCGATTGCGGAACCCATCAAGAGT
>CAXNFS010000046.1:0-14634 GCA_964201235.1 Gemmataceae bacterium | reverse complement strand
ATGCCTAATCCATTGATCGCACATAGAATTCGTTGTTATCAGATTAATAAGGATGCAAAGAAAACATCAGAGGCGCCTGGGTCTTTGGTGATGTTGGAATATCGTGAAGGGGCGGATGCAAATGAACGCACCCATCAACAAGAGGAATCGCATCGTGCAAATATTTGCAGGACACTTAAGCCTGGCGAAGTTTATTACTTTCGCGTAGAGGCTAATGCGCCTGGATATCAGTTGCAAATTCGTTTGCTTAAGGCAGGCCCCTATGAGGATCCGCGCTTGGCGATTCGCCAGGGGATGTACACACAAATTGGGCAGGTTGATGCATGGTTGACAAATCGGCCAAGGGGCGCAAGCGTTGAACGCCGTATTCGCGATACGGGTAATCTGCTTGGAACAAACTGCATGAGTTGTCATACGCAATCAGGAGTTTGGGGCCCTGCAGTTCCCCTTTTAAATGGCTATAAACTTGAAAATGTTCAGAACTTCTGGCACCTTCGCAATGTCATGTATGAATGTCTGCGCCCCACCAATGAACTTAAAGATGCAGCAAACAATACAAGCCTTGCGCCACTTGATCTTGGTGATGGACCAGCCGGTACCCGGGCTGCGGGCTTTAATATTGTTCATTTAGAGCGTATTTTGCAACCTTTGAAATTGCACTCTGCAATGCAATTGCGCACAACCAACTTTGTACTTCAAACGGGGGAACCCGGGGGCATCAATGCAGCAGGGCCCGGCTCTAATGTTGGGCAGGTGATCGTTTATGTTTTCTCTTCTGAAATTCTTCAAGCAGCTTGGCAAAAACATTCGAAGCCTGAATACTTCCGTGCTCTCGAGGATAAAGCCCGTAAGGTGCTCGCTGTGCAACCCAAATTCACCGATGACGCTGCGCTTAGGCTAGATTATTTTTATCGAATCTTTCCTATTGGCAAATATGAACATGAACTTCGCAAGGCAACTGAACTCGATAAGAAGCCTTTAAACGCCATGGCGGTGGCACAATTTATCGCAGATGTAAAAAAAGTAATTTCAGAAGATGAAGCTCGATTGGTTCGCATCCAGAATGAAGATGGCTCTTGGGGATTTGATCCTGATGGAAAAGTTGTATCTAAAAAAGGAAAAAATGCAGAGTCTTCTGATCCTGCACCAACTGCCCTAGCGATCATGGGGCTGACTAGTGCAGGGCGGGGTAAAGATGATCCCGTGGTGGCTAAAGGTGTGAAGGCGTTATTAGCAATGCAAGATCCATCTGGCCGTTGGAATCGTGCTGCTCAAACTGGATTCGTAACATCGGCATACGCCCTTCATGCGTTGTCTCGGATTTATCCCGCGAGCAAAGATGTGGATGAAGATGTTGCGATTAAAAATAACTCGCTGCCTGCGATTGTAAAACAAACCAGAGACGCTGCTCTGCATGGGAATGAAAAAGATCTTGGAACATTGGTTGAAGCGGCCAAGCATGTTAATGCTGGTGTGCGTTATTGGGCCATGATTGGTTTTGGATCTCTTCATCATGAAGGGGCATTAAACGCTTTAAAAGCAGGCTTATCAGACCCAGCGCGAATGGTTCGCGATGCAGCGGTCTGGGGTTTTAGGCAGACTCTTCTTGATGATAAAGGTTGGAATTTGGTTTATGAAATCGCATCTTCGGGGGATGACTACGCACGAGAATCAATGATGCAAGTTCTCAATATGCGTGCTGATGCTGTTCTTTCAGGCTCTAAGGTAGATTGGGAAAAATTGGGCAAGCTTTTTGATCACGCATTTACTCAAGATTCTCACCCAGCAGTGCGGGCTTGGGCCGTTAAGGCTGCGTGGCAGTGGTGGGTTTGGAACCCGCCAATACGAAATGCAATTAATGCATCTTGGGCACGCATGTTGGAAACAGCAGAGCCCAATTCTCTGGTGGAGTACAGTAATCGCTACTCAAGCCATGCATTGTTTATCGCAAACGGGCATAGGGCAAATGCTTCTCGGTCGCATCAGTATAAGGAGTTGGCCAGTCTTATTACGATGCTTAATGATCGGCTAGAAAATGCTGACCCAGAAAATCGCAAACGGTTGGTCCGAAGATTAGTTGGTATTGCGGGCACCTTTTATACTTTCTCTGGCGGTGATGGTGGCCCGGGGCAAATGGGATATGCAACACCTGGTGCAGGGCAGTTATTTGGTAATGCCTTGTTATCGTATTTGGAATCCAACAAGGAAGAAAAAGATCTCGACATGATTCGTATTGGCTTGGAAGCAGCGACTGGTATTCCCAATCGTGAGCTAGGCGATTTCGTGGTCAATTACTCGTTGAAAGGCCCTGAACCATTAAGAGAAATGGCTTCAAAAGCAATCACCGATCCCCGATTAGTTAAGTTGGCAGCGGTCCCTGAATTGGTCGAACCCCAGATAGCTCAGATTATGCGTGGCGCATTGGAACCACCCCGAAGGGCTCAGATTTCTGACCCTATACTTCGGCTTTGGGCCAAGGTTAATTGGGTGATTCCAACAACTGAAGAGCAGCAGCGGAACTTTTTTAACCTGATCATTCCGAAATTTGAAAACTATCAATCACGCGAAGCAATTGCAGCTATTACTGACCCCGCTAAGAGAGCAGAAGCAGAAAAAACATTTGCTGCGAATTGGTACCTTGCAGAAGGGCTTGGCGAGGTACTTGCATCTAATCCAGATTTGCAACATGATCTTTTGTTCCGAAGTTATTTCCCTTCGAAAACATTTAATCCGCTCGAAGCCCATCTTTGGGTCCGAAGTATTTCGTGGATTTTATCTCATAAGGGCATGGCTGCAACAAAAGTTAAACCTGATGGCAAGCCTGATGCTGCAGATCAAAATTTGACGATCAAGGATCGTGCCTTGCAACTTTATCTGGATCAACTTGGGCCTAATGCAGATCCTGCAACCCATGCCTTGGCAGTCAAGATGGCCAATCAAACATCCTTGCGCCGTAACCCCGAAGTTCTTAATGCTTTGGTTAAGGTTGTGGAATTTGAAAAGGTCGGAGAACTTAAAAGGATTGCAGAAAATGTATTGAAGCAGGGGACTGAAAAGTTCTTGCCTGAATTGATGGATGCATTGCGAAAGGAAAAAGATCCTTCGGTTTCATTGGCTTCTGATGGAGCCCCTAAGCCGACCAAAGCCCAGCTTGATGATGTCGTTTATTTCCGTGATTATGTCATGCCCGAACTGGTTAGGCAGAAGCGTGAAGATTCCAAAAGTTGTCTGGCTTGCCATGCGGTGCCGGGTAAGGTGCCTTCGCTTACACTTCAGCCTGCAGATGAGTTTGGCTACATTTCAACATCAAATTTATTGGTTAACTATCGCCTTATGCAAAAGCGTGTGGACTTGTCGAATCTGCCCAAGAGCAAAGTACTTCGCAAGCCATTAAATGTTGAAGATGCGCAGGAAGATGGTCATCAGGGAGGCAGGCGTTATACCCCAACCGATGAAGGTTATCTGCTGTTGAAGCGCTGGGTGGATAATCAGCCCGTGGTTCAAAAAAGGAAAGAGTAGTTGAAAGCGTTTATTTGGTAACCTGGTTTTGTTTGAGGGTTACATTGCGCTTTTTAAGAGTATCTTCCAAAACAGCTTTCTGTGTTTTGGCAGGATCGATTAATGCGGTTATCAAGCCATCTTTAAAACTACAAGTTGCTTGTTCTACGCCATCAACGCCTGCAACGATATTGTATGCTGCAAAACTGCAAGCCTTGCAATCTAGGCCAACCACACCAATTTCAATTCGAACCAGCTTATCTTTGGCCACAGTGGATAGGGGCTTGATACCAAAGGTGCTGTTGCTTGCGGTACGAAGTTTGTTATCCAGATTGGTGATGATTTGCTCAGGTTTGGCCTTTGGAAACAACTTATCAGCATCGAAAACAAACACCCCTTCTGCATGTTTGAAATCGACTGACTCTAGTTTGATGTCGGTCCATTCATCGGTAATTTTCCGAAGGTCTTTTTCTCGGTCAGGAGAGAAAACTCCAAACAGGCGCACTTTGGTTTTTGTTTCGTCCGCATGAACATTCAGGGCTACGAGTAAGAAACCCATAACCATAGCGGTCTTAATTAATGCATTTGAAATAGTCATGATTATAGGCCTAGATAAAATTATTAGCGGGTCTGAAACATTTCGCTTTGTACAAATTCTTGCAGCAGGGTTCGAACGCCCGCTTTATTTTTCATGGTGGCTTCAACTAGGTTTGCAATTTGGTCCCGATCGCTAAAAGCGATGGGTCTGCCTGTGCTATACACTGCAAATTGCTCCAACAGATTTTTCAACAATCGCTCGGGATTTGCAGCAAGAATTACTTGCAACTCTTGGATATCTTTGAACTGCTTATCGCCCAGCATTACACCCGAAGGATCAACTGGTTGCCCTAGTTTGAACTTGATATTGATGAACGGATCAATCGGCCCGCGTTCTGGTTTATCGCCTTCGCCTATAGAGCGGTAACGGGTTCGGAATCCGCCAATCACATCAAAGGATTCGAGGGCAAAACCAGGTGGATCAAACTTGGCATGGCATGAAGCGCAAGAAGAATCCGCACGATGTTTTGCGAGCTGTTCGCGTATAGTGGTTGCTCCTTGAACATCTGGTTCGACTGCGGGAGTATTTGGAGGTGGCGGATCGGGCCGTTCTCCAAGAATGCGTTCGAGAACAAAAGCGCCGCGTGGTACAGGCGATGTGGTTGTGCCGTTGGCGGTTACTTTCAAGATTGCGGCTTGGGTAAGAAATCCTCCGCGAGGGCAATCTTTTGGTAAGGGAACTTTTCTAATCTCAGCGCCTGTTACACCGCTGATTCCATAATGCTTGGCAAGCTTTTCGTTAATCATGACAAAGTCAGACTTCACGAGGTGTGATGCATCCAGATTTTTTTCGATGAGTTCGCGGAAGTAGGCCCGGCTTTCTGCAAGCATTGAATCCTGCAAATAAGGGTTCGCTTCTGGATACAACCCACGGTCAGGATCGTTGGCAGCAATCAGCCTAAGCTTTAACCATTGGCCTAAAAAGTCTTCGATAAAACGCTGCGAGCGAGAGTCTTTTAATAGCCGATCAACTTCCCCACGCAGTGCCTCTTTGGATTTTAACTTTCCTTTGGAGGCAAGTTCAAGGAGTTGGGAATCGGGCATCGAGTTCCAGAAAAAGTACGATAGACGGCTTGCAAGGGCATAGTCATCAAGCTTGTTATCTGGTTCTACATGGTAGAGAAAATCAGGGGAGCACAGCGCTGCCCGGTAAGCCCAACGCATTGCGGTTTCAAAACAATCGCCTGCTTTTAAACGCTCTTCTACCCGTGCGACATATTCTTTGCGAACCTCATCTGAAACTGGCCTGCGGAATGCTTTGGGAAGAAAAGAAGCCAAAAGGCGATCAGCATCTTTCAAGGGGTTTTCACTTTGCACCGTCCAGAGTCCGGTAACAAGATCAGGCCGATTTTTTCCTGCGCCTAACTGTCTGATTGCCTTTCGCTGAGGTGGCCTTACCTCTTTTTGCTCCGCTTGCTTGAACTCTGTAATAGGAATATCGCCATACAAAGTCTGATGGCTTTTCGGAGGCCATACGGTGTGCAACGGCCCTTCGATATCGAGCCAATCGCAGGTTATCCCCGGGCCAGTGAAGGCCATTGCACGGCCTTTTCTTGAATAATTTGCAACGGGTGCTAGTGAGGCGGTGTTGAATCCGATGATCTCGTTGTGATTCAACCAAGTGGTTAATTCGTGTTCCTTGGATTCAAGGGAAGGGGCGTTGTAATAACCCAATACATAACTGGGATGCTGGCCACCACGACCATCGCCCGTAAGTTGCACAACCGATAACCGGGCAGCTTCCGTACCACGCGAAGGAAGTACCTGGCCCTTATCCCATTGGAAACTCCATAGGGAGGTGCGAACACGATAGAGCCCAGGATAAATGGTTACATGTTCGATAAAGTACGGGCTTACAGATTCATCTTCATGGCGGAAAAGCCCAACGCTGGAACCATTACGAAAAGACCCCATGCGTTCGTGTGCCCCTTCATCCAGATGGTTCTGTTCTGCAGCGGGTGGAAAATCAGGATCAGGTTTCTTATTTTTGAGCAACACACCATCGCCATTGAGGATGATATGCGCAACGAAACCGCCTGAGTTTGCAAGAGATATGCGACGCTTTTGCACGGTAGGGGGATTTGGTCGGGTTGCGGTTGCAAGGTCGAGGGCTAGGTTTGCAGCTTCAACATATTTGGAAAGGTTGACATGCGAGATATCAAGGGCATCGCTGTTTTTATCGAAACCATGGGCGGAGCCATCTGCAGGCAGCAATCCTTGTAAGGCAATGCCAGGCATATCGAAAAGATCGCGGATTGTGTTCTCGTATTCGGTTCGAGTAAGCCTGCGAATACCAGTCCGACCTCCGCCTGCAAGCTTTGTCAATTCTGTTTTTAGAAGCGAGTCTTTCAAGGATTTTGTGTACGCAGCTTTGTCGGTTTCGGAAGGTCGGGGCTTATTTTTCGGGGGCATCTCACCCGATTGAATGCGATCATGAATTTTCACCCACGAGCTGAAGTTATCTGAATTGCTCAGATCGACCTTTAGTAGAGTAAGATCAAGCCCGCCTTTTTTATTGGCGCCCTCATGGCAGGCAATGCAGTGCTTTTCAAGGAAGGGATTAATTGTTGGTTCTGCAGCAAATGAATGGTGCACCAATACAAGATAAAGACCAAGAGCCCAAAGGGTTTTAGTTTGAATAAGTCGCATGGGATTGATCACACCATCTCCAATCCGGTCATGGTGCCCTTCGAGGTGGAGAAGTCTTTCGCTTCGATCCCCAATCTGTGCAGCATGGAAAGATAAAGATTGCTAAGCGGATAATTATTCTTGGTATCGAACGCAAGATGCTGGCCATGCTTGAACCCGCCACCTGCAAGCAACACGGGCAGGTTAACATTGGAATGCGAGTTGGCGCTGCCCATGCAAGTGCCATAAAGCACCATAGTGCGTTGCAACAGCGACTGCCCTTCTTCCTTAGTCTCGCTCAAGGCATTGAGGAAGCCATTAAGTACATCGAACTGGCCTTCTTCCTTAGAGCGCAGTTCTGCAATCACTTCTGGTCGGTTGCCATGATGGGTGATGTTATGGATCACGGTGGTATCGATGAACAATGAGATGATACGGGAGGAATCGGTTTCCAGTGCCAGCTTCATGACATCAAACATGAGTTTAGTTTTCTTGACAAACTCGCGTGAATCTTCGATATCTTCTGGAGGCAGAGCGGTAACTTTGGGCTTGGGTTTGTATTCCCATTCTTCCGAGCTTTGCAATCTTTTTTCAAGCTCTCGTACGGAAGAGAGATACTGATCCATGCGTGCCTGATCTGTTTTCGAAAGCGAACGGTTCAATCTTTTCGACTGATCGCCTACGAAGTCGAGCATACTGCGACCTTGCTTGATAGCTTCAATGTTGGCAGCAACTTCTTCCTTCTTGCCTTGCAGGAACAAAGTTTGGAAAACCTTCTTCGGGCTTCTCTCTGCGGGAATAGGCGCGCCACTGCGTGTGTAACTTAGGGTTGCACCTTCGCTGCTCATAGCCAATACGAGGGAAGGGTAGCGGGTTTGGTTACCCATTTGCTCTGCAGCGAATTGGTCGAGGGAGATCCAGTTACGGAAGCCGCCTCGTTCAGGATGTGGGGTTCCGGTAAGGAAACATTTTTCAGCAGCGTGCGAGCCTGTAACTCCAGGAAGGCTTACGCCAGAAAAGATTGACATTTCTTTGCGATGGGCGCCCAACCTTTGCAAGTAGGGTGATAGTTCATAATCTTTGCCCGCTTTTTCTGGGAAGAAGAATTGGGGCAGGATACCCATGTTCGTTTGGATTGCAACCATTCTACGGGGGATGGCTTTTGCTTTTTCTGCAGCTCCAAGCTTTGCTTCCATTGCATCTAGCATGGGCAAAGCCATGGTCATGCCCGCTGCGCGGAGAAAAGTTCGTCGATTGAGGGGTTTTAACATTAGAAGCCCTTATGGAATGATGGTGCAGGTGCTAAAAATAAAATCGGTATGAATAACAAAAACAAAACCTTTACTATTATCTGATTGAATTGCATGGATTGCAAGTTCAAGCTATGATTTCTGTATGTTAAATTGTAATAAAGGTTGCTTTATTCGCAAAGAGTTGACTGTGGTCGTAATGTTTTATTAGCAAAGATTACTTGAGGCTTACAATAACCTTTAGCAAATGAATAAAAGAAAGTTTTAATGAACCGTGCTTTAGTAATAGCAATTCTTGGGGTTGTTCAATGCCAGTTGGCTATGGTTCAAGCAGCAGATGCCAATAAGCCTGTTCCAACGCATGCAGATATTTCTTATGGCCCAAGCCAATATCAACTATTGGATATTTATGTGCCCAAGAAAAGTGATGGGCCATTTCCTGTATTAATTTGGTTTGGGGGAATTTGGGAACCGAGTAAGCATGTGCCCGATCTCAATCGGTTTCTTCCTGCAAATATTGCAGTAATCGGGGTTCAGACACGCACCCTAAATCAAGGCATGAAAGAAAAAGCAAATCCACCAGTATCGTATGTGATGGATGACGCTTGCCGTGTGGTTCAGTTTGTGCGTTTAAATGCTGCAAAATGGAATCTTGATCCACAAAGAATTGCCTTGGGAGGGGGTTCGCAGGGGGCGTTGCCTGCACTTTATGTTGGTTGTTCGAATGATCGCGCAGATGCAAATTCCAAAGACCTTTTGAATCGTGTTTCCACCAAAGTAGTTTGCGTTGCAGCTTATCGAAGTCAACCGAGTATCGACCCGAAACAAATGCAAGAGTGGGTACCCGGTGTGAAATGGGGTGCGCCTGCGCTGGGTTGCAGTTTTGAAGAATCATTAAAGCGGCGTGAAGAGTTAATGCCAATGATTGCAAAATGGTCTCCTGATGCTTTACTTAAAAAAGGAGGCGCACCTATCTACTTCGAAAACAATTGGGGTTTGACCCAACCGGAAAAAGTAACCGAGATGGATTATAAAGTTCACTCTCCAGCATGGTCGTTGGGTTTTCAAAACCTGGCGAAAAAAGCGGGAGTGGTTTGTCATGTGAAGTATCCAGATCATCCGACGGAAGGCTATAAGGACATTTGGGATTTTCTGGTCCAAAGTTTGAATCGTCCGTTAGAAACAAAACCGAATTAGTACGCTGGAATAAAACTGCAGGGAATAATCCGTTGACTAACTTTCTAAATTGTTCAATTGCTTTTTTGATGGTTATTTTCCTTGTTGCATTTTCACGCACCATGACCATTGATGCTAATGAATCAAAATATTCCATGGAAGTGTTGAAGGACAATCCAGTTTGTTATTATCCGCTAGAGAAAAGTGCTCTCAAGAAAGAGTTCGTTTTGCTTAACGAGTCCAAGGTAAAGAAATCAGGGCCAGATGGGATTTTTAACGAAGCATTGCCGATAGTTGCTGGACCATCTGGGCTCGAAGTAAAAGCTGCAGTCTTCGATGGAAACAACCTGGTGGAGATTCCGCATAATCAAATCTTTGATATAGAAGATATTACTGTGGAGTTTTGGTTTCGTACCAAACAGCCTTTCGACAAACTGTTCTGGCCTGGTAGCGCAACTTTGGTGACAAAAGCCACGAATGGTCCGGGGTCAGAAGATTGGACAATTCTCGGAGGCAGTTTGCAGGATGGTGTGAATGAAGGTCGTATTCTTGTCGGGGTGGGGCCGAAAGGTAAAACCGATTTTATACTGGCATCTGGGAAAGGACTTAACGATGGGCGTTTTCACCATGTGGTTTGGACTCGCACGGCAAAAGGGAAAAATGTTTTATTTGTTGATGGAATTACCTGTTCAACAGTGCAAGACACAGGTGGGAAAATTTCCAACACTAGGGCAATTCAAGTTGGAAAAGAAAAGCGGGAGCCAGGGGGAAGTTCTTTTAAAGGTGAAATCTCTGCGTTGGCAATTTATAATCACGCATTGACCGAAGAACGTATTCAAGTCCATTTCACCCTCGCTGATTCTGGCCCAAAACTGCCCCCGCCATCAGCTAAAAAAATAGATTTTGTACTCGACATAAAACCAATTTTTCAGAAGTATTGCCATCAGTGCCATGGTCTGGAAAAAACCAAGGGTGGCTTTTCTCTTGCAACCCGTTCCCGAGCCATGGCGGGTGGTGATAACGGCAGAGCCATCCTAACTGGCAAAAGTTCCACCAGCCCTTTGGTTTTGTTTATCGCAGGTGTAGATGATTCCAGCATCATGCCGCCTAAGGGCGAACATTTAAGTGCGGACCAGGTTGGTATGATTCGTGCTTGGATAGATCAGGGTGCTTCTTGGCCCGCTAGTGCAGATGAAATAGATCCGCAAGCAATCAAAGTTTCGAAGCATTGGTCATTCAAAGAATTAAAACGAACTAAGCTGCCTACAACTAAAGATTTGGCTTGGATAAAAACCCCTATTGATGCTTTCATTTTGAAAAAGCAGGAAGAGCTTGGCATAACCCCTGCGCCACCTGCCACCAAAGAAGCTTTGTTGCGTCGTGTGTATTTTGATTTGATCGGCCTTGCACCTTCACCCCAAGATATCAAATCGTTCCTTAACGATTCTCGTCCTGAAGCATTTAGTTTTATTGTTGATCGCTTGTTGGATAATAATGCTTATGGTGAGCGCTGGGCAAGACATTGGCTTGATGTAGTTCGCTATGCCGACTCGGGTGGTTACGAAACAGATATTTATTATGAGCAGGCTTGGCGTTATCGTGATTATGTCATTCGCAGTTTTAATGATGACAATCCGTATGATCGATTTCTTATGGAGCAGATTGCGGGAGATGAGCTTTGGGCCAATCAGGCTGAAACAATGCAAGATGCAGTTGCGGTTTGGACCTTGGGAGAATGGCAAAATGCCCTCGATGCTTTTCCGAATGAATTAGAATACGTAAGGCGAACGGATCAGGTGGTGACTTTTAGTGAGGCAATGCTGGGCCTTACCGTGGGTTGTGCAAATTGCCATAATCATAAGTATGATCCGATAAGCCAGAAGGATTACTTTGGTCTTGAAGCAATATTTGCAGCCAGCGAAACATGGGATAAAAATACAAAACAAAAGCAATGGATAAAGGGGCAGCGTAATGCTTTTCGCAGCCTCCGCCATGCATCAACGCCCACGCCCATACATTTATTAACCCGTGGAGAATTAAGCAAACCTCGCGGGCTAGTCCCGCCTGCATTGCCAGGCTTTCTGCCCGGTGGTGGCCCATTGCCGGACGGGCCTGATGAAAATAAACAGCGTCGCACGCAACTAGCCAAATGGGTGGTCTCGCCACAAAACCCTTTGACTGCAAGGGTGATAGCAAACCGTATTTGGCAATGGCATTTCTCTCAAGCGTTGGCGCCCACCCCAAACGATCTTGGAACCCAAGGGTTGCCTCCTTCCCATCCAGAATTGCTGGATTGGTTGGCGGTGGAATTGCAGCAAAATGGGTGGAGTCTTAAAAAATTTCATCGACAACTGGTCTTATCTTCAACCTATCAGCAATCTGCAGTTCGCAATGATCACGCAATAGCTGTTGATCCAACAAATGTTTTTCTTTCAGGTTTTCCACGCAGGAGATTGGAAGCAGAGGTTGTATGGGATCATCTTCATGCAACCGCGGGCACACTAGATAAGAAACAATTTGGCCCGCCTTTTACTCCCTTGCTTTCGAAGGAAGAACTACAGGGCGTTTACGATATAGGGGATGGTAAGAATTCTAAGTGGCCTGTTTCGACAGAACAAAACCGTAGGGCCATTTATATTTTGAATCGCCGTTCGTTTCGATTCCCTTTCTTTGAAGCTTTTGATCCCGCAAGTAGTGGAACCAGTTGCCCGGTTCGCCAAACAACTACGGTCCCTGCACAAGCACTTTCCTTGATCAATAACAAAATGGTGGTGGAACAGGCGAAAGCCATGGCGTTGCGTTTGATTAAGGAATCAGGCAATGATCTAGAGGCTTGTATTCATCAGGCATGGCTGCTTGCCTATAGTCGACAGGTAGGAAATCAGGAACTGAAAGCGGCTTTAAAATTCATAACCGAATCAGAACTTGCGCATATGGATAAACACACTACAGCACCGCGCACTGCTGCACTCACCGAGTTTTGTCTCGGTATTATGAATACCACTGAGTTTATCTACGCCAACTAAGGAATGCTTAAATGAATCAGGGGCACACGCTTTCTCGAAAAGATTTTCTTGGCAAGGCTGGCATGGGTATTGGGGCCTTGGCACTTTTGGATTTGTTGGGCCGTAATGGCAGCGCTGCTGAAAATCCACTTTTGCCCAAGGCTACGCATCATAAACCAAAGGCGAAAGCGGTGATTTCACTGTTCATGCATGGTGGGCCAAGTCAGGTTGATACTTTTGATCCCAAGCCTATGCTGGCAAAGTTTGCAGGCCAACCTTTACCTGCAAGTTTTGCGGATCTAAACCTCGAATTTACCAAAGCCAGCACCGCTAAGGTGCTACCAAGTAAACGAACATTTAAGAAATGTGGAAAATCTGGCATAGAGATTTCAGATATATTTGAGCATCTTCAAGGTGTTGCTGATGAACTTGCTGTAGTGCGGAGTTGTTATCACACCGAATTCAACCATGCACCAGCACTTTATCTTGCTCATTCTGGCACTCGCATGATGGGCCGCCCAAGCCTTGGTTCTTGGGCAATGTATGGTTTGGGATCCGAGTCTGATAATTTGCCAGGATATGTGGTCATGCGTGATGGGCCATTAAAGGGTGGTACTGTTACTTATGGAAATGGGTTTCTCCCCGCAGTTTATTCTTCCACCGAGTTGCGATTAAGCGGTACCCCAATTCTTTACCTCAATAAACCTGATTCGATCAGTAATGAAGATCAACGCCGTATCTTGGATTATTCTCAACAGTTGAACCGTGAATATCTTAACCAGCAAAATAACGACGGTAATCTTTCTGCGCGAATCGCAGCCTATGAACTTGCGTTTAGAATGCAGTCTGCTGCACCAGAAGCGGTAGATCTTTCCAAGGAGAATGTAAAAGTAAAAACGCTTTACGGATTGGATGATGCTGTTACCGCACCTTTTGGAACACAATGCCTAAACGCCAGACGGTTGGTCGAGCGAGGAGTTCGGTTTGTTCAGCTTTATCATGGCGGCGGTGGCGCGGGATGGGATACCCATAGTGATAACGACTCTAAAATTGTAGGTCTTGGAAAACAGATTGATAAACCCATCGCGGCCTTGATCACAGATTTGAAATCTCGTGGGTTGCTAGATTCCACACTGGTTATTTGGGGCGGAGAATTCGGAAGAACACCAACATCTGAAGGCTCTGCTGGCCGGGATCATAGCCCATATGGCTATTCCGTTTGGATGGCGGGAGGCGGTATCAAAGGGGGAACTGTATTTGGGGCTACAGATGATTTTGGTTTCAGGGTACAGGAAAATCTTGTTCAAGTTCGAGACCTTCATGCAACCATACTTCAATTACTTGGTTTGGATCATGACAAATTAACTTTCTATTTTCAGGGATTACAACAGCGCCTTACTCAAATTGATGGTGAATGCAGGGTGATTTCAGAAATCCTCTCTTAATAATAAGCACGCTTACGTTTCAATAAAAGGTTTTCATTTCCAAACAATATCGTTAGCCATTACGATGTCGTTTGGTTTCATGCTGAACACCAACCTGGGAATTTCTATCATGCGAATTTTTGTAGCTGCGTGCCTAATGGTTCTTTCTTTTTCAATGGTTGCAGATGCTGCAAAGATTGTGTTAGTTGCAGGCTCTGGGAAAAATCCTCCCCCTGCCCTTGCAACTGAAGTTCAATTGAAAGGCCCCTTTGGCGTTGATTGGAACTCTTCAGGCGACCTTTACATCATCGAAATCGCAGGCCATCGGGTCATGAAAGTTGATTCTAAAAATAATCTTACCCTTGTAGGCGGTACCGGTGTAAAAGGTTCGTCAGGCGATAATACCAACGCGCAAGAAGCCACTTTCAATGGCATGCATAGTGTGATCATTGGCAAGGATGATTCCATCTATGTTGGCGATACTTGGAATAACCGGGTGCGTAAGATCGATCCCAAAACTAATATCATCACTGCATTTGCAGGCACGGGCGCCAAAGCATTCTCAGGCGATAATGGCCCCGCTACCAAAGCAGTTTTCACCGGGGTATTCTGCATTGCTTTTGATGCTGCTAAAAAGAACTTAATCATTACCGACCTAGAAAATCGTAGAATCCGTTCTGTCAATCTTGAAACCAATATCGTTACCACTCTTGCAGGCAATGGTAAAAGTGGCGTGCCTAAAAATAACTCGAAGGCGGTGGATAGCCCTCTTGTGGATCCGAGAGCTGCCTGCATGGATGCTATGGGAAATCTTTATATCTTGGAACGCGGAGGCCATGCCCTCCGTATGGTTGGCAAAGATGGCATGATCAAAACTGTAGTTGGTACGGGCAAGTCTGGAAGCAAAGGCGTGGGTGGCCCTGCATTAAATACAGAATTGAACGGGCCCAAACATTTGTGTGCAGATAACGATGGCACTATCCTTATCGCAGATACTGAAAATCACAGAGTTCTTCGCTACGATCCTAAAACTGAAACTACTTCTCTGGTCGCAGG
>CAXNFS010000045.1:0-14865 GCA_964201235.1 Gemmataceae bacterium | reverse complement strand
GGTGGTCAGGCCAAACAATCCATCGCTACCAATTCCAATAACATGTATCTTCTGTCCCATGTGAAATTCCTGATAAGAGACTGATAAACCAAATGGAACTACAACGCTGATAATATCCGATCGCCGGGAAAAACTTTATTCAAAAATGCCGTCATATGAAAAGCAATTTCTTCAGGGTGACTGTAAGGCAATAAATGCCCGCCCCCCTCAATCACCACTTTTTCGCCATTCGGGAACGAATCGTAAAGGGTTTTCCGAATATTTGGGCCAATCAAAGGGTCTAGTTCACCATCAATTAACAGCACAGGTTTTTGGATATCTGCAGCTTTTTGCCTTAAATCAATTTGATTAATAGCCGCTGCGAGCCTTCCTGTGGTGCTAAAATATGCACTGCTTACACTTTTAACCAATCTTTCCCAACGATAAGATGGTTTCCCATGAAATGCATGATAATGCTGATGTTTCATAACAAATTCAAGGTATGGAAAAGTTGCGCCATTAAACGGAAAGAGGCTTGCAATAAAAGCAGAGCATCTTTCAACCATATTAAGTGGACGATACACAAAACCACCTTGCAAAACTAATCCTGAAACAGATTCGGGAGTTTGTGATGCAAGATTTATTGATAATGTAGAGCCAAATGATGAACCAAAAAGAACTACCGGGGAGTTTACTTTTGTTTTTATAAAGTCTTTGATGAAATCAGTGTAGGCGTCTAATAAAGTTTGATCTTTCGTGCTACTTCCCAAAACTACTTTGGGGATATCCAAACCGATGCAACGAAATTTATGCGAAAGAATACTTGCAATAGAAACAAAAGCATCTTTAGAATCGGCCAAACCATGTATAAAAACAATAGTCGGGCCCTGACCCCAAGAAAAGTAATTGATTTTACCCTTGGTACTCTTGAATTGATCAAGGGTTGCCAAATTTAGATAGCGATTAACATCTTCCAAAATATTAGCTTCTCAAATTAGAAAGCATACCCAATTTCTTACTTGCTTGCAGTTTGTAAACCTGGAGAAATTGCAATTTTTTTGAGTACCACAGCGTCTGCTGTTTTCCAAATAATAACTTCTCCATTCCAAGCACCACCAGCAATTAAAGAACCATCTTTATTAAACGCCAACGAAAGAACCTGATCTGTTAAACCCGCAAATGTTTTCACCGCTGCACCAGATTCAGCATTCCATGTTTTAATGGTGTTATCTGAACCACCTGTAGCGATAAGATTAGCTTTTTCATTGCCGACAACTTTAAGAATTTGGCCCGTGTGAGCGCCAATAACGCGAACTTGTTTACCTGCCCTGTCGCCCTCAAGCCCAAAAAGCCTTAGTTGTTTATCATCTCCCGCGGAATAGCAATTCTTGCCATCTGCCTTGAAAAATACACCATAAACAGAATTTTGATGGTCAGGGAAAGTCGCCAATGATTCTTTAGATGCAAGATTCCAAACCTTAGCAGTCTTATCTCTGCTGGAACTGGCGAGAAACTTACCATCTGGTGAAAAAGCTGCTGAAAAAACCCAATCAGCATGATTTTCTATGGCCTGTTCCAGCTTTGCATTTTCAATACCTGAGGTAATATCCCAAACATGTAGAAGACGATCGCAGCCACCTGCTGCAAGTTTTTTACCATCGCTACTCAGGGCGAGGCAAAGTACTTCATCATCGGTATCCAAAAGCTGTTTGAGCATTATTTTTTTATCGTTGACCCCATCCAAAAATGAAATGCCATCGGTTATTTTACCGGGTGCGGAGATATCATAAGCCCGTACATCGCCTTCTTCACCTGGTCGGCCTCCTGCGACAACAAGTTTGCCATCGGGAAGGAAAAGGAAAGCCATGGATCGACGGGCCCGGGTATTAATCCTTTTCTCTAATTTAGCGGTCTCGAGATCCCAAACTGTAATTTCATGATGACCACCAACAACAACTTTTTTGCCATCTGGAGAAAAGGCAAGAGCTGTTGCAGCAACGGGGAAAGAATACTTGGCAGAAGGGATTGGGGCCTTCCAACGAAGGCGTAATTCTTTCAATAGATCAGCTTTTGCATCAACTTCCTTGTCAATTTTTGCTCCTTGTGCTACCCATTGTTCCAGAATCTTAATTTTTTCAGGGGAAAGGGCATCACCGCTTTCCTTTGGTGGCATTCTTGATTTGTCGGTGGCTTTTAAGACATCAATAAAATAACTTTCATCCGGTTTTCCAACCACAATCGGGTCATCTTTGGTCCCGCCATGCCTTAATGCCTCGTATTTGGTCATATCAAGCTTACCTTTAGGGTTTTTTGAACCATGGCAGGCAAAGCAGTTTTCTTTCAAAATAGGCGCAACATCCTTGATAAAGCTTATATTTTGCGCATTTGCAACGCTAGAAATCAAAAAAGCACAAGCAACAAGTATCGATTTTGCAATTTTCATGTTGGGTTCTCCACGGTCATAAAACGAATAAATCATGTTAAAGCCTTAATTAGCTTTATTAGCAGGTTTGAGTTTGAAGAATCATCCCCAAAATCAAGGCAGGCATATTATTGTAACAATTTTTAATGGAACAATACAACATATATGGCAAAGTTCTTTTAAACAATGTTATTGTGCCAATGTTATTGCACCAATGTTTCGAAACTCTGGTGGTTTTCTGAAGGATTCAGATTTTGCCTTAAAGTTTTAGGAGTTGCACCAGATGCAAAGTTTTTTCGCTGCTATTGTAATTTCAGATTTCACTTCGCTGCTAACTGCTCTCAGCATTTTGGTAGTCCTATTTATACCAATTTTTTTCCTCATAAAAAAAGGTTCTGGCTCTCCGAAAATCACTATCCACGGAATAGAAAATATTTCGACGAACAGTGGTACAATATTTGTTGCATCCCAAATCCGATTTGATGAGCAATTCGCCCTTCTTAATTTACCCGTAAAAAAAATACTGGCCCTCGATCTGTCTGGGTTGGAAGGTCATCCACCTCAGAACACAACTTTACACAAACAGATCATTTATATTCAGCCGATGCTTGGGCTTAAAGGCTTTGTAAAAGTTTTAAAGGAAGCTAGGGGTATTCTTAAAAACAATGAAAATATAGCTGTTGTAACGGAGTTGTTTAAAACCTCAGGCGGGTTTGAAATCGATTCATACCGAATTATCCGAGCATTACTAAAACAAACAAAAGCTTTGGTTGTCCCCGTTCATCTTGAGCAACCAAAGGGAAGCAATTTCACCATTAGGAAAAAAGGTGTTTTCAATCGAAATATCATAACCAACGAAACTCACTGGCATATTTTCGCAGGCAAAGCTTTCTCCACATTGCAAGAAGCTAAAAACCTAAAATCTTTAATACAGGATCTTTCCGTAAAAGCTGCAAAAGTAACACATAATAATCTGCCTCTTGTTCATATTGGTTTTGCACAACAAGCATTAAAAACCCCCGAAAAGCTATGCTTCCCCGACAACACCAATCCTAAATTAAACCTTAACTATGGCAAGGCATTAGTTGCAGTTAGTTGCCTAGGAAATCAACTCAGGCGCGAACTTAAAGGTGAAACAACGGTAGGTATTTGGCTTCCAAACAGCACCGGAAGTGCACTCACCAACATTGCTCTTGCAACCATCGGAAAGATTTCCGTCAATCTAAATTACACAGCATCACTTGGGATTTTAGAGCATTGCATAAAAAAATCGGGAGTAAAGACAGTTATCACAGCGAAACGGTTCACCAGTAAAGTTAGTTGGCCCGATATCCAAGGTATCCGATTGCTTTACCTCGAAGATATAATGCAAAGCATTAGTCCAACTCAAAAAGCTTTTACTTTTATAGCCAGCAAAATGCTACCGCCTGCATTGTTTATTAAATTCATTTTGAAAGCTCATCAACCAAACCCCAATGATACTTTAACACTTATTTTTTCAAGCGGGAGTACAGGAAATCCCAAAGGCGTAATGCTGACCTACAACAATATAACTTCCAATGCTTGGTCAACCATTAAAGGCGCAGATGTAGATTTCACCGATTGCCTTTTGGGAGCATTGCCTTTTTTCCATAGTTTCGGGTACACCGTTTCAATGTGGACACCAATTCAAGTAGGTGCCTCAATTGTTTATCAGCCCGATCCAAGGCAAGCTCGTGATATTGGCGCTGCATGCAAAAGCTATCAATGCACCGCATACTTATCTACAGCCACATTCCTTCGCTTCTGCCTAAAAAAATCTGAACCTGATGATTTTAAATCACTACGCATATTGATTTGCGGAGCAGAAAAACTGCCTGTTCAACTAGCCAAGGATTTCGAATCCAAATTTGGCATTCTTCCCTTAGAAGGGTATGGTTGTACCGAATTATCGCCTGTTGTTTGCATTAATAAAGGCGATATTACCATTCCTGGTGGGACTATTTTAGGTCAGATGGCGGGCTCGATAGGCCAAATTATTCCTGGGGTTTCAATTAAAATTGTTGATCCTGACACGCTTGAAAGTCTTCCACCAAATCATGAGGGCATGGTATTAGCAACAGGTGCAAACGTCATGAAAGGTTATCTTAACGATCCAGATAAAACTGCTTCTGTAATTAAAGATGGCTGGTACATTACCGGGGATATGGGCAAGATCAATTTGGAATCCTATGTCACCCTTACTGGAAGATTGAGCCGATTTGCAAAAATTGGCGGTGAAATGGTCCCTCTCGAACGACTAGAAGACGAACTGCATGATTTACTCCAATCATCGGAAAGGGTATGCGCCGTCACTTGCGTACCAGATATCACTCGTGGCGAGAGAATTATCGTACTCTTTCTTCCTGAAATTCTTGAAGGTTTTGGGATTGATGTCAAAACATGGATTAAGAAATTATCTACACGGGGATTACCCAATCTCTGGGTTCCTTCGGAAAAAGATTTCCATCCCGTAACCGAGATTGGTGTTTTAGGGAGTGGGAAACTTGATCTGGCGAGTTTAAAAGCAAAAGCTTTGGAAATTTCGGTTGGCAAAGCGTAATCCAACAACAACAGATCAAAAACAATGTCTAAAAACTGCAAAATAGTAATGGTAAGGCCTCAATTTGCAGGGAACATTGGATCAACTGCAAGAGTGATGAAAAACATGGGTTTTTCACAACTTGTTTTAGTGTCGCCCAAAGCAAATCATCTAGATGATGAGGCTAAAAAATTCTCCTGCCAGGGCGAAGAGATCCTACATAATTCAATCCAAGTTAATTCAATCGAGGAAGCTCTGGTTGATTGCACTTTTGTAGCAGCAACATCCAGCCAAACCAAAGGATTACTGCGAGGCGCAATAACAAAACCAATTAGAAGTGCAGCCAAAATTTTATCAAACGAAATCAATCGTTCAAAAATCGCATTAATTTTTGGTCCTGAATCTTCCGGACTGACTACCGATGAAATAAGTTTATGCAATTTACTTATTGGTATCCCTACCTCCGATGATTACCCCGCACTTAATTTAGCTATGTCCGTCGCTATCACACTTTATGAAATCAGAATGGCACTGGAAGAAAAAACCGAAGATGCAATCAAGCCAATCGAATTAGCTTCTTGGAAAATGCAGCAGCAAGCTTTTGACGCTCTTAAATCATCCCTAGAAGAAATTCACTTCTTATTTGGCCCAAAGGCCGAGACGCTTTTTACTGGGATCAAAAACATGATATCCCGTGCCAACCCTACCACTCAAGAAATGAAATGGCTCATCGGCCTGAACAGACAATTATCATGGTATAAGGCAAAAATCAGAGATCAAAACTAAATATCTAAATCATCGACTACTGCGCGGGCGGCATGTTCCATAATAAACTTAAACCGGGGTGCAGCATCTTTCCCCAAAAGATCAACAAAAGTTTTATCAGTTTCAAGATTTGAATCGATCTCGACTTTTAGCAAGATCCTGCTCTTTATATCCAGTGTAGTCATCGCAAGAACACTAGGATCCATTTCACCTAAACCTTTAAAACGCGAGATCTCTGGCTTCGCATTAGCCCTTAATCCCGAAAGAATTTCTTCTTTGTGGATATCGTCACGGGCCCAAAAAGTTTCTTTGCCTACATCGACCCTAAACAATGGCGGTTGCGCCAAAAACACATGCCCCTTACGTATTAATTCTGGCATATGGCGAAAAAAGAAACCCAAAAGTAATGTCGATATATGGTGACCATCGGCATCGGCATCCATCAACAAAATAATCTTTCCGTACCGTAATCCAGAGAGATCAAATTTCTCTCCTGCGCCTGTTCCAATCGCAGTAACCAAGTCATTCAACTCGGTGTTAGCCATAACTCTTGAAAGCGGTAATCCTTCAGAATTCAGGATCTTACCACGCAAAGGCAAGATTGCCTGAACCTTACTATTACGGCCTTGCTTGGCGGACCCACCTGCTGAATCACCTTCTACGATGAATAGCTCTGAATCATCTAAATTAGTTGACTTACAATCAGAAAGTTTCCCTGGTAGGTTCAACCTTCTGGAAGTTGCTGATTTTCGTTTTACTTCGGAAGCTGCTTCGCGTGAGGCTAACCTTGCACGGGCTGACAGGACAATTCTTCCAACGATTTGGTCAGCAGCAGTTTTGTTAAAATTAAGCCATGCTTCCAATGCTGGTCGCACAAAGCTATCCACCAAGGCGGTCAACTCTGGGTTATTAAGTTTTTCTTTAGTTTGGCCTTGGAACATAGGCTCCCGAACAAAAACCGAAAGAATTCCAACCAATCCTTCACGAATATCTTCAGCGGTAATTGCAATTCCTTTAACTTTGATATCGTGAGTTTCCATAAAGTTGCGAATGGCCTTGCCCACTCCATTTTTCAGACCATTTTCATGAGTACCACCCGAAGCTGTACGGATACCATTAACATAAGAACGAAAAGATTCATCGGTTGATTCAGTCCATTGGAGGGCAACCTCCATCTTTTCGCCTTCCTTGCGACTAACAGTAAAAATGTTTTCAGTGACCGGAGGTTTTTGGCCATCGACAACCAACTTTGAAAGAAATTCGGGAATGCCCCCAGGGTGAGTGAGATCAAATGTTTCGCCAGAAATCTGATTAATAAAAATGATCTTCATCCCACTGTGGATGTAAGACATATCATCGAGGTGCGACTTGATCCAATCGGGTTCGAAATGTGTATTCCGGAATATTTCCGGGTCTGGCTCAAAATAGATTGTGGTCCCAGTGCCTCGGATTGCGCCTAGCTTTTCAAGGTCCCCAAAAGCTTTTCCCTTTTTAAATGTTTGGCGAAACTCTTTACCATCTCTCTTAATATTTACAACTAGCTTTTTCGAAAGGGCATTCACCACTGAGGCGCCTACGCCATGCAAACCGCCCGAATGGATATAATTATCGCCTTCACCAAATTTAGCACCCGAATGCAATGTGGTTAGGATTAGCTCAAGTGCAGGCTTTTTATGTTTGGGATGTATATCGACAGGGATCCCACGCCCATTATCAACAACAGTTACTGCATCACCTGTTTTATGAAGGGTCACGGTAATTGAATCAGCAAACCCATTCAAATATTCATCAACAGAGTTATCAACAATTTCCCAGACCAAATGGTGCAACCCTTTGGGGTCAACACCTCCAATATACATTGAAGGCCGTTTCCTTACCGGTTCGAGTCCTTCCAGAACCGTAATGTCCTTGGCGGAATAATTACTATTAGCACTACTCATAATATCTTTTCCGTTTCACACATTAATTAATCAAACAAACCTTTAGGCTTACTAGGCTTTTGCGCTTCTGCATCTGCAATCTCATCCCAATTGACCAGTTCAATCGGTGGAACAATAATCTTTGCAAACTCAGATCTTTTGACGGCTTCAAAACCTTTACCACCTCTAGTTACAACTTCATATTTACTGGGCCGAAAATCCAAGGTCTTGCCATTTGTTGTTTCAACTTGCAAAAAATCATCTTTACCTGATATAACAACGCCACCTAGGCAATGGTCCTCATCTCCCAATTTAATACCCATCACACCTTTGCCAACCCCCGATAAAATATTAACTTCATCAATCGGAAAATGAATGATATGGCCAAACTTCGATGCAAGCATCAAGCTTTTTTCTTTATTAACAATAAAAACATTTACAACTCTATCATTTTCATTGAGCCGCACGTACATTCTACCAGTTTTGGTTGAAGCTATTCTATGAGGCATCAAGGGTGTTCTAAGAACCTGACCCTGAGAAGTCACGACAAGAACAAACGGGGGAACCGGCTCATCGCCCTTACCTGGTTTCGAGGGTTGGGTGAACCGCTCGTCCGTAGTAAGCATCATGATTATTTTAGCACGATCATTCAAGCGAAAATATTTATTGATAGGCTCGCCATAGCCAGAACTTGCAGGGATTTCATTCGCCCGCATTGTAAAGGCCGCGCCATCATCACTAAAGAAAATAATTTGGTCGAGGGTGCTTGCGGGAACCACGGCCAAAACTTCATCTCCTTCCCTTACGCGGGTACCTTCAACCGAAGCAAGTCGGCCAATTCTTTTCACCCAACCATCGCGAGTAATCACAACATTGGTATTTTCGCGTTGAATGTAAGCTTCTGGATCAAACTCGGTAGCTTCATCAGCATCCCCGAATTTTGTCCTTCTTTTATCAGCAAACTTTTCGCCAAGTTCTGCTAGTTCAGATTTCACTACACCCCAAAGTTTGCGTTTGGATGCAAGAATTTCTTCAATACGATCAGCTTCTTTGGTTTTTTCCCGTAACTCGTCGGTGATCTTTTTAATTTCTATTTGTGCAATCTTGTACAACTGGGCTTCTAATATCGCATCAGTTTGAATGTCATCAAGATCGAACGCCTTCATCAATTTTTCAGCGGCATCAGCTTTGCCTTGGCTCTCACGAATCATCTTAATAGCACGATCCAAGGCATCAAAAATGATCTTGAAACCTTTAAGGATGTGTATGCGTTTACGCAATTGTTCAAGATCAAATTCAAACCTACGCTTGATGGTTTCATAACGAAAATCAAGGAACTGCCTTAATATCTGACAAATACCTAATCGTTCTGGCCGGGTTCTTTCTCGACCATCTGCATCTTTGATTGGAATCAAACAGGTAAAGTTGCAGGCAAAATTATCCTGGAGTTGTGTGTGTCGATACAAATAAGCCATGATCAGATCGGGGGAGGATTCCGCCTTGATCTCCAGAACGATCTTCACACCTTCTTTTTCGCTGGATTCATCAACTACATTCAATAGTTGAGGCACCTTTCGTTCAATAATTATCAAACCGATATCAGAAACGAGCTTGCCCTTATCCACACCAAAAGGAATGGAATAAACAATAATATTTTTTACTTTATTAACTTCTTCAATTTTCCATTGCCCTTGAATTTTAAGGCTACCCGAACCTTCTTCATAAATCTTTGTGAGGGCAGGGCGGTCTATCAAAATCTTTCCACCCAATGGAAAGTCTGGTCCTTTTAACCGATCCAGCAGCTGTGAAGTAGTTGCATCAGGATTCTCGATGAGATGTATACTTGCCTTAATTACATCACCCAAATTATGAGGTGGAATGTTTGTTGCCAAACCCACCGCTATCCCAGAACTACCATTAACAAGCAAATTAGGAAACTGGGCAGGCAATACGATCGGTTCATCTCGGGTATTGTCGTAATTAGGCCGAAGATCAACGGTGCGCTGCTTTAATTCCATCATTAAATGTTCAGAAGCTAGCGCAAGCTTTGCTTCAGTATAACGCTCTGCTGCAGGGGCATCACCATCAACCGAGCCAAAATTACCCTGACCAACAATCAAAGGTACCCTCATAACAAAATCTTGCGCTAACCTGACCAAAGCTTCATAGGCCGCGGAGGTACCATGAGGATGATAATTCCCAGTAACATCCCCAACAATCTTGGCACATTTCCTGGGCCTGCCATCAAAGGTTAATCGCAAATCATTATACATTGTGTAAAGAATGCGCCTTTGAACAGGCTTAAGCCCATCCCTAACATCGGGAATAGCCCGTGAGGTGATCACTGATAACGCATAAATTAGATAACGGTCGCGGGTTTCATCCTTGAGAGCGACAGTTTGAATATTTTCTGCCATGTTAATACCCCATCATACAGGGACTTGAAACGCTGAAGCATTCTAACAACTGATTGGTGAGTTACCATCTTACAGCTAAAAAAAATCAACTCCGGACAATCTTAATGCCCGGAGTCAATATGTTATTTACGATTTTCTGCTAGTCTGCCAAGGGATGTTATTGGGCAGGATAAGATTTAAGCATTTCAACCATCTGTGTGCTGAAGTCATCAGGAATGGTTTCGAAACTGGAAATCTTGACAAATTCAAGCATTCGCTTGGACTTAGGATTCTCACTTGCAGACAGCATTCCTTTTTTGAAACTATCTCTGATATTTTTATCGAGTTTGTTAGGATTATAACCTATTACTGCGGGAATAAACTCTTCAGAAATCATAACAACCCTTAATTTACCTGCGGTTCCAGGCTTTTGGGTTTTAAAACTTTCCCAAGGTGCTGAATCAGTAAGAACAGCTTCCACTTCACCAGCAGCCAAACCATCAAAGGCATCCTCAGCATCTGCATTATTATTAATCTTTGAGAAAAATTTTCCAGCACTGGTATTTGCTGGCAAAATTCGATGCTCCATGAACAATCTGCAATGCTCTCGATTGCCTCTTGCAAATGAAACGCTTTTACCTTTCAGATCATTTACAGACTTGATTTCAGAATTATCAGCCACAACTACATAGGATTTTAAAGGTGCTTTATTGTTAACTGCAAGCATCAATGGTTCTAATTCGGGGTATTTAAGTTTTGCCCAAGCAAACTCAAAACCATGAAAAACACCAACTTGTATATCACCATCGCTAAGCTGTTTTCCTAGTTTGTCATAACTTGGTGTCATCACCAAATCACCACTTAATCCAGTTTGGCTTTCCATTACTGCACTAAATGGCTTCATAAGGATTTGTAAAAGGGAATCCGGAGTATCTTTAAAGATAGTCCGCATCATTCCAATTCGTACAGACTTTGGTTTTTCGGCTGCTCTTACTTGGCAAATACCATAAAGCAAAATGCCTAAGAGGGAGAGAGAGAACAGCCAGAATTTACTTCGCATAGGTTTCCTTTGGGATGATAAATCAAGATGTAAAATCAATGGAGGAATAACGATAAACAAGGTTACGCGCCCAGTTTATTTTTTGGTGATCGGCGGGGCAACAAATCCGCCACCGCTTACTCTTTCAAGAGCTATCAACGCCAAAGTTGCCTTATAAATTGCTTCATTAGCAGCAATTCGAATGGTGTTTGCTTGAATGCCAGTAGTGATGACTTCATCTAAAGTGATTTTGCCGCCACGGGGATCAAATCTCTCTTTGAGCGAGGCAGCAAGTTTTTCAGCTTCTTCCGCAGATTTAATATAATTAGCTGCACGGTTCTTGTTTTCAATCCAGCGCAAGTAGGTGTTTTCTGCTTCAAGCACAATCAAGCTTTTTGCCTTATCTGCAACAACTTGCGCGCGCTCATGTAGAATCTTTGCTTGATTGACTCGGGATTTTTTAGACCCGTAAAGATTTCCTGGCATTTCTGGGGCAATCGCACCAGGTCTGTAATTTTCATCCAATGAAGCTATTGGCAAAATATTTGCATGAATATCAGAGCCTGATGCAAAGGTTTTGCCAGCAAATGCCCTGATTTTATCTTGGGCTTTTACTTCCAAACATGTTGCATCCACTGCAGATTGAGCTTGTAAAATTTCCCCTCTGCGAGCTTGCGCATCTACAATCACCGATTCTCTATTCACTTGAACATCTGGAAGAACTAATACTTTATCTGCTGTTTGCAGATCCCAATTAATATCGGTTATACCAATCGCTTCCCTCAATGCGGCCTTAGCCCTGGGAACACCCTGTACAGCTTCTTCTTTTTTCCCTTTAAACAAATTCATATAAACATTAATCTGGTCGATTTGTTTTTTTGAAACATCATTTCTGGAACCAGTCTTCACAATTTCCTTGGCAATATCACCAAGGGTGTTAAGGTCATTAATCCCTCGCTCTGCTACATCAAGCTGCTGGTTTGCATAAATGATGGAAATGTAGGTGTATGCAATCGAAAAATTTAAATCCAATTCTGATTGAGAATAATTTGCTGTAGCAGCAGTCATTCCTGATTGTGCTTGTTGCTTGCGAACAGGTAAATCTTTTGAAATAATCGATAAGAATCTCATCTTATTGATCGCATCTTGCTTTTCGGCAACACCCTCAATGCCAAGTTGTGCAGCTTTAATTGAGGAGCTGTTAGATCGGCCCATTTCTCGAAGCTGTTCAATATTAAAAATGGGAACTTTGCTAGCATTTTTAGCAATAATAGTAGGCGTATCTTGTGCTAAAGTAATTTCACCAGCTATTGCGAATTGCATCGCTACAAGAGCACCGCCTATAATCCATTTAATTGAGCCGGAGTTTACCTTAATTCGATGTAACATTAAATGCTCCTTGTAAGCTCAATTGTTTGTTGTTGTTTACAATTTCAATCGAGAAATTTTGATCTTCTGCATTTTTAATCGACTTAATAAATAACCTTCTGAAATGAGGTACTGAATTCAAATGCGGTTTTTTTAAATATCGTTCCGTATAAGTGGATTTGGAACTTAGGAGGAATTAGATAAAATAGAAGGCCAGAGTAGATTGACTGATGTTTATTCATTAAGCTTGCTCATGTGTGATTTATTTTTACTTTTCTGAAAGATTAGCTAATGGAACTCGAATTATCCTCCGCTTGCAGAAGAGCCTTGGATTTTGCCTTTCACCTCGCCTTAGAAGAAGGCAAGATGGAACCTGAGGCAAAACATTGCATCATTGCATTGCTAAACGATCCTGAAGGGCCGGTAGCTAACCTTCTAAAAGATTTTGGTTTACAACAAACTAACCTTGTTCCTGCAAAAACAACCAACAATATTGATGCAAGTTCTTCGGTTTTCGAATCTGCTAAAAAGCCTTATATCAGCAACAAAATATTTCGGATTTCAAAAAAAGTTCTCGCAGAGCAAGAAGGCACCAGCTTAGGTTTTCTTGTTTATCTTGTTGAAGATTTTAATAACACTCAAATCATCTTGGAATCGCTTGGAGTTCAATGGGAGCAATTGACTAATTGGATTGACAAACAACGCATGGCGCCCTTAGTTCTTGATGTACCACTAGATTTAGATGCCACCACCGAGATTGATTCTTGTTTGCGAATCCTAGATGCGGCAGCAAACCGAGTACGGGAGGGGTTCAGGGTAGTCGATGATTATTGCAGGTTTATCTTAAATTCTGCAGTATTATGTTCAATAACAAAAAAATTAAGGCATGATTTCAATGAAGCACTTCAGTGGATTCCTGCAACTCTACTTATTTCTCAGCGAAATGTTGAAGAAGATGTTGGGACTACGATTCATACCAATCAAGAATTAACAAGATTAAATGACCAGGATGTTTTTAAAGCAAATATTAAAAGGGTCCAGGAATCGCTTCGGTCACTTGAAGAATTCGGCAAATTAGAATCCCCGGATTTCGCGGTGGCAATCGGTGAGATAAGGTACAGATCCTATGATCTTGAGCAAAGAATTTTTCGTTTTTTAGATTTATCTGGAAAACTAAATAACATCAAAATTTACGGACTTTTAGGCGCTGAACAACTTACGCCCACATTCTTAGACACGCTGGATTCGCTTCTTGAAAATGGTTTGGACATGGTGCAATTACGAATCAAAAACATAACCGACAACAAATTGCTGGACTACGCATTTGAATTAAAAACACTTATCGCACAAAATGGAAAAACTTTTATTATTAATGATCGACCAGATATTGCCAAAATTGTAGATGCAGATGGAGTGCATTTGGGGCAAGATGATTTGCCTATTAAAGAAGCTAAATCAATTATCGGCCGAAATAAAATAATTGGCATCAGCACTCATAACGAAGATCAACTCCGCACTGCTATTGATAATGGTGCTGATTACATTGGTGTTGGACCGGTATTTAATTCTAAAACCAAAACTTTCAACAAGCTTGCTGGCTTAGAATTTGTTCAGTTATCAACTGCCATTTGCACTATTCCTTGGTTTGCAATTGGTGGAATCGACACGGAAAATATAAGCCAACTTGTTAAGCATGGCGTTAAACGGATCGCAATTAGCAATTCCCTATTCAACGCTGAAAACCCTTTAAAAACCCTTAAATTGTTAAGAGAATCATTGGTTCATGGTTAAATGAACAAAAAGAGCCAGTCTTAACTGGCTCTTTTAAAAACCTAATCAGATTCAAATAAAATTAATCAATCATGAAGTAGTCTCGGGAACTTCTTACATAAGGATGTGTAGGAAACGACATTCCTGGATATGCTTTTGGTTTTTGATGCATTGCGCTACTACCAAAGGCTGGTAAAGGGCCATTGCAAGGAGCAAAAGGCGGGGTTACGCAATAATTTGGACCATAAGTCACACCATAACAATTCGTGTAATAAAACCCTGGTCCCATCATGTCAGGGGCCGTGGGTATGTAATAAACGAAGTAAGGCGCTTGCTGAGGTGTATTTATTTGCCCAGGATGGGGCATGGCTTGTGGAGCAGTTGCTTGGGGTTGTTGGGCAAAAGAATTTGAAACAACAAAACCCAATGCTAAAACACTCGTTAACAACTTAATTCGCATAAGTCCTCCCATCCGTGGAAACATGTTCAATGAGAAAAGCTTAGCACATTCTCAAGAATCGATGGGGTTTGCGTTTTTAAATTAAGACAATCCAGCAGATGAATCATGGCAAAATCCAATTAATCGCTAAATGAATAAAAGAAGCCATCAAGATATACTCGATGGCTTCTTTTTATATTACCCAAAC
>CAXNFS010000044.1:0-14923 GCA_964201235.1 Gemmataceae bacterium | reverse complement strand
AACTCCTGACAATCTTTCCATGATACACCCGTTACTGGTAACTTGGCACCTTTAGTTCTGCTACTTGGGTTATTCCCCATTACTCCTTCCCATTGCTCCTGTGTCACTTCAAATTTACCCAGATAAAACGGTTTCGTTAGAGTTACCTCGTGCTGCATTTCACTAAAACTTCGTCCCTTTTCAGATTCTGGCGATCCCATCTTAAACTTACCTGCTGGGATTAACACTATCTCCAACTTCAAATCTTTGCCAAGATCAATAACATCGATCTTCCCGGGCTTCACTTCCTGTGCCATCACCGTTAATGTGCCCACCAAACCTAACAAGAAAGCTATTCCAAGTGTTCTTTTTATTTCTCACCTCAGGGGATAAAGTTAAACCCTTCTATCTTCTGAATCCAATCTACTAAACCTATATCTAAAATACTTTTAAACTACTTTAAATAACCAGTTATTTCCTTGATCCACACCAACCTTCCTTTTACAAACCGTCTATGAATAATCACCGCCACTTGTCAACAGTTTGGGATCAATCCCTAGACTTGCTTGCGGGATACGCTGAACAAGTTGCCCATTATTTCTGCAGAGAAACTCCACAAGCTTTTGCCAATCAAGTAATTAAAGCAGGCTGATTTAATTAGCTTTTGAAAGCTATACTTCCACGAACGAAATTCAAAAGTGCTTAAAGTTTTTTCTTCGGATCCAAAAGAACATTTACATCTTCAGCCCCAAGAAAATCCTTTAACATCCCTGGTTTATTTTTGCTACCAAGCATCTTTTGGAACGTGGTTGCAGTTCCCCCAGATGGGTTAAACATCCAAGATGTAATTGGTTCTTTTGTTTTTTTGTCGCGAAACGCAATAAAATCAGTCGCACGAATGTCACAATCATAATTCCCATTTGAATCAAAAAAGAGTATGCCACCCAGAGTTAGTAGCGTATGCGAAATGATTCCTTTTTCGATATCAAAAAAAAGAACCCCATATTTGCAACCCAAGCACGCATACTTTTCATTTTTAAAAAAACCAACGGAATAAATGGGACCATAATGCTCCCCAATAGTTTTAAGTTTTTCCCCCGTTATTCCATCAAATAAAGATGCTTGATATTTTTCATTCCCAGTCAAAATCCAGCGACCATTTTTGCTGATTTTCAAACAAGAAACTGAATCCTGATGATCTAGTACATGCAATTTTTTTGCGTTTTCTAAGTCCCAAACCACTACAGTTTTGTTATCTTGAAGTGTAACAGCTTTTTTTCCATCTTGGGTCATGGATACAAATTGGTCTTGGTTATCCTTGACACCATAAAAACCATTCCCTCTGTTTTTATCGGGATCAAAAGCAGCCTCTAATTTCTCCCTGGTCGTTTGATCATGGTCAAGGAATACAGGTTTCCATGTTGGATCCCAAGTGAATGCTGGCATAGAAACGGCAAAACCGCCGCCTGCCAATGGCATGGTTGTAAAACTACCTCTGCCCCCGGACGATTCCAAAGTAATATTTGCATTAGTTGGAAATCCAAAAGCCTGATTTCCATCACAATGTAAAAAAGCCTTAGTTCCATCAAAATTTAAAATAGCTTTTATAGGCTTCGATGGGACCTTAATTTCAGATTTTTCCTTGCCGGTTTCCATATCCCAACTAATCAGTTTTCCACCCTCATGGCAAGATAAAAGTGTGTTTCCATCGCCACTTAAGGCAAGAGTAAGGGGCGGAGAATCTCCTTTAAGTGTGTGTATTTTTGTTTTCTTTTCGATATCCCAAACATACATAAAAGAATTGTGCGCAGAATGAGCAATTCTAGTTCCATTATTGTTCACACAAACATTGCCAACATGAAAGTAATCTCCTCTTTCCAATTTAAAATTGTTTTTAAAACCTCCCAGAAGATGAAAATATTTGTCCCCAGAAAAATAAGCAACTTTATCTTCCAAAAAAATCGTGGTCGTGGCGGGTGTAATATCAATTGGAATACTCGTGTATTTATATGGCTTCTCAAAATCTAATTTGTTACCTGGAGGCAACACACCGACATGCACATGACTCCATTGTGCTAATGGCCTTTTAAAGTTTTGAATAAAAGCATCAACTCTGCGGTCAATACTGCCTAACAGAGCGACTTTTTGCTCGCCACTTCTTGTAAGAGTCACTACCCTTATTTCAGAAGATCCCATATACAAATGAGGTTTTTTATTTACATCCAAAACTTTATCATTAATTTTCCTGATCCCCGGATAACAAAGGCTTTCTTCAATAAGAGGAATTTCTGCCCGAAGCGAAATATAACGATTGCCGTTTTCGTCAGTTTTTTCGAATGTTTTAAACTCGTTGTTAATAGGCTTAGTGTTTAAGCTATCCTCAAGATTTAAATACCATCTTACATTATCCTTCTGGAAAAGGACTGCGCTAGCAGGTGAACTACTTCTATCATCAATTGAATACCTGGTAGAAATATCGACAAAAGAAGTATAAGAGTCTAAGTCAATTGGATAACTACTAATTAATTTGTTTGTTTTAATTTGAAAAACTTTTAGCTTAGAATCGGATCTTGCCAACAAATGTGTTTCATTGTTATTGATTAAGTAATCAAAAGGTTCAATTTGCTGCTGTGAAAAGAAAATTTTTCCTGTTTTTTTTGACCAAACTGTTAACCGGTTCTGGCCATGTTTTGCAACAATTAAGCCTGACGTTTCCATTAAGTTAATTAGTGGTAATTCATATGTTTCAAAGGATTGAATTCCTAAGTTATTCCAAAGGTGAAATTGCCAATCAAAATCAATAATTAAAAGGCTAGATCCATCGATCAAACGACTGTCGCCGAAGGGAGTAATTTGGCGTATTGGTTTTCCCAAGACTTTCTTATTTACATCCGGAAACCCATTTTCTTTCCATGTGGTTAAATGTCCAGTATCGCTAGCGGTCAAAAGGCCATTTCTATAATAAACAGCATCTGTTATATTTCCAGTTTGTTCATTCCCCTGTATTAAAACGCCTTTTCTTAAAGCTAAATAGTGTTTTTCTTCACTTGGGCTTACATAAACTTTGTTGGTATTGGGGGAGATTAAAAAAGTCATTTTCTTTTTTGTTTCCGGATTGATGCATTCCCTTACCCGGGTTGGTTCAAATAATCCAACCTGTGGAACAAGTTCAACATCAAAACTATCGTTAAGAATGTTAGGAAATTTCCCTACAACTGCTTCTTTCACAGGCATTGCGTTAGGATTGGCCAATTCTTTTAACTGAGTCTCCAACAAGGCCCGATCCTTGGGGGAAATTCGGATTACGGCCTCAACTTCTTTTCGTTCTACCGTTAGCTCAAAAGTCCTCAAAGGGCTATCGATTTTCTTTTCGACAATTTTAAATACAAGTTCTCTGAGATTTTGTTCTATAAATAAGCCATTAAAAACATCACCTGTTTTCATAACTAGGCGGTCCATTTTTAAGTTTTTAATTGCAGGATCGGATTGGGCTAAAAGTAAGGCACAACTAAAAGTAAAGAACAAAGAAAAAGTAAAAATGCGAACCATAACATCCTCTATTTAAAACATACTTAAGCTGTAAAGTAAATATCCCTTAATAATTAAGCGGAAGTTTTTTCCAACATCGGTCAAAAAAAATTAAATAATGGAGCTTTCTTTTGCAAATAACTCGAAACTAAGTTTTTAGCATCCTGCGCCATATCATTTTTATTTCTATTTGATGTTAATTAACTTATATTTAATTTTAAAATCTAGCGTTTAAAAAATTAGTCCTAATTATCCGATAATAACGATTTGCCATATTCGAAGACTCAAGATTTTTTTTTAAAATAAAATTTAATTTGATATTATTTTTGATTTAATTACTATTAATTTAATTAGTAAACGGAAGAGCCTTTTGCATTATTTTAAAATCCTTGCCCAGAGGAAGTTATGATTGCTTTACCTGTTTTTTTATTGGTACAACTTTTTGCGCAAGACCCGATTTTGGATCTTCCCGCATTAATTAAATTAGGGCCAAAAAGCCTACAACAGTCATTCATAATTGTTGAAAAAACAATAAAAGAAAACCCCGAAGATCCTGAACCATTAATGGCACGGGCTGAGATTTATGCTTCGATTGGGAATAATGAAACTGCAATCAAAGATTGCCTACAAGCGTACAAATTATTATTGGCGAAAAATCCCACGCCTGTAGCAAAAATTAAATTCTTAAGCAAACTTTCAGAATTTATAAAAAAAAGTGAAACGAACCCTAAAGATATCTTTATTTCTACATCTTGGGACTATTACAACCAAGGAAAAATTGCGTTAAGAGCGAAAAATTACTTAAAAGCTTCAGAATACTTCAGTAATTCAATTTCTTTAAATCCCAAAGAAGCTGTTTTCTTTTATTTTCGAGCTTTATCAGAACATACTCTGGGGAATGTTCAAGACGCACGCAGGGACGCTTTAGTTGGTGCATTCCTTCAAAGAAACACCAGCGATACTGAAAGAACTCTGATTCTAACTGAAATGGAACATTTTCAGGGAACCAGCAGGATTTGGTTATGTGAGACCATCAAAACTCAACCAATAACTTTTAACAAATAATTAACTTGAAAGTGATACGACCATGTTTATCAAAAACTTAAATTACCCTGCGATTAGAATTACTTTAATACTTGTTATTGGGATAACCATTTTTGCCTTACCTATGGATGTAAATTCTAAAGAACCTCCCTCTGAAGAAATCAAAAAAGCAAATGCTGGTCTAAACACTTCTCTTAATGCACCTAATTCCTTGGAAGAAAGGGTTCGAGTTGCTACGTGGAAAATTCTTCTAGGTGAATTTGCATCTGACCCAAAAAAATCAATGCTTTTTACTGGGGCCATCGACCTCTTCGATGAGGGCAATAAAGAAATTGAAGATATCCTTAAAGAACTAGGAAAAGATCGTGATAAATGGCTTCCCCTTGCTAAAAACCCTGCCGTTCTAGCTAGGCTTGACACTTATTTAGTAAGGAAAGAAGAAACAGAGAAGAAAAAAGAAAACGCTAGGCAAGGTGAGAGATCCCGACTTGAAACACTTCGTGCTTTGGTAAAAACTTACCGGGATGCCAACAACGCGATGACTGTTGTTAATACTGCATTTCAAACCGGAAATTTTAAAACAGTTCGGGAAAAATCACTTCAAGTACGTGAAATGATTTTAAGTATTCGCGTTTTAGCAGAAGGTAAAGACCAACGGGATTGGTACCTTCTTTTTGATGAGCCAAGATTGGATGGAAAAACAAAAGAATTAAAATTAGTAGATATTGACTCCCCCGATATTCTTCCCCTTGGCGCAGATATTATGGATCATTTGAATGCTTTAATTTCCATTTCTGCTTACAGATTGGCCGTGGTCGACTCCAACAAACCAAATCTTGAATTATTAAAAGAAGCCGAAACAGCAGCAAAAGAGATTAAATCGGCTGCGCCAAACAGTATTGCGCTTTATACTTTAGGGAATGTTGCAAAAACATTTGGAATAATAGAAACATCGACAGATCCCCTCAATGAAGCGGCCCATTTAAAGGCGAAAATCTATTTCGACAATGCCTTAAAGCTACTAGTTGATGCAAAAAAATCTTCTCAAACAGAATCATCTCGCTATTTATTAAATAAAGATTTTGATGAAAGTATTCTAAAAATTGAAAGTTCTAAATGGTTCTTAGATAAAGCCAATCAGGAAAATTTTTCGGGGCGGCCAGTGAATGCAATTGGCATAATTTTAGAAGGTCAGAAATATCATCGGGACCCAAAGCTGGCAGTATTGATGGCAAATACTCAAATGCGAATTGGAACTCGTCCAACAGATGCAATCAAAGATGTCGAAAAATCAATTCAAGCAGGATTATTAGCAAAGGATTCAAGCGAAACATCATTGATTCTGGGAAGACTAAATCTGGCAGCAGCATCTGATATCATTTTTCAATCAGGTGGACCAGGTTCTCAAACGCCCAAAGCCATGGAACTTTTAGAAAAATCCCAAGAGTTATTTAAGAAAACAATTTCATCCAATGGTGGTTTTAAAAACACCATTGCCGATGCTTATCTAGCACTTTCCCAAGCCTATAAAATTGCAGTCATTCCAAATCAGTCAATTTCTCAATCAGAACAATTTTATAAACAAGCACTCCAAGCAGCGAATCAATTAAAGCAATTGGCGGATGATAAAATCAATCTTTCTACTAAACTCGATGCAACAGAAGCTTTATTCGCATGTTATCTGGCGCAGGGAATGCTGGCGCCCGTAGTTCTTAAGGATTACCGGGATGAATCCCAAAAGGCCTTGCAAGCCGCGGCCGATGTTCAAGCTAGGTTACCCGGTGCAGTTCCTGGTGTCAGACTCTCAGGAAGTGCAATATCCTCTGGAATTTTAAGACGACCCGATGCCGGTGCCAACCGGTTAGCCATTCAAGAGCGAATGCTTCGGTTAGCTATGGCAAAATTAACCCAATCTAGCACTTCTCTATCTTTAGGTAATAGTAAAGCAGCTTTTTTTCACGCTGAAAATGCTATGAAAGGAAGCGACTTTGCTTCTATGGTTGAAAAAGGAAATGCAGCAATTCCACCAGAAGCAAATCTAGATTTAGCCGCCACTCAAGACGCCTCAAAAGAAGTTGCTGATTTAGCAAAAATTTTTGCAATATTAACTGCGGTATCAGCAAATGAAATGGAACGAGCTTTATTCTATGCGTTAACTTCACAATCACCATCTTTTGAAACGGCAGAGAAAATTATTGGTATGGAAGAAAACCCTATGATGGTTTTTGCGTTAGGCAGAGCTTTTGAAGGTTATGCCACTCTCCAAGATGAAAATAAATCAAAATGGGTAGGTATGGCCTTAAGAGCCCAAAAACAGTCACAATCATTCTTGTTGCGTTCTCCTGGTTTTGTTCAACGCTATCCTGAGCTGCCAATATTGATTTCTGATGCACTCAATCGGCTTTCCGGCCCTGATTATTTTTTATCTCAGGCAGAAATTTACCGTAATGGAAATAATTTCAAAGATGCTTCAAAAGTCTTGTATGCGGGATTGGCCCTACATCCTTTAGCACCTGTTTTAAACGAAGAATTATTAAGTGTTGAATTAGATAGGGCCGAGTTAGGTGACACAAAAATTGCAGATTGGGAAAAAACCATAAAAGATTCTGGAATCCCAAAAACCGCAAGAACATCTATGCTCTTGGGTAAACTTTCTGAAAAATCAGGAAATGTAGATCGTGCACTGGCTCTATATGAAAAAGCAAAAACACAACAACCAACCAAGGATGTTGCAGTCCAAGTGGATTCACGAATTGCGGTGTTAAGCGTTTTAGCTCTTAAAAAGTAAAGCTTTTCAATCAAGGAGTAGATCATGAAAATGAAAAATTTATTAGCAGGGGCAGTGGCTTTTTGTTTTTTTGCATCCACCGTATGGGCAGGCAAGGAACTACTAATCAAAGCCAAGGACAAAAACGGTAATCCCACTGCACTTTTTGAAAAAGTGGTTGTCACAAGTTCATTAGCATCAATCTACAATAAGCCAGATGACAATCAAAATAATACTGGCGATCCCATTGAACCATATTCAATTTTTTTCAAATTAAAAACAGATGAAGGACAAGAAGAACTGCCTAATTGGATTCGCGTTGGAGACGGTGAAGGCAAGTCGTTAGGTTGGATCCGTAAAAAAGATCGAAATGATAGAAATACATTATCAAGTTGGAACACACGGTTTGTTTTGGAACCGGTACAAGACCCTAATAGAAAATTTATAGTTTCAGGCAAAGATGGCGGAAAAGCTACATTGCAGTCTATTCCGGAAGGAAGAAGACGCTTGGCGTTAGTAACTACTCCTCCTGATAAAGAGCAAGGGGAAGATACAAAATTTCCGGTAATGGTTTACACTGGAAAAATAGGCACTCAAAAAGGTGCCTTACAAATGGAGAGAAAAAAACTCGATGACCTTAAACTCGAAATTGTATTTGTCATCGAAAACACTCCAGGCATGGTAATGTTCAAAGCAGAAAACATGGACGCATGGGAATCTGCAAAAAACTTAATTCGTGACACCGTTGGCCAATTAGCTCAAGATCCGGAAATAAAAAAAGCTGTTCGTTACGGGTTGGTAGAGTTCCAAGATGATGTTAAGGATAAAACATTTAAGAATGTAGCAGAACAGAGGTTTACTCTTACCAATGATAGTGATGCAGTTATTAGTAAAATTAATACGCTCGCAAGCGCAGACTTTAATTCAGGCGATTGGCCGGAGGATGGACTTGCTGGTATAAACTTAGCCTTGGATAAAAGCATGGGGTGGTCGGAAAATTCTTCAAAACATATTATTTTTATAAGCGCATCTAGCTTGCAAATCCATCCAAAGGGAAAAGGCCCAGACCAATTTGATAATGCAGAAGGACAAACAGATAAGATCTGGTCCAGTCCTAGGAGTGACCCAGATTCCAATAATGGTTGGAACACCTCCAAATTAAGCATTGATCAAATAATCAATAAAGCAAGACCCCAAGAGGGAGGCGCGGTGGAAAAAGCGAGAAACGCCATTACTTTTCATTGTATTTTAGCTGGAAGAAATTCAATCACCCCGCCTTCAGGATACCCCGTCGATCCATTCTCCTTATACAAATTAAGCAAAGATGATGCAATTGAAGCGGTCATACGAAATTTGAAAAACACAACAAAAACTCATATTGAATTTATGATAACTGAACATAACAAACTAGTAAAAGAAGAAAAAGATAAAAACCTTTTTACTAATGAACAATATGACAACTTTACCCAAAATATAAAAAACGGGAATAGTGATGGTATAAAATTATTTATTAACCTTTCAAAAAAAATTCTTACTAAGGAACTACTTAATAAACTCGACCGGGAACGAGCAATACCCCAATTCACTCAATTGGCCAAAAACAATGGTGATATTCAAGGCATATTAAAAATAATGGAGCCTTCTTTAGGATCAATTAATGAAACACGCGAAAATTTAAAAAAGACCTTGGCAGAAGCTTTCAATGCCTTTGTTCTTGCACGATCAGGAAGAATTAAAAGTAGCGGAGATTTAAATCAAAATAATGCAATAACAAACAGCATTTATCTGATTGTTGATGCAGCAGGTAATGAAATTAAAGATCAGGATTCTTTTGACGGCATTTCAACAACGCGAGATTCTGAAGGGAGGGAGGTAGCTATAAAACGAGTTCTTGTCTCTGAAAGTGAAATACGAAGACTGCAAAGTACTTTTGATAAGCTACACAATACCTTTAAAAATAAAACCAAAACTGCAGATCGTCAAGATGTAAAAGCCATTCTCGATGAATTAAAGCAAATCATTGCTGAAACTGGGGCTGGCCAAAAATTTGATGCGGAAACTAACCTCAATGATGTTATTACTGATTTACCCCTGCGTTCACCAGTTTTAAAAATGACCCCAAAAGATATTGCAGCCATGACTTCCGATGCATTTACGAATTGGCTTGAAAAACTTGATATTGCACAGGCTCGATGCAAAGATTTGCTAGAAAGTCAGAAAGACTGGTCATACCTATCCGAAAAAGCAGCTTACGAAAAATTCACTTTTCTAAAACTTAACGAACTTCCCTAATAAAGAATTGCCACATGCTTTCAAACATAATCGAAGAACCAGTTCTTGAACTTGAAGGCTTGGAACAAAAACTCACCGACCCCGAAAGAGGCGAAGAGTTTTTGGTCCGGGTTCCACAAAAATTAGTCGTTCCAAGAAGGGGTGTAATTGCTCTTCTTGGCCCTTCCGGTTGTGGAAAAACCACACTGCTTACTGTTCTTGGTTTATTGCGTGCACCATCCCAACCAAGTGCCCTGAAATCTTTCTGCATATGGACCAGGAATAATGAAGGAATAATCGAAAAACACGATTTGAAAAAACTTTGGTTTGATAAAAAACGCTCTCAAATTGAACACTTAAGAAGAAAATACATAGGCTTTGCTTTGCAATCAGGCGAATTACTACCTTCCCTGACCGTAAGCGAAAATATAAAAGCCCCCATGCATTTGAATGGTTTCTCTAAATCGCTTTGTAAATCTAGGGTTCAAGAATTACTTTCTTCCTTTGGCCTTTCTACTCCAGGTGAAATAAAATCAGGTAAATCGACCCGTCTAGAAAATTCGCGAATCAATAAACTTTCTGGTGGAGAATACCAACGCGTTGCTCTCGCCCGGGCTATAGCTCATAAACCAACCCTTGTTTTTGTTGACGAACCAACCTCTGCTCTGAATCGTGATCTCGCATGGGAAGCTTTGAACCAACTTCGAAACATGCAATCCTCCCAAGGATCTCACGGAGCTACAATCATGATTACTCATGATGAACAACTTGCAGATGCATTTGCCACCACGATTGTGCGGATGGCCCCAATCAAAGGGATGGCTGCTGGCGAAGTTATTGAAATCACTCAAACCCACCAACCTCTTAAAACCATGGATTTTGAATTACCATCATGATGAATCGTTTTTTATTTTACCTGCAATTAGGGTGGCTTGATTTGATCAGGCTGTGGCCAGCCACTCGACAGCATATTCTTATTGTTACAGGTATATGCCTGCCCATTTTGCTCTTGTTGGGGTTGAAACGGGGCCATGTTGCGGAACTACAAAAGGAACTGCTTAAAAGCCCAACGGGCAGGCAAATCATTTTCTGGTCAGCCCAACGAGGGGAGCTACTTTCCCCAAATTCATTGGAAAGATTAACTAAAGAACTACCCAAAATTGATATTGCAATCCCTGATACCCAGCGAGTTTGTAATCTCAAAGGTAATTCAAAAGACCAAGCGGAGGGCATCACCCTTTATTCTACCCTTCCAGGCGATCCGCTATTAAAACAATTGGGCGCAGGATTGCAAGGCAATGAGGAAGAGGGGGTTATTCTTGGACATTCCTTAGGGAAAAGTTTAGGAGTTATTTTAGGTGATACAGTTCAGGTTATTTTGATTCGGGAAAGAAGTGGCGTAAAAGAAACTGCTGAAACCACTCTTAAGGTTCAAGGGTTGGTAAATACAGGTGGGGATGATTCTAGAATTGGGTTTGTTCATGCTACAGCATTAGATCGTTTTGAAAAATACATCAGGGGGTTCAGAGTACCAGAATACCAATGGCCTGCAATTAAAGCAGCGGCAAGGGATGGTTATGCAGGTTATCTTCTATGTTGTGAAAATAATTCAAATCTCACCCCTTCAGATAAAAAGCAATTAGAAGAACGTGGGTTTCAATTAACGGAAGCAACCAAGGAATGCCTTGAATTATTTGACTCTTGGTTAAAACCAGAAGCTTCAGAGAAATTGAAATTTTACACCTTAACCAGTGCTACAGGATGGAAAAAAGGACGTGACCGCTTTCACTTTTCCCCCTCTGAAATTTCAGTGAACACCGAAGCCGATGATGTCTGCATACCATGGAATCCGGTCAAAGATAACGGTTCAGGAATTCAATTGATTGGGATGACTTTACCTAAACGAACCTGGTTAAGAAGTTATTTTCAAAACCCTGCCTTGGCGTTTCATTATGAAACCCCTTGCTTTTCTTATCGTTCTTCAATCTTTGCCGGGGAAACTCAAAAAATAAATCTAACCTCAGAAAAAACCATCCAATTAGCTTGGTTAAATCCAGACCCAGATGATTTTCCTGCATTAAAATCATTCACTCACCAATTAGAATTATTTCAATTTCCTCCAAACCCAATAAAGTCGCTATTTAGTGGAATACTTTTACCATGGGCTAAGCCAAAAAAAATTGTGGTGCCTGCAGATTTACTTGCCTATCTTCATGGTTATGAAGAAAAATGGGTGGACTATGATCCTGGTATTAATTTATTTGTTGCTGTGGCAGAAGATCCAGTTTACGACAAAATAAGAATCTATTCAGAAACAATTGATGATGTACCACAAACGGTAGATGCATTAAAAACTAAAGGTTTTGCAGTTCAATCGGAATCAGCACGAATCAATGAAATTCATGAGCAGGATTCCAATCTAAAACTGTTAGTACTTATTACCGCTATGGGCGTATTTCTCTTTGGCATAATCACAATTGTCAGCGTATTGCAAGATTCGACGGATAGGAAAAGAGGAACCATTGGAATTTTAAGAGTAATGGGCGTTTCACCTTTTGGCGTTTTCTTAACTGTGTTTTTTCGGGCTACTGCGATTGGTTTTTTAGCGGCTTTATTGGGAGTTGCAGTTGGCTTGGGAATGGAATGGTTTCTCGGTTGGAAGCCACCAGTAACTTGGGAATGGCTTCAATGGAAACCCATTATGCGGGTGGAGATACATTGGTTAGATATGATCTTGGTGGCGGGAGGAACGATGCTATGTTGCCTAGGTGGATCGATAGCACCAGCATGGAAAGCAAGTAAATTGGATCCGTTTGATGCAATCGTGGAAGGCCGTTTTAGATAATAAGGGTTTAAAAATGAAAACAATTAGTGTAATTTTTTTTCTAGTTATAGCCACATTTACTTATGCGCAAGAATTAAAACCTGCAATGGATATTAAATTAAAAGGTAAGGATGGAGATTTTCAGATAAAACTTGTTTTTTGCCCGGATGGAAAATTATTAAAAGGGGATCCGGAAACAAGCAAAGAAATGATTGATATGAAATCATTTTATTTAGCTGAAACCGAGATTACAACATCTCAATTAACCAGCTTAATGGGAATCGAATTTACAGATGAGAACATTAAAGTATTAAGCCAACTTAATTCAGAACTACGCGAATCCTACAAAGCTTATTTTGCAAAAGATTCAAAGTTTCCATTACTTTATGTTACTCCAAAACAAGCAATTGATTTTTGTTTAGAATTACAAAGGCAATATGAAGGACAAATAATTAAAGGAAAGATTGATATTGAAAATATTGGCTTTTACATACCCACTCATGATCAATGGGTGTATGCGGCCCGAGGAACAACAACTGTGGAAGAGGCAAAAAATCGGCCCCACTTTTTTCAATGGATAGACAATGACAAAATCAGTGAAGCGGACAAGGCTGATTTGAAAAATCTATGGAGTAAAATAAATGGTGATGGGGAATTACTGTTTAAACAAAACCAGATTATGAAAATCGTTCGTCACCCAGAAGCTTTTAAGGAAGAACTGAATGTGAAAAGATTTTTAAAATGGAGTCTAGAACAAATTAATGGCGATGATTGGGTTAATGACAACTTAAGGCTAGCCTTGAAGTCGCCTAAAAATATTTGGGGAATAAGAGGAATCCACGATAATGGCTCAGAATGGACAATAAAATCAACTCAGGATGAAAGATTAAGTTTTTGGAAAAGTGCTCCAAGTAAAATTGATTCACTTAATTTAATATTAGCTGGCCCAACTTTAGGAGATACTTATAGTCCTTCTTCTACTAAATTAGGCCAACTTAATAAATTTAGTTTGTGGGGCGGCCCCAAATTGGGGGGAAGTGATTTTACTGAAATTACGCCCCTAAAATATACTAGCGATTTTGATATTATGGAGGACAAGCCTGCTTTTCGCATTTGTGCTGAGCGAAATCTTACAGACCATTGGTTATTGGCTTTTCGTGAAGATCTTTGGTCCTCTGAGCCTATCGAATCAACAAAAATACGTTTTTTGGAAAAACAAATGAGATTAAAGGCGTTAGTTCCTGACAATCACGAATCACATTTTTTTGCAAAATATTTCTTGGAGCTATTAGAATCAAGAACTGAAAAAACTTCCCTTTTAACTAAAAATCTAAGTAATTTTACAACCTCGCTTGCTAACAATTCCTCCGCAAGTGGTTCAAAAAGTTCCAAAAAAATCAAAATAGACTTAGACAGCGAAACACCCGTTGGAGCTTTGGGGAGTATTGCATCTTCAGCCCCTATTAAAAACACAAATCCTGATAAAGATTTTTTTGAACTTCTCACTCAAATTAGTGCTAAATAATTGGCTTTTTAGTTGATTGCTTAACAAGGGATTGCGCTCATTTTTTGTTGAGCCTTGAATCATTCAGGTGTGTACTATTTTAATCCTGCCTGATTTTGTTCAAAACAAAATGCACTTGTCTCATATTTATCAGGCTGTAATGCATTGTCATGTTCATTTTATTCCCAGAAGAAGTGGATATGTAGGGAAAACCGAGGGTCATATACGGCATTTTATACCTGGCAAGAGTTTTGTAGGGGATGATTTTTGATTGTTGGTGCTTTTTAAGGGGCACTTAAATATTAAGTTACATAGAACTTTAACAAATTTAATGCAGATTGAACTGCTTTCTATGGCGTTTCTGGCAATAGCAGTGTTCGTGATATTGGTTTGTTATAATCTGCTCTGGCATAACTTCACACCATGTTTGCATACCGGTCTATTCGAAAGGCCAAGAACTAAAAAAGAGTTACTTCTCGCCGTCCCAGATATAAAATCGACCCTCTTTTTGGGTGCTACTTTTTAGCAGCATTTTAAATAACCCTATATTACACGGGTTTTATAGTGAAAACTTAATTAAGGTATTTGTTCGGTTCCCATCTGCGGACTTGAAGAAAACCTTGGTGGTATTTTTATGGCTGATAGCTAAAAAAATGTTTGAGTTGTTTGAGAAGGCAGCCATCGGTTGGATGGCCGCCTTCTCAGGATTTTCATTTATAAGGAAATAAATCTTTGTCTTTCTAATTGGTTTTAAGTTTTGGTGGCCTTGATCTTGGTTGCAATTTCAATTGCAATCATTCGGATTAATTGGTGCAAAATAGTTTGGATTTCCGTTTGTTTGGCTTGAGTGGTATCTTGGCTTTGGTTTGGGCTGCTGTCTGAATTTTCGGTATTCATGAGGCTCCTTTGTTAAAGGTTATTTGAAATTGCAAGGGTCAATAAAAAAAGGCCCCCGCCATTGAATAGTGGCGGGGGCCTTTGGTTTTAAATCACTAGATGATTTACG
>CAXNFS010000043.1:0-15094 GCA_964201235.1 Gemmataceae bacterium | reverse complement strand
CTTAAAAAAGGTGTGAACGATATTCTTCTTAAGATCTGCCAAAATAATCAGACCGAGAGTTGGGCCCAAAAATGGGAGTTCCAACTAAGACTTACCGATTTCGCAGGCGTCAAGATTCCTTACACCATCGCCAAACAAGAAGGGAGCGCTAAGTAATGTACACACTCAATTTAACTATCGCCCGAGTTTTTCTAGGTGCCTTTATCCTCACCGGTATTCTTCATGCTGCTGATTGGCCCCAGTTCCGTGGCCCTGGCGGCTCTGCCGTCTCCGAAGAACAAAACCTCCCATTAAAATGGTCCGCAGCCGAAGGCCTCCTCTGGAAAACACCACTCCAAGGGCGCGGGTTATCCAGCCCTGTTATCGCAGGTGGCAGACTTTTTCTTACCGCCAGTTCCAACTACAAAGAATCCCGCCTTCATGTGATGGCTTTCGATCCCAATAAAGGCTCCTAGCTTTGGGAACGACAATTCAACGCTACAGGCAACACCAACTGCCATCCCAAAACCAACATGGCTGCCCCCACCCCAGCAACCGATGGCCAGCGCATCTTTGCTCTCTTTGCCTGCGCCGATGTTGCTGCACTCGACCGCGATGGAAACCTCCTCTGGTATCGTTCACTCGCACTTGACTACCCAGATATCACCAACATGGTAGGCATGGCTTCCTCCCCCGTTCTTTGGAAAGATGTCCTCATCATCCCCATGGATAACGCTGGTGATTCCTTCGTACTAGGCATTGATGCCAACACGGGCCAAAATCTATGGAAGTTCAACCGACCCAGAAACATCAACTGGAGCACCCCGCTTATTATGCCCAACGCCAACGGCACCGCAGAAGTCATTCTGCAAACCGATGGCTCCGTTCTTAGCGTCGATGCACTTACAGGCAAAGAAAACTGGTCCCTCGCAAGCTCCGGCCCCTCCACCATTCCCTCCCCCACCTTGGGCGAAGGCCTGCTTCTTGCACCCGGAAAAGAAACCCTTGTCCTCTCCCCATCCTCAGGCAAGAAGGTTCCTGTTCCACAATGGAAGTCCAACAAGTTGGTAGGTGGCTACGCTTCCCCACTGGTTCACAAAGGCAAAGTCTATGGCCTATCAAGCATCGGCCTGAATGTATTTGATGCTAAGGATGGTAAGGAAGTTGCTCAAGTTCGCATGAAGGGTCCATTCTCGGGTTCACCCATCATTGCAGGCAATCATCTTTATCTAATCAATGAGGAAGGCTCTGCTTTTGTTGTCAGCCTAGGCGAAAAGATCGAGTTGATAGCAACCAACGAAATTAAAGATACAATTCAGTGCACGCCCGCAGTTTCAGGCGGGAAGATTTTCCTGCGCTCGGATTCAACCCTCTACTGCATTGGCTCAAAGTAAAGGCGTCCAGAGAAAGATCTCCTCTGGCCCTTTGCTTCATAAGATATATTAAGTTTCGTTAAGTTATCTTGAATCTAAATAGCACCTTCACTCGTCTTATTATTGATGCATTCTATCTTTTAATTAGAGCTCAACATGAAATCTCCATCTCATCTTTATCTCTCCACTTCCTTCGTAATAATTCGCTTGGCTGCAACACTATTTGCAGGTATTGCCTTTACTCTAAACGCTAAAGCCGATGTCCTACCGGGAGCGATGCCAAAGGATTGGCCTGCCAACCCAGCGAAACATATTGTCTCTGTTCATCGTGAATCTGCTGATAAGCAGCAAGCCACTATGATTGCAACGGCCGAGGCTGCTTTACCTTCTAAAGATACGCTACTTCAGGCAATGAAAGCTGGCGACCGTCGCAACGACCCGCTCGCATTGAATCAGCCCAAAGAGGCAAAGTTGCCTGCTGGTGATAAAGTTTGGTGGTATAAAGAGGAGTTAGGTATTCGGATCCCCTGTGCAATCACTGGTGACTGCGTCGCCTATTACTCAGACTTGGTGAATAAATATGGCAAACAGGCACATAAACGCTATTTGGAACCTTCAAGTCGTCTCGATTATCACGCCCAGATCAAGCTTCACAAGGAATTTATAATTGGTGGGAAGACTTTTAAGGATGTCAATGTGGTCGACCTAAAGCTTAAGTTCTTTCAATCATTCCTAGCTTCCGCAACTGAAGGCATGCATTTCGAAAAAGTACGAGTCGTAGTCCTAGATGCCGAGGGAAAAGTGCTTTACATCTCAGGTGATGGTCCAACCGAAGTGCCAATCTTCGCAATTTAATTACCCTAACTTTAAAATCATTTATTATGATCACAAAACAAATAGCTGCTGGATTAAGCCTCGGTATTCTCATACTTTTCGCTCTACTGCCCGTCTCCGCTTTTGCCGCTGAGAAAACTCCCGCGCCCAAGGAACACACCAACCGGAACATCGAAGGCTGGACCGTACGCGTGGATAACCGTCTACTTAAAGGTGAACATGCGGCCCGGGGTGAACGAGCTATCAAATTACTCCAATCACGGCTGGTTGCCATTGCGTTTGTTGTGCCGGATAAGTCTTTGGCGAAACTGCGCACCATCACCATCGAGTTGGATCTAAATTATGGTGATCTCGTTCCCATGCAGTATCATCCCGATGCTGGGTGGCTCAAGAAGAACGGCTACAGCGAGAAGCTAGCGAGGTGCGTTCATATTCCGGATGTTGCAGATTTTCTTGAGCCGGAGGGAATTCACGGTCAGCCGTGGGTCGTTCTCCATGAACTCGCGCACGGTTTTCATGATCAAGCCATCGGATTTGATGAGCCCCGTGTTACCGCTGCGTGGAAGAAGTTTCGTGCCAGCGGCAAATACAAATCCGTTCTGCATGTCACCGGCAACATGCGTGAGCATTATGGGTTGACGGATCAGAAGGAGTTTTTCTCCGAAATGACCGAGTCATACTTCGGGTCGAATGATTTTTATCCTTTCGTAGCAGGAGAACTGAAGCAGGCTGAACCGGAAGTTTTTGCGTTACTCGAAGAGATCTGGGGGCCGCTTCCTGGGTTTGCTCCATCTAAATTAAAAAGGCGGCCATGATATACATTCAAACTCTCGTGATCGGTTTCTTCGCCACCTTGGTACACGCTGCAGACAATCCAGTAATTCCTAAGCAAGTCGAGGGCGTTCTTCGCACTTATTGCACCAAATGCCACTGCGAAAACAAGAGCAAGGGCGAGGTCCGCTTGGATAACCTCGACACTCAAGAACCGAAGGTTCGGATTAACTTGATGAACAAGTTTCAGGAACAGCTCTTTTTCCAAGAGATGCCTCCAGAAAGTGAGAAACAGCCGAATACCGCTGAGCGGAAATTGCTCGCAGATTGGGTGCGGGCCGAACTGGTCAAAATGAATGCCCCGTTGATCGAAGACAAGATGCGTTACCCCGATTACGGCAATAGCGTCGATCACAACAAACTTTTTAGCGGCACAATCAAGGACAAGCCATTCACCCTGGGTAGGCGCTGGCTGGTGAGCCCGATGGTTTTTCAAGGGCGGATCATCGATATCTTCATGCCCAAAGGAGAGGCTTACTCAAAATACACAAATTTTTATGGGATCACCGCTCCTTTTGTTTTGCCCGACCGTTCAGGAATTCGCGATTATGCTATTACTCCCCTCGATGGCGGACACCTTTTGGTAATGCTCAACAATGCGCAGTGGATTTCTCACAAGCAGATCCGTAGTGCCCGCGTCAAGAATGGTGAGATCAAGGCTGCCGAATTTGAAAACCCGAAAGACAGATTCTCCCCCTTAACACCGCTGAATTTTGAAGCAATCATTCTCAGCAAATCAAAACCAACAAACGATGCAATCATCGCTGCCATCCAAGCACAGTTTGGCCTCGTTCTCCGACGCACAGCCAACGACACAGAGTTGGCGAAGTATTTAGAACTTACCCGCTCCGCAATTGATGTTGCTGGAAATACCGAAGGGTTGCGCCAGATGCTGGCTGCCATTTTATTGGAATCGGAGTTTCTTTATCGGCTAGAATTCGGCGCAGGTGCAGCGGATGAAGATGGCAGGAAGATGCTCTCGCCCCGAGAAGCAAGCTATGCCATTTCCTATTCCCTGGGTGACTGGGGACCGGATCCACTGCTTCTCAAAGCTGCCTCAGAAGGGCGGCTTAATACCAAAGAGGATTACAAGCGGGAAGTCACAAGATTGCTGGCAAACGATACTTACTACAGGGGCGTGATCGACCCAACGGTAAACGATTCCAATATAACTTCTCATCCAAAGATCGTCCGTTTCTTTCGTGAGTTTTTTGGCTATCCAAACGCTGTGAAGGTATTCAAGGACAATAGTCGCAGCGGTGGTTACTACCAAAATCCAGGCCGCGGAAGCAGTGCAACACCCGGACGCCTTATTGTTGAAGCCGACAGAATTGTTGATATGTATGTCAAACAGGATCGAAGTGTCTTTGAAAACCTGCTTACAACCGACCAATTCTTTCTCTATCATAATATCGACAACGAGAAGGGGTTGAAGGTAATCGCTGGCTGGAAGGAACTCTATGAAGCGCTTAAGGACACAGACTGGCGCAAGAACCCCGAAAAAGTCGCGGACGCCAATCTGGCTTTATTGAAAAAGCACCATGTTGATCTTGTTTCAACCGGGCGAGGCGTTCACTCCAATACTTTGCCAAGAGTCATGCAGCATCTTACTTATACGATTGGTAAAGGTAACACACCGTTTACTACATTTCCATGGGCACACGGCAATCCATACAACTATTCCCAGAGTTATGGTCTTCCAGTTACACCGGGCCTCGGCGGGAAATATGGTGGCGAGGACAACCTAGATTATTCCGTGGTGCAACCTTTCAAGTTACCAAATCATATGGGCCTGCTTACCCACCCTGCGTGGCTAATTGCCCATTCGTCGAACTTCCACACAGATCCCATCCGGCGCGGGCGCTGGATCCAGGAGAAACTTCTCGCTAGCCGTGTTCCCGATGTGCCTATCACCGTAGATGCCAAGGTCCCCGAAAATCCACACATGACACTTAGGGAACGCGTAGAATCGGTTACCGGCGTGGCGCAGACTGCGTGTTGGAAATGCCATCAGCACATGAACCCGCTAGGCTATCCTTTTGAGAAGTTCGATGATTTCGGACGCTATCGCGCTAATGAGCCCCTAGAGAATCCGGAAAACCTGATCACAACAGCCAGTGGCAAATCCGCTTTCAACACTTACAAAACCAAGCCCGTGACTACCGATGGATACCTCCGTGGCACAGGTGACCCCAAGCTGGATGGGCCGGTCAAAGATGCCTTTGAACTGATTGACCATCTCGCTAAATCTGATCGTGTCCGACAGTCTATCATCCGTCATGCGTTCCGTTATTACATGGGGCGCAATGAAATGCTCTCTGATTCACAGACGCTTATCCATGCCGATAAAGCTTATGTGGAAAGTGGTGGCAGTTTCAAAGCTGTCATTGTTTCCCTTTTAACATCTGACTCATTCATGTATCGTAAGTAAAACAACTGGCGAGGATAACTATTATGAATACTAGAAGAGACTTCTTGAAATCATCCGCCTTGGGAACCGGCGCATTGATGCTTCCCGCCTCCATTTCGAACGCGTCTAGCGCTTTGGATGCCGGCCGGCCACCTATGCGCTTTATCTTCATGCACAAAGGTAATGGCCTTTTTCCCAGTGTTATGGTTCCGCCTAGCCTCGGCCCCGCCGACATGGCTAAAGAGAACAAGAAAGAATCATTTGAAGTAGCTCTCGATAAACACGAACTACCCAAATGGATGAGTCCGCTCAACTCCCACAAGAATGATTTGACCATTCTTCAAGGATTGTCGGGCAAAATGTGCACCAACGGGCACCACTCTTGGCAGTCATGCCTCGGCGTTTATGCCGCCAATGAACGCTTAAGCTCTATCAAGTGGGCTACTGTTGATTTTGAGCTTGCGAAACTATTTCCCTCGCCGCTTGAGCATATCGAACTGGCTTGCTTCCCCATTGATGGAGGCAATGCGCGAGGCAACATTCACGGGATTGAAAAAGGCTTCTCGGCACGGGGCCCTCAGCAGCCCAATTATGCCTTTGGTTCGCCCAAGGTGGCTATCAACGAATTGTTCAAGTCGATAGCCAACAACGAAAGCGGTCGCATCCGTTACGAACTCGAACGGAAATTATTGGCATTCACCGCAGCCAACCAATCAGCCCGCAGTCAAGAACTCGCTGGCCTAGAGTTGGCGAAAGTCAAGAACTATGCTGATGCCATGGAAGACATTCGCGCTAGAAACAGAAAATTAGAAGCGATGGGAGGCATCATAGCCAAAAATATTCCCAAGTTGGACAAAAAGTATTTTGCTGACGATCTATCTACCATCGACTGTCAGATCGGCCACACTGAGATTCTTCTATCTGCGCTGATCTCGGGCATGACCAATGTCGTCGCCTTCACCGTCGATGAACTTGGTACCCTCTATACCGGAGTCCCAGGTCTCGAAACGGAAAAGATCAACCTGCACGATGTCGGGCACGGCAAAGGCTTCGGGAAACTTAATGCCAACGAGGTTCGAGAAGCCATCCGTATTCGCCATATGACTTTGATTGACACCATCGTCAAAAGGTTAAAGAGTGTTCCCGAGGGCACGGGCTCGATGTTTGACAATACCATGCTCTGTTATTTCGCAGACAACGGAGAGACCCATCATAGCACTGGCGTTGAATGGCCCTATCTCGTCATGTCTGGCAAGAACGCAAAACTCAACATCGCAGGTCGTTATATTCGACTACCTTATTGGGGCACGGAAGGACACAAGACCATTGGCAACTGGTTCACCACAATCCTTAATGCCTATGGCAACCCGATCAAACATTTTGGCGACCTCGATTTGGGCCTGAACAAATTGATCGCAGAGCAAACTGGGCCGATCAAACGGTTCATGTCCTAGATAATAAGGAGGGCCCGCACCGGGCCTTCTTTGCCTTCTTCTTTTTACTTCTCATCATTGTTCAAAAACAAAAGACCCATGGAACGCAAGTCCTCACTCTCACCCACATCTCTTTCAGAGCCGGATGCGTGAGCGACGGTTTGCTTTCTGAGCCGGATGCGACGGCGATTGTCTTAGGATGCTGGAGGCATCCTAAGACAATCGCCGTCGCTCACGCTTCTGGCTCTGAACGATATTAAGCACCCAACTACCCCAAAATATTTGTGGGTAAGAGTGAGGAACGCAGTCCATGGGCTTTGAAAATATTCATAACTAAAAGAAATAATAGCCCGGTAGGGATTAATAACCCATGCGGAACTCCTAGCGTTACCGGAGTACCAATTACTTGGCTTTACTGACCATACCTGAATTAAGATCAAAGCGATCAAGATTCATCACCTTGTTCCACGCAGCAACGAAGTCACGCACGAACTTCTCCTTCGCATCGTCACTGGCATAAACTTCCGCAATGGCTCGGAGTTGCGAGTTCGAACCGAACACGAGGTCAGCGGAACTAGCGGTCCACTTAATCTTGCCAGTCTTGGGGTCCCGGCCATCGAAGAAGTGCTCGCAAACGGCAGACTTCTTCCACTCGGTGTTCATGTCGATTAGGTTCACGAAGAAGTCATTGGTCAGGGTTTCGGGTCGCTTGGTAAAGACACCCAGTTGAATGTTCCCTGTGTTGGCATTAAGAACCCGCATCCCGCCGATGAGCACGGTCATCTCTGGAGCGCTGAGCGTAAGCAAATTTGCACGATCGACCAACAACGCTTCCGCAGGTTGAGTCATCTCACGACTGAAGTAGTTGCGAAATGCATCCGAAGTCGGCTCGAGAACGGCAAAGGACTCGATGTCGGTTTGTTCCTTCGAAGCATCGGTGCGGCCTGGTGTGAAGGGTACCGAAACTTCCTGCCCGGCCTTCTTCGCACCTTGCTCGATAGCTGCGCAGCCGCCGAGAACGATCACATCTGCGAGAGATACTTTCTTCCCATCGGTTAGCGCCTTATTAAAGTCCGTTTGGGTCTTCTCCAAGATTTGCAGCACCTTTGTTAGCTCATCAGGTTGGTTCACTTTCCAATCTTTCTGAGGAGCGAGACGAATCCTAGCACCGTTGGCTCCGCCACGCTTGTCGGTGCCGCGGAATGTCGATGCAGAAGCCCAAGCTGTCGAGACCAGTTGGGATGTGGACAGCCCCGATTCGAGGATCTTGCTCTTGAGGGCAGCGATATCTTGCTTATCTATCAACTTGTAATCGACCTTCGGAACTGGGTCTTGCCACAATTGCGGCGGGGCAACTTCTGGCCCAAGCAATCTCGAGACTGGACCCATATCGCGGTGGGTCAGCTTGTACCAAGCCTTGGCGAAGGCAACGTTAAACTCCTTTGGGTTCTCTTGAAACCGCTTCGAAATCTTGGCATAGGCTGGATCCATCTTTAATGCGATGTCGGTCGTGAACATCATCGGGGCGTGCGACTTTTTCGGATCGTAAGCGTCTGGTACAATGCCCTTCGCATTTTCGTCGGTGGGGGTCCACTGCCAAGCGCCGCCAGGGCCCTTTACCAGTTTCCACTCGTAGCCGTAAAGGTTGGCGAAGTATTCGTTGGACCACTTCGTAGGAGTCGATGTCCATGCGCCTTCGAGGCCGCTGGTGATGGTGTCACCGCCTTTACCCTTCCCGAAGGTGTTTTTCCAACCGAGGCCTTGCTGCTCAATGCCAGCTCCCTCAGGTTCGGGACCAACATTCTTATCTGGGTTAGTCGCCCCGTGGGCTTTCCCGAGCGTGTGACCACCGGCGATAAGGGCAACGGTTTCTTCGTCATTCATTGCCATACGGCCGAATGTAGTTCGAATGTCGATGGCAGCGGCGAGCGGGTCTGGCTTGCCGTTGGGGCCTTCTGGGTTGACATAGATAAGTCCCATCTGGGTCGCGCCTAGAGGCTGCTCAAGTTTGCGGTCGCCGCTGTGACGCTTGTCATCCAACCACTTGTTTTCAGGGCCCCAGTAAATATCCGCATCGGGTTCGTAGGTGTCAATACGCCCACCGGCGAAGCCGAAGGTCTTGAACCCCGAAGACTCGAGTGCACAGTTGCCAGAAAGGATCATCAGGTCGGCCCACGAAATCTTTTGGCCGTACTTCTGCTTGATGGGCCAGAGCAACCGACGGGCCTTGTCTAGGTTTGCGTTATCGGGCCAGCTACCCACGGGAGCAAGGCGGATGATGCCCGAGCCTGCACCGCCACGGCCATCGTAAGTGCGATATGTCCCCGCGCTGTGCCAAGCCAATCTGATCCACAGCCCCCCATAGGTACCATAGTCGGCCGGCCACCAGTCCTGCGAGGTCGTCATCAACTTCATTAGGTCCTTCTTCACAGCGTCTAGATCTAGCTTCTTGAACTCTTCTGCGTAGTTGAATCCCTCACCCAGCGGGTTACCCTTAGGCGAATGCTTGTGAAGGACATCAAGATTCAACTGGTTCGGCCACCAGTCTTTCTCACGGTACTGCGCGGCCGCGGGGGCGGCACCCATTACCGGGCATTTGGCGATGTCGGCGCCGGCTTCAGCCGGTTTGGCGGTTTGAGAGTTCTGTTTGTCAGCCGGAGCGGGGTTCTTCTGGGAGAAGACGAATGTGGAAATGCACAGCGCTGCGCAGGTTATTATTACAGTCGTCAATTGTTTTGGCTTGGTCATGGTATCTCCTAAGAAGTTGCTTGAGCCTAGAGCAATCATGTTAGCATAAAAACCAATGTAAAAGCAATTTCGAGCACTAATCAAAGGGGTCAGGTCTCTTTTCCCCCTAGTTTACCAGCAATTCCAAATGAAGCAGGTTGGTTCAATTAGCAATTCATTCGCTATTATCTGAAAGCCAGCACCTATGCCCCGCCCGAAAAAGAGACCTGACCCCTTTGATTTTTCCTCTTGCTGAGAAACGAGGAAAACTGGGTAAATGAAAAACAAAACTTCACAATAAAACTTTAACTTTAGCCTTAATAATGACATAAGTATTTCCGATTTAATTATTACATTTGGGATTACCCAAACTTTGCAAACAAAGCATATAACCCATTCAGGAAATTGAATACTTCAAGGACCTGAGCTGTATTTATTTAAGGTTGAAATCATGACAAGACTCAGATTCCTTTCAGGTTTGATGGTGATTACCGGTTTGGCTGGTACAGCTTTTGCCCAGTCCCCAACACCACTCAATCTGGCACCATTAACGGCGCCAGCGCCGGCAGAAACCCGAGCCCCAATATCGATAGACGATGCTCCAGTGAGCAGGGGCTTTCTCGATAGCGATCGAGCGTTTCCTGGTTTTATTGGGCCAATCAGTAACCCAGTCCTATCCAAAGATCCGCGTTCCATAACCGATATACGCTTCTTGTTTATTAACGATGTTATTCCCTCCGAAAATGAATTAGCTGGTGGTAATTTTCAGGTCTACGCCGCCCAGATCCATCTAGCCCTTACCGAAAGGTTAACCCTTATCGCTGACAAAGATGGTATTGCTAACATTCACTCAGGCAGTCTTGGAAACAGTAGTGGTTTGTTAAACATGAGCTATGGCTTGAGATACTTGCTCGCTCGTGATGTGGAAAACCAGTTTCTTTGGTCCGCTGGTTTTTTGGTGGAACCGAACATGGGTTACGCTGCTGTATTCCAAAACCATGGCAGCGGAGTCATGACAACCTTTACCACAGTAGGCAAGGAGTTCGGCGACTCATGGCATGTGCTGAATACATTTGGTTACCAATTTGGTTTTGAAGACAAATATAGCAGCTCCTTTTTTTATAATAGTTTTCATATCGATCGCCAGTTTTTTGGCTGGCTTTACCCTCTTGCTGAAGTGAACTGGTTTGGTTACAACAGTGGCGGAGATTGGGGACAACCCAATTCCCTTGGCGAAGGGGATGGCTTGCTTAACCTCGGCACCACCGGGATGGCTGGACACAATTTGGTTACCTTGGCTTTGGGTATGAAAGCGCGGCTTTCCACTAATGTAGAAACTGGCTTTGCTTGGGAATTTCCGCTTTCGAACCAAAAGGATTTAATAGACAACCGCTTGATTTGCGAGTTCATTGTCCGCTATTAAGAACAAGGGATTTGTAACCAGCGGCCTGAAATCCACAGCTAATAAAAGACCCATGGAACGCAGTCTATGGGTCTTGAAGATGACCTCCCCATCCACCTCGTTGAAGTGGGTGGGGTTTTCTTTTACCTTTAAACCATCGTGAGTGGATGCTTGCGGTTTTTTAAAGGCAATGAAACTACGCCACCCACTCTGAATGATTCATACACCGCCATGATCATTTCCAATGCACCCCTGCCATCGTAAGCACTACCAAGAGGCTGGCGATCTTTTTCAATTGCTTCGATAAGATCCTTAACGATCCAAGTATTGCCCATCCCCAAGCCGCCATCTTTGATGGGTTCAACTTTTCCTACGCCCTCGCTGGTAATTTCCTGCCATTGAACCTTACCCTTGATAGGCGACCAAGAAGGGTTATCCAGAAACCAAGCAGAGCCAAGCCCGCCGGTTGCTACATGAACCGCCCCCTTGGAACCATAAATGTGTAACCCGAATCTACTACCTGAACCGAATTTGGCTTTGTGAGATCCGAAAGTAGCAAAGGCGCCATTTTCGAAAGCATAGCTTGCGTTGATGTTATCACCAAGAACGGGGCCCATTCCTTCGCCACCATCTTTGATATTTTCTTTGGTAGCGGGTTTATCTTCGAAACGGATCTTTGAATAACAAGAAATGGGATTACCAGAGAAGTAGCGCATGAGGTCGAAGATATGGGTGCCAAGCACCATGAGATCGGTGCCGCCGCCTCGGGTATCTTCTTTACCTCTGCCATGCATTTCTAAAATGTCGCCTAGCACTCCGTCAGCGATCATTTTTTTGATTTGCAGCATTCTAGGGCTATAGCGGGTTTGGTGGGCGATTGCAAGTTTCACATGATGCCTTTCGCAGGCGGTGATCATTTCATCTGCTTCTTGGAGGGTAGTTGCCATGGGTTTTTCCAGAAAGATACTGGCGCCATTTTCCGCACAAGCAATCACCATATCGCGATGTTGATCTAAAAAGCGATCTGCAACGCTTACGATCTGGGGCTTTTCTTTTTCGAGCATCTGCTTGTAGTCCGCGTAGGCATTCTTGGCGCCTAGGCGTGTCTGGGCAGCTTTTCTGCCCGCTTCGTTTTCATCTGCAACTGCGACAATTTCGATGTTATCAATAGTTTTCCAAACGACATCCAAGCCATGGCCATAGGCGCCTTTGCCTGTTCTACCGATGACTGCGACCTTGTAATTTTTCGCCATGGTTACACCTTTAAAAAGGAAAGTTCAGGAGGGAACAAAGCGAATGCATCGTACTCTGATAGAAATGGAACTGCCAAGAAATTTCAGACCATCCCCGGATACTTGGTGAGTTTTTCTCGGAAGATGAAAAATGTTCGTGCCATTGCTGTGAGTTCCGTTACGATATTGGTTTAAATACCATTGGTTCAACTTACCGTACTGTGGGGATAGAGTGGGCGCATTCAACAAGCATTTGCCAACAGATAACACCAGACTAAGGGATTTATCCCCGCAACAAATTAAATCGGGGGCTGCAGCTTGGTTAGGCTGGATGTTCGATGGCCTCGACATGCATCTTTATACCTTGGTGGCAGCAAGCTTTGTTGCAGCGCTACTTCACACCGAACAATCCGACCCCTCAGTGCGCGAGCACATGGGATACATTCAGGCAGCATTCTTATTTGGCTGGGCAGTCGGGGGTGGATTCTTTGGCAGAATAGGTGATGTGATGGGGCGATCCCGTGCACTCATTTTCACGATTCTTACCTACGCATTGTTCACCGGGCTTTCCTGCTTTGCAACCACCTGGTGGCACTTGATGATTTTCCGTTTCCTTGCTGCATTGGGCATAGGTGGCGAATGGGCTGTTGGCGCTTCCATGCTTTCAGAAACATGGCCTGCAAAGTGGCGGCCTTGGATGGCTGCGGTACTGCAGAGCGGTGTGAATTTCGGCGTGGTAGTTGCGACCATGTTTGGACTCGCTCGCACCATTCTTCCTGAAAGTGTAAATATCCTTGGCATTGATGTAACCAACTTTAATGATCGTGCACTATTCTTGGTGGGGTTGCTTCCAGCACTCATCACCTTCTGGATAAGAAAGCATGTACCCGAACCTGAGGAATGGCACGAAGCCAAGAAAAATACTGTTACCCCGGGAATTACTGATCTGTTCAAAGGTAAAATACTTCGCACCACCATCCTTACTATTCTTGTTTGTGGCTTTTCACTGACAGGCCATTGGGCATTTCAATTCTGGGCCCCACAACAATATGGCAAGCTGCCTGAGTTTCAAAAACTCATCGAAGAAAATCCGGTTGAAGGCGAAGCAGCACGCAAGCGCGCTATTGCATTCGCTTTTCTTATCATGAATACAACCGCAGTTGCAGGCAACTTTCTAGCAGCCTGGCTTGCCACCATGTATGGGTATCGCAAAACAATTGCTGCGATGTGCTTGGCTTACACCCTCGGTTTGATTTTCACCTATGGAATCGAAAGGCCAGCTTCGGTAATAATCTGGTGCCTGCCCATCATGGGGCTGACGCAAGGGGTGTTTGGTTTATTTACCATGTACCTTCCGCCGCTTTATCCTACATTGCTACGAACCACAGGCGCAGGGTTCTGCTACAACATCGGCCGTATTTCTGCAGCCATTGGTACCATAATATTTGGCATGGCCACCTCGATCGATTACAACATGTCGCTGGTGATATCAGGTATGCTGTTTATTCCAGCAGTCTTTTTCGCCCTGAAGTTACCTGAACATTCTGAAGTTTCCTTTGATGAACCAGCAACAGGGGCAAGCCAGTCATGAAAGCGGAGATCATCTCCATTGGCAGCGAGCTAACCAGTGGTAAGAACCTCGATACCAACTCCCAATGGCTAAGTATTCAGCTTGCAGCAATGGGAATTGCCGTAGGCTGGCATACCACCATTGCGGATGATTTCGATGCGAACCTTCAAGCATTCGATATCGCATCGCAACGGGCGGAATTGGTGATTGCTTCGGGTGGATTAGGGCCAACACAAGATGACTTGACCCGCGAAGTTCTTGCAAAGCTTATCAGCCAGCCTCTCGAATTTCATCCACCCTCTTGGGATACCATTGTTGAAATGTTCACCAAGCGAAACAGGGCCTGCCCTGATCGCAACAAGGTGCAGGCTTTCTTTCCCAAGGGTGCAGAACCAATTCCCAATGAAGCCGGCACTGCCCCCGGAATTTGGATGAAGGCTAAGCAATCTTATATCGCAGCCTTTCCTGGGGTTCCTCGAGAAATGAAATCCATGTTCGGAGCTTGGCTTAAAACCAGGCTTATCGAACTTGGATTAGCACAAGGGGTTTTGATCCAGCGCAAGATCAACACCTTCGGCTTAGGCGAATCCGCAATCGAAGAAAAACTTTTCGATATCACCAAAAGAGGCAACGACCCCGAAGTAGGCATCACCGCATCCGATGCAGTTATTTCTTTGCGCATTCTTGCAAGCGCAGACAACGAAGCTGAGGCGTTCAAGAAGATAGCGCCTGCAGAAGCAATCATCCGTGAAAGATTAGGCGAACTGGTTTTTGGCGTTGAAGAGGAAGAGCTTCAAGATGTTGTGCATCAAATGCTGCAAAAGGCAGGTAAAACAATAGCCACCGCAGAAAGCATCACCGGCGGAGTGCTAGCTTCCAAATTTACTAAAGTCCCCGGATCGTCTGCCAGATATCTGGGAGGCTTTGTTACCTACACCAACGATGTAAAAAAAAGCGCTCTGGGTGTTCCCGCAGAATTGTTAGAGCAATTTGGCGCTTGCAGCAAAGAAGTTACGCTTGCCATGGCGGAAGGTTGCAGAGAAAGAACTGGTGCGGATTTCGCTCTGGCAACCACAGGTGTTGCAGGGCCGGGAGGGCTGAGCCCAGATCTTCCTGAAGGCAAAGTGTTTGTCGCGCTCGCTTGGAAGGGTGGTTCGCATTCCGAAACCAATCAATGGTTCGGCAATCGCAACGAAGTTCAAAGCCGTACTGCTAAGATGGCACTGAACATTCTTAGGCTTCATTTGCTGAAAGAAGCTAAACATGGCTAATCCAGGAACCCAACGAGAGGGCTTCTCAGCAT
>CAXNFS010000042.1:0-15204 GCA_964201235.1 Gemmataceae bacterium | reverse complement strand
CAGATTAAAGTTTACAATACGCTAACACGCCAAAAAGAAGATTTTCAAACAATGCAACCCGGTAAGGTTGGCATGTATGTTTGTGGCCCCACGGTTTACAAACCAAGCCATGTTGGGCATATGGTTGGCCCCGTCATCTTTGATACCATTAAGCGCTACCTTTCTTATCTTGATTATCAAGTCAACTTTGTTGTTAACATCACCGATGTTGATGACAAACTTATCGTCGAATCAAAAAAACAGAATACTACGGTCACTGAGCTCGCTGAAAGGGTGACTGCTGATTATCTTTCCAATCTTAAGAAACTTCAAGTTACGGGCATTGATCACTTTCCCAGAGCGACGCATTATATTGGCGAAATTCAATCGATGATCGGCGGCTTGATCGAAAAAGGATTTGCTTACGCATCGATGGGCGATGTCTATTTTGATGTTTCCAAAGATGAAGATTATGGAAAACTTTGCAACCGAGATCCCGAACAACTTGAGGCGGGTGCCCGGATTGAAATTAACGAACGAAAAAGAAACCCCGGTGACTTTGCGCTATGGAAAGGCGCTAAGCCAGGCGAACCGATGTGGGATAGCCCTTGGGGATCTGGAAGGCCAGGCTGGCATATCGAATGCTCTGCCATGAGCATGAAATTATTGGGCGAATCATTTGATATGCATGGGGGAGGGCTGGATTTGCAGTTCCCCCATCATGAAAATGAACTGGCGCAATCCGAATCATTCACAGGAAAAACCTTTGCCCGATACTGGCTTCATAATGGGTTGATGAAGACGGGCGATAAGAAAATGTCGAAGAGCGAAGGTAATGAAATCGTAGTTACCGAGTTGTTGAAAAAGCATCAGCCCGAAACCCTTAGGTATTTGCTTTTAACATCGCATTATCGCAGCCCAATTGAATATAGCGAAGATCGCTTACTGGAACTGCGTAGGTCTCTTGAATCTTTTTATCGGTTCTTTGATCGAGTTAAACGCATCAGTGGTAATAGCTTTTATCAGGTTATTGGTAAGTTAAAGCACCAGCCTACTCCTCAGGGGCTTTCAGCTTTTCTTGGTGAAATTTACAAGCTTCGAGATGCTTTTTTGGATGCATTCTCAGACGATTTTAACTCTGGCGGTGCGCTGGGTACCTTGCATGAATTTCTGAATGCTTTAAATCGCTTTGCAGATCAATCGAAGATTGAAACCCCCGAGGCCAATCCCGAAGCCAAGGTTGAATTCCTTACTGCAGTTAGTGTTTTCAGGGAAATCACTCAGATTCTTGGACTGTTTCTTGAACCACAAGAAGCTGCAACCGCTCAAGGTAATAATCAGTTGATGGATGGGGTGATGACTCTCCTAATTGATATTCGGGCCGAGGCCAGGAAGGCAAAGAATTTTGCCTTGGCTGATCTGGTTCGTAAAAGGCTGACCGAGTTAAACATTACTTTGGAAGATCGGCCCGGAGAAACCGGCTGGCGCGTTGGGCCTTAAACAGCCTTTAATTGGCTTTTCATGGAAGAACTTATGGCGATTGCCTCTTCAAATATCCGTGAATTACAGCCTCAGACTTTTACAAGAGTTCTGGGGATTGATCCCGGTTTACAGGTTACTGGGTATTCGGTTTTGGAGAAAATTGGGCAGGGCGCCAAGCTTCTTGAAGCTGGTATCATTTCCACCAAAGATTCGGGAAGTAAATTACTCCATGTTCGGATAGCTTCCCTTTACGAAAGTTTGATGGAAATTATCGAACAATTTAAACCTCAATCCATGGCTGTGGAACAATTGTTTTCCCATTATAAACATCCCCGCACTGCTATTTTAATGGCTCACGCCAGGGGGGTAATTCTCCTTGCTGCTGCCCAATATAAATTGTCTGTCACCAGTTATAATCCTACCCGAGTTAAGAAATCTTTGACGGGCAGTGGCAGGGCAGGGAAGTTGCAAGTGCAATGGGCCATTCAAAGGGAATTAGGGCTGGTAGATTTGCCTGAACCTTCCGATGTTGCAGATGCCATGGCTATCGGCCTTACTCATATTCATGCAATTTCCATAGAGAAGCCGGAGCTTTTATGATTAGCAAGATCACCGGCATATTGAACAAGGCCGAAGAAGAAGACGCACGAATTCAAGTTGGGGCTTTCGAATATCAAGTCCTAGTTACCGAATTGGTCCGCAGGCAGATACAAGATCGTATAGGGCAGGAAATATCTCTTCATACCCTTCATTTTTTTGAGGGTAATCCCGTTCAGCAAGGGCGCATGATCCCAAGATTGTTGGGCTTTCTTCATGAATCTGACATGAGCTTTTTTGAGCTTATTTGTACTGTGGATGGCATCGGAGTCCGTAAAGCAATTCGGGTTATTGCTATGCCGGTCGACCAGATTGCGGACGCCATCCAGCGTTCGGATACCAAATGGTTAACAACTTTGCCTGGGATAGGGCCAGCGATGGCGGAAAAAATTGTTGCGGGGTTGCGCAAAAAAGTTGCTACCTTTGCTTTGGCCCATGGAGGGTTGAAAGCCATTTCAGGTGGCCCAGATACAGGTAATGACAAGATTTTTGCAGATGTGTTTAACGCATTAATGGCGCTTGGTTTGGGGCCTTCCGAGGCCAGACTACGCATCGATAAATTAATTGCATCGGGCAAGGTGCCTGCCTCTGTTGAAGATGCGATCAATGCTGTTTTCAAAGGTTCCTGATTTGGAATTGAAAGATTAAATTATGGCTCGACAACCGATACTTCAGCCCGATGCATCAAAGGACCCGAAAGAACATGATTCGGCGTTACGCCCCCGTTGGTTGCGAGAGGTGATTGGTCAAAAGGCGGTAGTGCAAAGATTACAGATAGTGTTAAAGGCATGTAAGAAACTAAAGGAACCGCTTTCACACATGCTTTTCGATGGCCCCCCGGGTTTGGGGAAAACGACCTTTGCCACCGTTTTACCAAATGAAATGGGTACGGCATTGCAGCTAACCTCTGGGCCGGCTTTGACGAAACCAGCGGACCTTCTTCCTTTCTTAACCAACTTGGAAGAGGGGTCGATTCTTTTCATTGATGAAATTCATCGCCTTCCCAGAACGGTTGAGGAGTTTATTTATCCTGCAATGGAAGATTTTCGTGTTGATATCGTTTTGGGCGAGGGCATGAATGCCAGAACGATCAGCCTAAAGTTAAAGCGCTTTACTTTGATTGGAGCAACCACTCGCAGTGGGATGCTTTCGAGTCCATTGCGTGACCGCTTTAAAATGCATGAGCATTTGGAGTTTTATTCGCCTGCGGAACTTGCAGAAATTCTTATGATCAATGCCAAGAAATTAAACACACCAATTACGGAAGAGGCAGCTCAAGAGATCGCTATTCGAAGTCGTGGGACCCCGAGAATTGCTAATTCTAGATTGTGGTGGACTAGGCATTTTGCTGCAAGTGAAGGAGATGGGAGCATTGATTTGGCGATTGCTAAAACAGCGTTAGCGATGGCAGAAGTTGATCGAGCGGGATTAGATAAACAAGATCGCAGATACTTGGAAACACTTATCGGAGTTTTTGCAGGGGGCCCAGTTGGTATCGAAGCTTTAAGCGCTACCATGAATCTTCCGGTCGATACACTCAGTGATGAAATCGAACCCTATCTGCTTAGAGAGCAATTCACTATTCGAACTCCCCGCGGACGCATCGCTACTAGTAAGGCTTATAGCCTTCTAGGAAAGGAAGAGCCCATCAAAGAAAACGCAGAAGATGATACTTCTTCTCAGCCTTCCCTGTTTTAGCTATAGTGTACAAACGATCAAAAGTTGTGGTATTTAAAATGGATTTTACTAGTCATTCCAATTATTCACCATAAAATTTCCGTATCTTGTTATGCTATCTGATTTAATGTAAAGAAATTATTTACATGTATTCTTGTTTTTGTTATATTTGGGCTAGCAAGATTTAGTTTGGAGACGGTTCTAAACTATCACTTAATGTCTAAGTTGAGAGATGTGGATGGCGAGAACGCTAACCCTAATGTTTCGAAGAGACCCTTCCAAAGATCGTTTGGAAGAAAAGATTCCCTTTGAAGGCTATAATATTTTATGGCCCGATGGGACTGCTGCTGAACTCGCAATTGACGCACTTTGTAAGCACGGCCAGCGTTTGCTTGGTTTGGGTAAGTACTTACAGGGTTGCAATGAAAAAATGATTGATATGAAGTTCTTCCCTTTAAAAGGTAAGGACGATCCTCTTACGCGAATCCCTGGCCATAGGGTTCGTCGTTTTTATCTTCACAAGCAAGATAACTCGGGTAGGGTTCATTTTTTTGATGGTACACCAACTTCTGTGGTTACAGTAATCGGAAGAGATGAGATTGAAGTTGTTGATTGGTTGGGTTTGGGAACTATGACGGAAAACGAGATTCAATGGTTTGATCTCGCCGCAACACCTTCTGAAGCCGACTTCAGAGTTGAACTTGACGAAGTTAAGGAAGCAACTCCATTGGTCGATGTAAAGTCTTATGTCGAAACGACATGGGATAAAACTCTTGCAGAATCATCTTGGCAGAGGCGCTAGATTTAGCCCCCAATTGCATGCATGGTTCTTAAGGGCTTAATAAATTCTTTTGAATTAAACTGATGGCCGGCCCATTTAGAAATAACACTCGTTTCTAACATTCTTAAAATGCTATCTACATCCACCTGTGGTCTAAGAAATGGCCTAATGTCTATTTCTTCTAGGGCAAAGAGGCAGTTTCGCAACTTGCCTTCAGCAGTTATTCGAATCCGATTGCAACTTTGGCAGAAGGGTTTGGATACCGAGGCAATTATGCCCACTTTTCCTTTGCCATCTTCATAAACAAATTCCATGGCGGGCGCCATTGGGTCATAATTGGTTGCAGGCACTAATGGACCAACTTCTTTGTCGATTTTTTCGAGGATTTCGTGGGCAACCATTACTTTGGCCTTTTCCCAAGGGTTGGCCCCTATAGGCATATATTCAATGAATCGAATTTCTATTTGCTTCTCGCGGGCAAATTTCGCCAAGCTTACTACTTCGTCGTCGTTGATCCCCTTAATGCAAACAGTGTTTAATTTGATACTTTGAAATCCTGCATTTATGCCTGCATCGATACCTTCAAGTGTTTGCTCTAAGCCATCTCTTTTACAAAGATCCTTAAATCGCTCAGGGAGCAAGGTGTCGAGGCTAATAGTGATGCGGTTTAAACCTGCCTGTTTTAACGCCACAGCTTGGCTTTTAAGCAACATCCCGTTGGTGGTAAGGCTTAGGTCCTTAATTTCATTTATCTGTGATAGGAACCCCACCAAGGTCGAAAGATCTCTGCGTAGGAGAGGCTCGCCACCTGTAAGCCTTACTTTATTGACTCCCCGGGATACTGCGATTTTTACAAAGGCAGTTATTTCTTCAAAGGAGAGCAGTTCTTTGCTATCGAGAAATTGGACATCTTCAGGCATGCAATAAACGCAGCGTAAATTACAGCGGTCGGTAACACTAATACGAAGATTATTGTGGATCCGCCCAAAAGTATCCACGAGATTGCCAGAGCTTGCAATTTGAGAAAGATCTTTATTAATGAGGGGGTCGTGTATTGGTAGGGGATTCATTGGTTTCCAAGGCTCATTGATCGTTTGGTTTAATTTTTAGGATGAATCCAGTTAGACACACCTTTGGGGCTGGTTTCCTTTTTCCAAATCGGAACCACTTCTTTTATCTTATTCATTATTTGCTGACAGGCACCAAAGGCATCGGCCCGATGGGGGCAACTTACGCAAACAGCAATACTTGTTTCACCGGGATGAAGAATGCCCAAGCGGTGAATAATTTCAATGTTTTGAATGCCCCACTTGGAAGTAGCCTCTTCAGCGATTTCAAGCAATGTTTTTTCAGCAAGTGGAGCAAAGGCTTCATATTCCAGAAACAAAGTCTGCTCGTTTCCAGTAATTTGTCTGACAGTTCCGAGAAAAAGTACGATCGCCCCGGCCGACTTGGTTCGACAATTTTCAACCATTTCTTCGTGCGCAATAGGCTCATTCGTTAATTTGATTCGCATGCTCATTAAACCTTATCCACCACTGACTGCTGGTAAAAATGCTACTTCATCATTTTCGACAAGCAGAGTATCCGAAAGTACTAATATTTCGTTTACCGCAAAGGCCGCTCTGGTAGCTAGGCTTTCAAGCTTAGGAAATTTTGCCATTAGTATCGCTCTTAGTTCTGCAATATTAGTAGAGGCGGGTATTTGCATTTCCAAGCGGTTTTGGCCCACAATATCTCGCGCCCCTGCAAAGAATACAACGAAAATTTTAATCATGCTAACCTTTTTTCCGCAAGCTTGGGCACCATTTTCGATAATCCAGGCATTAAGCCGTAAGCAAGTGCCAACAATTGTGCAGGGTGCAAGGTTTGTTTGTTTCCAACATCCTCCATTTGAATTCTACATGCACTGCATTCGGTGGTTCCCAGTACCAAATTTGATTCTTCAAGATGGCTAAGCATTGGCTGCCCAATGCTCTTTGAAAGGCTCAGATTAGCGGCTTTAAGTCCAAAAGTTCCTGCCATTCCTGAACAAGAATCAGTTAAAGCTTCGAGATGGAGTTGGGGAATCAGCCCAAGAAGTTGTGAAGTCACCAAAGGTTGGCCCAAAGCTTTGAGATGGCAAGGCACATGTTGCCCGACTCTTAAGTCGACGGGGGCGAAATCAGTTTTTAGAAGCCCTTGCAAATGGAGGTTCCAAAGGAAGCTGGTAAATTCTTCCACCTTGCTAGCGACTAAATCCACATCGGGATCTTCTAAAAGTCGCCCGGCATCCTGCTTGAAAAAAAGCGCAGCGGTGGGTTCCGAACAAATGATGGGATAACCTTCACGAGCTAAATCAGCAAAAATTCTGACATTTTGCCGTAGGGCGGCCCTTGCGTAATCAATATCTCCTTGGGCCAGTGGCGCCATACCACACCCCACTTGACCTTCAGGAACATGAACTTCGATTCCGTTGTGATGCAGGATAGCAACAATGGCTTCGCCAATGGAGGGGTCATGGTAATTGGCAAAGATATCAACAAAGTAGGCAACTTTTGGTTTTGCAGGAGAGGGTTTTTTTGTCCAACCTTTTTTCTTGGCCCGCTTAATGAAGTTTGATCGGGTAAAAGGAGGAATCTTTCTTAATCGCGAAATCCCAAACAGTTTTTCGATCAGCCATCTTGAAAAGATATTTCCCATTATCAAGTTTGAAAGAGGCGCAAGCATACTGCCTAAGGATGAAAAAAGTTCGGTACGGGATAAAACCCAATCCGATCTCTCGATGGAATGCATTTCAACATTGGCAACTTTTGCTTCTAGCATTAAGCCTGGAATATCAACATGGGAAGGGCATTCGATTGCACACATTCTGCAGTTGATACATAAATCGGAAATATCCCGCATCTCTTCAGAGCTGAATAACTGTTGTTCTTTAGGGGAACCCAAGAGCATTCGGGCTAGGTTTGCCTTGGCTCTGGGGGTTGCGTGTTCATTTTTAATCACCCGGTTGGTGGGGCACATTCTTTTTGCACTACTTTGGGTTCTGCAAAGCCCACATCCATTGCAATGCGAGGATTCAATTAATGGCGAGTTTTCTTTCCATTTTAGTATGGGTTGTAAATTGATTACAGAGTCGGTGTTTGGTTCTGATTGGCTTTCAAGGTCGCCTAGGCTTCGAAAGGGCCAAATTGGGATTTCAGAAGAAGTTCCCACAACCTTTCCGGGATTGAATTGGTTGTATGGATCAAATAAATCTTTGATTTTTCGAAGGGAGGGCAGCACCCCCGCAGAGATTTTCGCTTGCCAGGGTAAACGCGATAAACCCAGTGCTTCCTGACAGGATAAAGCCCCACCAAAATCTTGCACCAGCCCATAAACTTTATCTGCTAATGACCAAAGCCTTGCGCTCTCTTTTCTTTTTTGTGGCGTGCCCAGCACCCTAAGTTGTACCTGGCCTGTACCGGGGCAAATGGCGTATATCGCAGTTGATTCATGATCTTTTAAAACGGTGGTAAGTTGCTCAAGAAACAGTCCGAGATTTTCTCTTGGCAAAACCAAATCATCGATGAACTGCAGAAATGTTTCAGGGCCCTTAACTCGGGCTAGTGCTTTTAATGCGACTTCCCTAAGCCTCCAAGGGTTGGGCGTTAAAGCATCTAAGCATTGATAAGTTCGTATAGGTATAACGCCTGTGGCGGAGATTGATTTTTCAAATGCAGCCAGGGATGTGTTTTGATTGACCCCTGAAAAACACACAAGTAAAACAGCGTTGGTGTCTGGATGAATCCATTCTGCACAAAGGTTATCGTTAGCTTTGGCAAGGCTGAAAAAACGATGTTCAAGAATATCGCAAAGATCGGGCGAATGTTGTAAGGCGTAGTGGGAAGCCTCCAGACATTCCTGAAGCGTGGTAAAGCAATAAAGCCCCCATTGAGGGGTTTTGATTTTTTCGATCACACGGATTTTCGCAGCGAGAATAATACCCAGAGTTCCTTCCGCCCCCAAAAAAACTTGGTGCATATCTTTATTCTTGGATTTGATTATTTCGCTTAGGTTGTAGTTTCCATGTGGGAAAGGCAATGTGGAAAAAGCTGCGAGTAATTCTTCTTTTTGTTCTTCTAGAATAAAGGAAAACCCCTCTTGTAGGATTTCCATGCGGGATACTTTTTCCTTCGCAGGTTCACTTTCTAGGGTTGGTGATTCAATCCAACTTATCGAGCCATCATCTAAAACGACTTTTAATGCAGTGACATAATGCCTCGGGTGTTTGTCCGCAAGAAGGAAAGGGCCGGCGGCATCCGAAGATAACCATCCTCCTAGCGAGCGTTCTTCATTCCAAGGCGCAGAGGGAATTCTGAATTGGGTGTGTGTAATAAAATCAGAAAGCTGTTTAATTGTTACACCGCATTCAGCATGAAGAATTCCATCCTCAAGGCTGATAATGTTTTTGAAATTTTGGGATAGATCGATGACGATTCCATTTCCAAGAGCTGCGCCACTAGTTCCCGTTCCCGAACCCCTGGGAATCAGAGGGATTTTTTTTTCAAATGCATACTTTACTAATGCGCTTACTTCTTCCTCATTATTAGGAATAACAACAGCAAGAGGAGTGACTTCAAAAGGCGAAGCGTCACAGGAATATAATTTTATCGACAGGGCATCGATCAGGATTTTTCCCGTGATGATGCCTTTAAGGTCATCGAAAATCATTTCCTGTATAACTGGATCCTGAACCAATGCTTTTTACCCCTGATTAACTGCTGGAATTTTGGCGGCTATTACTTTAATAAAGTTTCCACTTAAATGATGAGAAAGCGCAAGGTCTTGTTGGCTGTGCTCCTTGGTTTTTCATTAAAATTACTTTGAGTTATAAATTCTCGATTCGTTTACAATCCAGCCACTTTTGATTCAAACCTTTCAGTTTGCTTTTAACTAAACTATGTGAAAGACATTATAATTGTAATTGTATGTTTTGATTGGTGTTACAATTAACTTTTTTTCATCTGGTTATTAACGATTATTATGAAAGCCTTCATTATTGTTTTAAAAGGGGCTAATACAGCTTTTCTGCCATGTTATGGCAATAATTGGACTCAAATGCCAAATATGAATGTCATTGCAGCACAAAGTCTGGTTTTGGATCATTATTATTGCAGTAGTTACGAAGAGGGTGAAATACGAAAAGTATGGCTTAGTGGGGATTTTCAAACGCCACATCATTTACCAATCAATTTGCCAAGTTGGGCTGAAACTTTAAAACATAATGGTTGGATCACCGACTTTATAGGCTCGGATAAAGATACTTTAAGCTTAAGCTTCTCCTCCAATTTTACCAATAAAACATTGCTAAGATCTAATTCTTCGAGCCCGCTTGCTTATCATCAGGCAATGATTGAATCAGCCAGTTTTAAAAAACAGGATCAAAACTCTTTGGTTTGGATTGAGGTGCCTTCAGTGCTTCCACCGTGGGATGCAGGGAAAGACTTTTTAGGACCCGTTCAGGAAGAGTTGCAGGATTATTTTCTTAATCGCGAAGAGGTTGCAGAAGATGAGGAGTTTCCTGCACCATTACTAAATCCTGGAGAAGATTTTAAGCCAAGCGATGATAAAACATACCTGGCGCTGGCAGCAGGATGTGCCGCCGCTTGGGCTGCGGTGGATGATATGTTGGGTGCGATGGTGGCTTCAATTCAAGAGAAGTATGGCGAGGAAGATTTTAGCGTCATAATAACATCAGATAGAGGAAGTGCGACTTCGCAGCATGGGGTTTTTGGCACCAAGCCAGAATGGCTTTACAGTGAATTTGCACACCTTCCATTTTTGATTTATCAGCCTAAGGCTCGTAAGGGTGGGCAAAGGCGAATGGGATATTTTCAGGATGTTGATTTAGCGCCAACCTTGGCGGATATCTGCGGTATTTCATTTGATGGATACAAAGGGAAATCAATCATGCAAACAAAGTTTGTGGAAGAGTGTGGCAGGAAATTTGCCTACACGCATGATTCGCAAACGGGTACAAAAGTTATGAGAACACATTCGAGGGCTTATTTTCTTAAGCCCTCCGAACTTGATAAATCAGACCCTTTGATTAAGTATGTTGTTTTGCCCGATGATATTTTAGAGATTAATGACATTTCTAAAACAGAACTTGCGTATCAGGAAAAAATTGGTGAATCAATTTTGCTATTGGAGAAGGATGGCCTTTTAGCACAGGAAAAAATCGAAGCTTTATTGGCGAATTAACCTGGTGGCCAACCTAGATTTCTGCCACCTAGTAAATGCATATGAATGTGGGGCACAGTCTGCCCGCCGGTTTCTTTGCAATTAATGACCAACCTATAGCCTTTTTCCAGCCCAAGATCTTTTGCAATCTTGGTTGCAACCAGATGAAGATGCCCCATGAGTTGGGCGTCTTCTGGCGTTAAATCAGCGTGCGTTTTTATTTCTTTTTTTGGAATTATAAGAATATGAACAGGCGCTTGCGGATTTATATCGTTAAATGCAATGCATTCACTATCCTCATGGATTATGTTTACTGGAATTGCTTTCGAGATGATTTTTAAGAATATGTTTTCACTAAGCATTGTTGGTCTCCTTGTGTTATTAAATAAACTACAAAATTTTAGAAAGACTTCGAGAACTTTATGAGCCAATTTCAGGGTGCGACGCCGACATGGGTGGTAGGAATGGATGAAGCCGGCTATGGCCCAAATCTAGGCCCATTTGTAATGGCAGGAGTAATGGCTAAGTGGAAGGGCGAGGGCGATTGGGTTGAAGCTTTTAAAACCCTTTCTCGATCTGCCAAGAAAAAACCGGACTCGAAGCCCTTGGTGGATGATTCGAAAAAAGCCTATGCGAAGGAAGGCCTCGAAGGGTTAGAAAAAACTGTCGCTTCATTCTTTAAAACCAAGGAAACACTTGGGGCCTGGCTTAATGAAAAGTCTGTTTTTGGGACAACTGATCTAGCCCAAGAATCTTGGTTTAAACCCGAAGAAAATACTTTCCTTCCAGGCATCGACTCGGATGCCCTTCATTCCTTGAGCAGTTTGAATTTTGCTGAGGCCGGGTTCGAATCATTTGATTGTCGATTTTTCATCCTGCCCTCACTGGCATTCAATGAGGTTGTTGAAAAAGAAGACAACAAAGGTGCGGTTCTTTCCAAAGGGATGATAAATATCTTCAGGCATTTTGAATCAAACTTTTCGCAGAATGATTCCATTTACGGATATGTGGACAAGCATGGCGGGAAAAATAATTATTCAGCCACATTACAAAACATTTTAAACAAAGGGTTGATTCTTGCGGGGCAGGAGGGCTTAAGTGAAAGTAATTACAAATCGTTGGGTGCGGATCAAAACTGGAATTTCAAGATTCTTCCCAAGGCGGATGTTAATTACCCCATGGTGGGCCTTGCGAGTATGCTCGCAAAATGGATGCGTGAAAGGTTAATGAAGCAGTTTAATACCTACTGGGCAGAGCAGGTTCCTGGAATAGTGCCAACCGCAGGTTACCCAGGTGATGCACCAAGATTTTACGAATTAATCAAAGAAAAAGCTTCAGCATTGGGCCTTAGCAAAGAAAAAGTCTGGCGAAGCAGATAGCCCTAAAGCTTTTCTATTTTAGTGTGATCATCTACGGTGAAACTACTTAGTTCGCCGTTGTCTTTGGTGAAATGAACACAAACGACAACGATATCGTCTTCAGGAATACGATCGGTTGCTATTCCAGTTGAGAGGAAATTGAAATGCCTAAAGATGCCTTCAACAGGTGCCATCCAAGTTGCAGTGCTACCAACTCGAAGTTTGAGAGTAACTCTGATTCTTTGGCCTTTGGTAAGGGTATTTAAAGTATTAGAAATTTCGGGATTAAGGTTCCGTGTGGAAGATTGAATCAGTTCTTGATTGCTCATTAATTTCGAACCTCTTTGCTGCCTTTGCCACGAACCAAGGCAATTCTGCCTGTTCGGGCTAGTTCAATTATGCCATAGGGTCGCATGAGATCAATGAAAGCAACAACTTTAGTTTCTTGTCCGCTGATTTCAATAACCAGAGTTTCGGTGCCTATATCGACAACTTTACCTCGAAACATTTCAACGAGCAAAGAAATTTCAACTCTTTGGGTTGGCATAGCCTGAACTTTAATAAGCATTAGGTCGCGTTCGATGAAATTTTCAGAGCTAATATCATCCACACGAACAGCGGTAACGACTTTATCCAATTGCTTTCGAACTTGTTCAAGCTCAGCATTAGTGCCATGAACGACGAAGGTCATTCTGGAAAGGTTTTTGTCTTCGGTCTCGCCAACAGCGAGGCTTTCGATGTTAAAACCGCGCGAAGCAAGCATGCCAGAGATATGTGCAAGCACGCCGGGTTGATTTTGAACTAAAGCTGAAAGTACATGACGCATAAAACATCTCCCAAAGTAATATGGTAGGTATATTGGGAATTTGAGAATTTAGCAATAAGTCTAAGTATTTTTCTTGTGAAATAATGGTTTAAATGTTGTAACATCTAACATTGCCTATTAAACAACAAAGCATTAACAAATAAGATTTGGGTGCAGAAATGAATATTGACCAAGTAATTCAAACGATTATCGAAAAGAAGTTGCTTACCTCCCGCGATGTTGAGGGCGCCAAGCAACGGTGGTTTGTAGCGAATCGGACTGAGTCTGCCGATGTTAAAATGTTTTTGAAATGGATGGTTTTGAACAAGTTTTTGAGTGAATTTCAAGCAGTGGTGTTGGTGTCTGGGAAAGTATCTGCCCTTAAAATTGCAAATTATAAAGTGATCGAAATAATAAAAACGGGAGCCTATGCAGGTGGGGTGAAAGTACAAAATCCATTAGGCGAACAGTTTGCCCTGCAGTTTGTCAAAGATGAAGTAATAAAAGATCCTTCATCTAATAAGAAGTTTCAGGATCAATTACAAATAGGTCTGGAAATAAAGCACCCGCATCTTGCAGGTTTGGTCGATAATGGTGAATCAAATGGGCATAGTTTTATCGTCCGAGAATTTCTGGAGGGCGAAAGCCTCGAAATGATTCTCTCTCGTAGGGGTAAAATACCGCACCAAAACGCTGCAAAAATCATGGCGATCGTGATGGTTGCTGTGGCGCATGCCCAGGAAAAGTCTGTACCTTGTGGCAACCTTTCGAATTCGGATATATTTCTTGCAACGAACAAGAATCTGCCCAAGGGGCCAAAAATAGTAAAGGTTGCCAACGCATTTATTTCTCCTGGCATGATTGCTACCGAAGTTAAGGTTTCTCCTGAAGGGAATATTGTTCCTTCGAGTAGTGGAGCAAGCTTTACTGGTGTAAAAGATTTGACCTTGGCAGAAGAGAATTTTCGGGTTGGTAAATTGCTTTATAGCGCTATCGCAGGGAAATTGTCTGCTGAAGTAGAAGGATCAGGAGTTTTTCCCGCGCTAAGTTCCATTACGCCTGAAGCCCCTGAAGAGTTGGCAGCATTAGTCGATCAGATGGTTTCCCCAACTGTTTCAGACAGGCCTGCAAAAATTGCTCATGCTGCAAAAGCGCTTCGTGTTTCTTTGGCAGCTGAGGAAGAAGCGGTTGCTGGCCGTAACGAAGAATATATTGCGGTTCCTTATGTTCCTACCATGGCTAATATTGAAACGACTCAGACCGCAAGCCCGAAAGTTAAAAAAGTTCCAACCGTTCGTCCAGATGTTTCTGAAGATGATGAAGAATTTTCAATCAAGAAACTCATTGCAGAATTCAATCCCGATACAAGGGATCTGACATTTTTAGGATTGGGATCGGTTCTTATCCTTTTAATTGTAGCTTTTTTGCATCTGATCACAGGTTGGCATTTTATGAGCTTAGTTTGTCTAATTATGGGCGGTGTAATTTCTTACAGTGTTGAATCTTTTTGCAATTGGCGCAATTCTCAGAATGATGATGCCCAATCGGCAGAGGATTATTAAACAAGAGTTTCAATGCGCAGAACATCAAGCCATTGATCACCTGTGATTGCTATATTTCGGACTAGGTTTGGCTCATCTGCAAAAAAGGCGATGCCCAGATAGATTTTATCTCGCCCCATTTTCACTGCGCCGTTGGCTAATATCCAATTCGATTTGGTGCCCTTGGGTTCAGGAACCCTGATATTTTGATTGAAGATTTGGGTGAATCCTTCTGGGCTATATTGCGGTTCCCATATCTTTACTCGTGGATAGTCTCTGCTCGAAACTTCACCTAGTCCTGATAGTACATAATCAAGTATTGTTTCGGATTGGCTTTCGCTTAAATCAGGGCCAGACCCGCCTGCCTTTGCCATAATAATAAGGTATATTCTTGCAGGTATTCCTTTCACGGTCACACGATCTTTACCTGGCCTGTTGATCGGGGGAGTCATTTTAGATAAATCTTCGAATAGTTCTCCTGCTGCCCATTTTTCAGATGATAACAGTAGCTTTTTCTTGTTGGGGTTGCCTTTCCTGAATGATCGTTTGATCTTGTACCAAAGCGATCTTGCCCAAAAGAAAAAGACCACACTTAACAACCCTATTACTAACCACCAACCACCAGAATCCAGAAAATGATTTACGGATTCGGGTAACCTATCAGTAATTGGTTTAAGGTTTTTTTTTAGTTCATCGAGTATCGGGTCAGCTCTTTCATGCATGGCATGAAGGCCGGTTTTTACGGTTTCATTCGCCTCATTTATTGCCTCTTTTGCTTTA